>DEIL01000181.1:0-38357 GCA_002352445.1 Desulfobulbaceae bacterium UBA2775
TCCTGAACTTCTGTCATAAAAAAACAAGAGATAAGAGCAGACTTCGAACCAAGAAGTCTATTTTGAAATTATGCTGTTCCATTTACTTTCAAGGTACTTATCCAGCGAGACTGAAAGTTTTCCGGCTAGTCGGGTTGGATTATTCTCGTTTCAGGTTACGGATATAGGTTTTTGTCAAAGACGGATGATCTTTAATTATTTTATCCAGTTCAGGATTGAGGTTTTCGGTGAGGTAATCATCAATTTGGGCATACGTCATTTCCTGGGAGACAGCTTCTTCAATCTTAGCTATGAATACGGTCTGGTCAGCATCACTTTCGATATATGAAAAAATCCCGGCAGTAGGAGACTGTTTGATATTAGTTTCCAGAGATTCTATTCGAGCTGCAACCGCTTCTAGATTTTTGTTTGATTCGCTTTGCAGGAGGCCAAGTTTTGAAACCTGATCTTTTAGATCAGCTTTCCGATCATCATCAATTTTAATGCTAAGTGCTGAGACAAGTTCATGCAACTCATTTTTAGAACTTTGCAATTTGTTGACAGCATGACCAAATTCGTCGAGTTGCCCTTTAAGAGCAAAGTTTTGTTCTGTCAGGCCAGCTAAATTTTCAGTAAGGGTGCTATTGTCATTTTTGAGTACCTGGATTTTTTCTTGCAGAACCACACTGTTCTCTTCCAGTTGTACAATACCCTGTTTTATCTGGCTAGCCTCCTCCGTGGAACAGGTCTGGTTTGATCCGTCAGCAGAGCAGGACCATTTATCCTTAAGCGTGACTATGTTTTCTGAAAAGTTTTTTTTTAATTCAGAGTACATTTGAGCAGAAGTCTCTCTAGAGTAGAGAGCTACTGCCCCGAGGAAAATTGCAATAATGACAGCAATAGAAAAGGGAAGTGCAATTGCTAAACCAATCAAAAAGAGAACCAGATTACCTATCCCCGAGAATATTGCCATGGCACCGCCGGTTGTTGAGGAAGATATGAAAGCAAAAAGGATAAGTACAGTAAAGAGAATAGCAGCTGATTGGATTAAGGGCTTACGGAACTCACAGTTTTCCATATTGTTCTCCTGAAAGCAGAATTTTAAGCATAAATTTGTTTGAAAATAATACCATTTCGTTGTCAAAAAGCAATAGGCCAAAATAAAAATGATAAAAGCTGTACATTCTATGAGTCTATTCGAATCTGCCTGACAAAAGACAATTCAGCGCAGACTCCGAGTGAGGAGTAATTGTACTTTCACCAGCTAACCATCTAACCAATGGTAGTGTCAAGGTGAATATGTGTCGGCTATTGAGGGAGACTGGCCAGTTGTTGTAATTTTTTAATTCGCATAAGTACCGGCGGATGACTGTAATGTAGAAAAACATGAAGAGGGTGGGGGGTGAGATTGCCCAGGTTGGCTATCGTTAACTTTTTAAGACCTTCAATAAGCAATTCTGGTTGGGCTGTGGTGACAGCAGCATATTTATCAGCAGCATATTCGTGCTTGCGGGAAATGACATTAAAGATAATGGAGGTCAACATGCTGACCGGTGAATATATAAAACCAAAGAAGACAAGACTTGAGTAGATTGACAGGTGCTGCATACTGAAGGCAGTTGAAAGACCTTTGCTATGAAGGAACAGAGAGAGCAGGTAAAATAGTATACCTGTCTGGATTGCAGATCCCACTATCATTTTTGTGATATGTTTGAGTTTGAAGTGGCCCATTTCATGGGCGAGGATTGCAGTAATTTCTAATTCGGTAAGTTTTTCGAGCAGGGTATCGTAGAATACAATCTTTCTGAAATTGCCCAATCCTGTAAAAAAGGCATTGAGCTTGGAAGATCTTTTTGATCCGTCCATTGTGTAAATGCCCTGGAGTTTAAAGTTTTCCTGATTGGCATAGCGGATGATATTGTCTTTCAAGGCACCTTCCTCAATGGGCGAAAACTTATTAAAAAGCGGCATGATGACAACAGGAGCTATGAATTGCAGGAAAAGAGATATTATAAAAACACCAATCCAGCAAAAAAGCCATGCGTAGGTTCCCGCTGACATAAAAAACCATAGAATCAGGGTGAGAACAGGAGCGCCAATAATAATGATAAGAGCTGAACCTTTTATTATATCCAGAATAAACGTTTGAATAGTGGTCTTGTTAAATCCAAACTGCTCTTCGATGACGAAAGTAGAGTAGACTGAAAAAGGAAGCCCTGATAAAAAACTGAATAAGATCAGGATACCGGTAAAGATAAGTCCTGTTATTATTTCACTAAAGCCAAAACTTCTGGCCCAGAGATCAATCATATTAAAACCGCCAAGTAATAAAAACAGGATGGTAATAAGGGTGGAGAATCCGTTCTGTATCAGGCTGAATTGGGAAGTGATTTTTGTATATTCCTGAGACTTTTTATACTTGTCATTGTCATAAATGTTTTCGAATTCTTTAGGAAGCGTGGAGGTAAGTGCTCCAATGTTCAGAAAGGAAACAACCGCTTCAAGACAGAATGTGAAGATGAGCACGAAAAGAATGAAAAAGAGCCACATATTCATATAAATATTATTCTCGTATAAATTCAGAGTTTGAGATGTCTAAGTAAAAAGGCCTTGAGAAGTCACTCTCAAGGCCGGCATAAAAATCAATGTAAATTCCTATAAAAATAAGAAAATTATTCCAAAACCACTAAACGAGGGTTTGAACCGCAGTAGTTGTTATATCAATAAATTTTTGTGGGATTGTACCCATAATAATTATGATCAGAATCAGTGAAAAGCATAGAATGTAATGAAAACGACCTGTTATTACACTCCCCCGGTCTGCATCATCTGTACAGAAAGTAATTCTTACAATAGAAAGGTAATAATAGATAGCTATAGCTGTATTAATTGCAGCCAGAGTGACCAGGAGGAGGTACCCCTGCTTTAATGCGCCGACGAGCAGCATGAATTTTCCTGTGAAACCAACCAGGGGGGGGATGCCTGCTAGCGCGAAAAGACCTACTGTCAATGTAAGTGCAAGCAGAGGAGCTCTTTTATGTAAGCCGGTCAGGTCATCTATCGATACATTATTTCCATTTTGAGCAACTGTACATACTACCAGGAAACATGCCAGATTCATAAAAACATACCCGACAATGTAATACATAGCTGTTGCATAACCGGTAAGATCAAATGTTAAAAGACCTAGAAGAACAAATCCGGCATGAGAGATCCCTGAGAAGCCAAGTAACCGTTTGACGTCTGTTTGCACGAGAGCTGAAAGGTTTCCATAGAACATGGATGCTATGGCACAAACCATTAATACTTTGGTCATAACATTTCCGTCTGGCGTAACCAGGGTAACAATGCGGATAAGAAGGGCTACCGCTGCCAGTTTAGGAACCGTGGCGATAAAAGATGTAGTTTCATTAGAGGCACCTTCGTAAACATCAGGGACCCAGAAATGAAGTGGAACCAGGGCAAGCTTATAAAAGAACCCGGCCAAAACAAGAACAACAGCAATCACGGCGGCAGGCTGGTTGTACATCCGAGATAGTTTATCTGCAATTACTCCAAGGTGGGTTGATCCTGTCAGGCCATAGATATAACTCATTCCATAGAGCATCAAGCCGGTGGCCACAACCCCGTAGAGAAGATATTTGATACCCGCCTCTACTTGAGCTCCGCCCATCTTCCCTGCCTTTCTCATTGGTACCATGAGGTATACAGCAAATGATGAGAGTTCTAGAGAAATAAAAATCGCCAGAAGTTCAACACTGGACACGAGCATCATGAGGCCGAGGACTGACATGAAGAGGAAGAGATAATATTCCGGCTGAATATCTTCTTTTATACCATCCAGTTTACCGCTGAAGATAAGGACTATAAAGGTTGCTAAAGCAATAAGTACTTTGAAAAACTGGGAGAAGAAGTCTACTTTGTAGGAATTATAAAAAAGAGTACCTTCAGAGTAGATACAAAGCATTGTGGCAAGAAATGTGACAGCCGCCAGAGATAGCGCCAGGTTCCTTATTTTTCCACTACTTGGCTTTCCTAGACTGAAAATGAAGAGAGTCAGGCCAGCTCCTAACAGCGTTAATTCAGGGAGAAATAGCATTGCGTTACCTTTACGAGGTCTTTTTAGTACCTAATAATAATTTCCAGCGTGTTTAGGTCGAAAAATTATTTTTTGAAGGTACTTATCCCGTTCATCGGGGTTAATTATAACTGATGGCGTCGTAAAAAAATCTTCATCCGGAGTCTCGCAGGCTTGCTTACCTGCTTCGTTGCTGTAATTTTTCTATCATTACGACGTACCCTGGTACAGTGGAATAATAGAAAATTTACGTGTCCCCCATATGAAGTTTTTTCATAGTCATCTGGAAAATAAAGTTATTATGCGATCGTCGTAACTCAGTTTAACAACATATTGGCTGCCACTGTAGTAGCCTGATGTGCATGGAATTGATCCAACAATTGCACAACACTCGTATGTATCAGATCGAGAAATGGTTGTGGTCCGAGTCCAATCCAAAATACGAAAAAGAGAAATGGTGAAAGGGTCACTATTTCCCTCAGATTTAAGTCGCTGATCCACGATTGATCCGGATTATCAGTGCCACCCCAGATGACCTTCTGAAGCATTCTCAGCATGTAGGCAGCGGCAAGAACAGCTCCGGGAATAGCTGCCAGGGCAAGATATGGGAACCTGCCTAAACTGGTGTCAAACTCAAATGCCCCGGCCAGAATCATAAATTCACCGACAAAACTGTTTGTGCCGGGAAAACCGAATGATGAGAGGGAAAAGAATGCAAGGAAGGTGATAAATATGGGCATATATTTACCTAAGCCTGTCGCGGCCTTCAATTCACGGCTGTGAGTCCTTTCATAGATCATACCCACACAAAGAAACAGGGCCCCCGTAGTAATACCGTGATTTACCATTTGTAAAATAGCACCTTCAACGCCTTCGATATTCAAAACAAAGATTCCCAGTGTTACAAAGCCCATATGGCCAACGGATGAGTAAGCGATGAGTTTTTTCATATCGCTCTGAGCAAGTGCGGTAAAACCACCGTAGATAATACCCGCAATAGACAACCAGAGCACATATGGCATCAAAACAACAGTTGCCTCCGGGGTGATCGGTAAAGCAAATCGCAGAAAGCCATAGGTGCCCATTTTAAGTAAGATACTGGCAAGAACCACAGAACCAGCTGTCGGAGCTTCTACATGTGCAGCAGGCAGCCAGGTGTGGAAGGGAAACATGGGTACCTTGATGGCAAAAGCGAGGAAAAATGCGATAAAGAGGTAAGTCTGGGCCGTAAGGGAATAATCCTGCCACATCATGTCTGGAATATAAAAACTGTAATTATTAGCAGTGTAAAGCCAGATTATTCCAACAAGCAGCAGGATAGAACCTGAAAGAGTGTAGAGAAAAAATTTGATAGAGGCATATATCTTTCTGGGTCCTCCCCATATGGCAATGAGCATATACATTGGGATAAGCATTGCCTCCCAAAGCACATAAAAAAGAACAAAATCAAGGGCTGCAAAAACTCCAATCATCGCAGTTTCCATGATGAGCATGCAGATCATGAAAGTTTGAATTCTCGTTTTTATATAAGACCATGAGGCAAGGATACAAAACGGCATTATGAAGGTGGTCATAAGGATCAGCAGAATAGAAATGCCGTCCACACCAATAGTATAATTAATATTAAAACTATTTATCCAGCTGTAGTGTTCACCAAATTGGAATTGCGCAGAGCTCTTATCAAAGCCGCAAATAAGCCAAATGGATAAAATTGCAACCAGACTAGTAACAAGCAGGGTAATATTTTTACATATGGCATCATTTTTTGTAAGGAGAAGCAATACAGCTCCTGCTAGAGGCAGAAAAATGAGTACACTCAGAATTGGGAAGCCGGTATTAAGCAATAGTTGATCCATTACGAAGTGATCCTTGAGTTCAAAATGTTATAACCAGACATACGAAACCAGAAGAATAGCTGCAAAGGTGACGGAAATATAAATTGTCTGCTGAATCTGTCCCCTTTGCAGGGTGAGACTTACTCTCCGGCCAATAGCTCGCACACATCTGGCACTCCCGTCTACAATACCGTCGATACCATGCCAGTCAAACCATGACCAGAATCGTGCCGTGGTCATAAGAGGGTAGAGGCCGATTACTTTGTATGCTGTTCCCCAACAATTGTCGAGCCACTGAATAGGGTTTTTAGCCAGCCAGAGGAAAAGACGTCCTCCTCTTCGATAAAACCAGTCAAGATCCAGGCTGATGGTAGCCTTCGCACCGATTTTATCTTTCAGGAAGATAAAAATAATCGCAGTGAAAGCAAGCAATTGTAGGGTTTCGCTAAGGTGATAACTGCCATAGGGATGAAAAGCAACATCTGTATAGGGCAGCATATTATAAAGAAATGGCGTGTATGAGCCGACCAGTAGACAGAAAAAACCGGCAGCTAACATCGCCAGCTGCATATTCCACGGTGGATCTTCAGCTTTGGCCCAGGTTTCATCGCTGCACCTGCTGTCACCGAAGAAAATAAGATAGGGTAAACGCAGGCCTGCCACTAAAAAAGTACCGACGGAGACCATGGTAAGGAGAAAAGCGGGGATCAGAAGATGTTCCTCAAAACCTGCAGCTATGATCATGGACTTGGTCACAAAACCTGAAAAGAAAGGAAAAGCAGATACGGAAATGCCGCCTATTACCAGGAAAAAGAAGGTAAGCGGCATTTTTTTATAGAGACCTCCAAGGTCTGTAAATTTGGATTTCCCGGTAGCATGGATAACTGCTCCAGCTGCCATAAACAGCAGTCCTTTATAGAGTATATGAGCGAAGGCGTGGGCGCATGTACCGTTGATCGCAAGGGCAGTTCCAATCCCTACACCAGCGACCATATAGCCAACCTGACTGACAATTTCCCAACCAAGGAGTCGACGAATATCATTCTCAATGATAGCATATATAATTCCGTAAATGGCCATGATAACACCCAGAACGATCAGGATGTCAAATCCGGCAAAACCTCTGGCAAGGGTATAAATGGCAGTTTTAGTAGTGAAAGCACACATAAAAACTGCGCCGGTAACAGTGGCTTTACTGTACGCATCCGGCAGCCAGGAATGAAGCGGCGGCACCGCAGCGTTCAGCATAAGGCCGGCCATGATAAGCCAGGTATAAAGATGTGTGTTCTCTTCACTGAGAAGAACAAAGGAGAGATCACCCGTCGCCTGATATCTGAGAACAAAACCCAAAAGAAGTACCACTCCGCCAAAGGTGTGTACAAGGAGATAACGATATCCTGCAGCAAGAGATCCTTTATCTTTATTGAACCAGATAAGAAATGTTGAGGCAAAAGCCATTAATTCCCAGAAGAGGAAGAGTACCAGATAGTCGCCGCAGTAAATGACTCCTAAGGAGCCTGCGACATAGAACCAGGCAGCTATATGTTGTAGATCATCATTAACGTGTAATCCGTATACTGTGCCAATGACAGCCATGAGAGCCATGATGAAACCAAAGACCATTGATAAACGGTCTACACGGCCAAAGGTGAGAGTCCAGTCTCCTCCCATGAAATTGACTACACCGTAGACGCCAGGGTGCCAGCTCAGGTAGACTACATTCAGCAGAGTCAATAATGGGACTATGAAAAGATATGGTTTCCTGAAAGGACCTTTGACAAAAGGCAGAAGAAGGCCGCCGAATATCAGGATAAGGGCCGGGTGGATAAAACTAGTTGTCATAGTAATCCTCTCGGGTCATAATTCCACTCTTACCGAACCATCGAGCAAAGAAAATGAGCACGACACTTGCCCCAATTCCAAACAGAGACCAGAAGCCGGGAATGTGTTTTTCCCCCCAGGTATGCGCGTGATGGTTGTCGACACCTAAAACACTCCATATCAGCATGATCGCAACACCCAGGTAGCAGGAGTTCTGCACTGCTCTGGCGTGCTCTTTGAGGTAATCGATTATCTGTACAATCATCCTGTCACCGCCTTTACAAATTGCAACATGAAATTAGGGAAAATACCAATTATCACGGATATTGCGCATGCTATGAGAATCGGTATAAGCATGGATAAAGGAGCCTCTTTTATTCCTTCAAAAGGCTCGTTTGCCGGCCTTTTTCCAAAAAAGGCCCTGTATGTAATAGGTGCAAAATAAGCAGCATTAAGCATGGTACTTGCAATCAAAATAAGGAGAATACCAAGCTGATGAGCCTCAACGGAGCCTATGAGTAAGTTCCATTTGGTGATAAAGCCGGCAACAGGAGGAGCGCCGATCATGGAGAGTGATGCAATACCGAAAGCAGCAAAGGTAAAAGGCATGGTTTTGCCTAAGCCATCCATTTCAGATATATATTTTTTGTGGCTGGCTACGTAGATGGCACCTGCACAAAAAAACAGCGTTATCTTGGAAAAGCCATGATTGACTATATGGATCAGGCCACCCTGGATTCCGCGATCAGTGAGCAGGGCTACACCCATAATTATGTAGGAGAGCTGGCTCACAGTAGAATATGCAAGTCGTGCTTTCAGGTTATCTTTGGATAAGGCAATAACGGAAGCGGCCAGGACTGTGAAACCGACGAAATAGGCAGTTGGTATACCGAGGTTGAGTGTATGCATGGTTTCGGTACCAAAGATATAGAGCATGACTCTGGTGGTACAAAACACACCAACCTTGACTACAGCAACGGCATGGAGGAGTGCAGAGACCGGGGTAGGTGCAACCATCGCACCAGGCAGCCAGTGATGGAATGGCATGACACCATTTTTTGCAAAGCCGAATATACAAAAAATATAGAGCATGATCACCAGAGTCTTGTTGATATCCGGTGGGAAGATGCCGGTGGAAATGTTTGGTGCAAAATCCAGAGTACCGGTGAGAACATAGATGAGAACCATGGCGGGCAGCAGAAAAGCTTTAGCTGTTGTAGTCAGATAAATAATGTATTTTCTTCCACCATTGTATCCCTCTTCGTCCTGATGATGTGCGACCAGGGGATAGGTACAGATGGAGACAATCTCATAAAAAAGATACATGGTGAAAAGATTGTCGGAGAAAGCAACTCCGATCGCACCAAAGATTGCAAGAGCAAAACAGGCATTAAAACGGGTCTGTGCGTGCTCTTTCAGGCTACGCATATAGCCCATGGAATAGAAAACAGCAATCGTCCAGAGGGAAGATGCCACAATGGCAAAAATCATCGACATTGAGTCAGCGCGCAGAGCTATTGTCACGCCGGGAAGGATGGTAAACATATGGAAGAAGAGGGTGTTGCCTTTCAATACAGCAGGCACCATTGATCCAACAACAAGAAGGAGGAGAATTGAGGAAACTGAGGAAATTCCTTCTCGTATATTTTCGTTATCACCCCTGAACATAACCCCCAGGGTTGCGATGAGAGGGATAATCAGAGCAATGAGCAGTTTGTAGTCCATTCCAGATGGCTCCATAGCTAACCTTTTAGTTGTACAGTGTCTTCAGCGTCAATAGATTTGTAATGGTGATAGACAGCTATAACGATACTCAGTCCGATAGCCGCCTCTGCAGCAGCAATTGCCATGATAAAGAGCGTGAAAATCTGGCCGACGACAGGGTCCGGTGCGGTAAATCTGTTGAAAGCCATAAAGTTTACAGATGCCCCGGCTAGAAGTAGCTCGGCAGCAATGAGCATTCCGATAAAAGTTTTTCGGGTAACAATGCCGTATACACCCATACCAAACAAGAGGGCACCAAGGATGAGAAATGTATTAAGACTGTTATACAGGGTAAGAACCGACATCAGTTTTTCCTCTCGACACGGGCAATAACCAAAGCGCCGATAATTGCTATAAGGAGTACAATGGAAATGAGTTCAAATACCATCGAGTAATCTGTCAAAAGTTGGATTCCGATCTTTTTTATGGAGCCATCATTGATTTTTGCTATGGCTGGCCATTCCGTTCTAACCGCGAGAACTGAAAACCCCCCGGCGATAAGAGCGGCGGTGCCGAAGCCAAACGGTCCGATAAGGGGGCTGGAAACACCAATCTTCTTTTGTTCTTCAGGGGCGGCAAGCATGATGGCAAATGAGATAGTTACCGCAACTGCTCCTACATAGATAAGCACCTGCATCATGGCAACAAAGGGTGAGTTGAGGAAGTAGTACAACCCTGCAACTCCAACGAAACAGACAATCAAACCGGCAACTGCCCGGACCAGCCGTTCAGAATTGCAGGCTATGAACCCGCCAATAATTGTAACGGCAATCATGACGAGAAAGATAACTCCGACTAAACCGTCTGCGCTGAATAGAGCAGGAGGAGCTGCTATAGGTGTGGAAGAGATCATTTGTTTCTGGCCTCAAGGCGTTGAAGGAGATCAAAGATGAAATCTTCTCTGCGGGTAGATGCAAGGTTGTATTCTTTTGAAAACTCCAGGGCGTTAAAATTACAGGATTCAACGCACGAGCCACAGAGAGAACATCTGGTGAAGTCGAGAATGTATTTAGTCAAAACCTTTTTTTTCTCACCTTCCGGTTTTACCCCGGCAAGAGTAATACAGGCGGAGGGACAAGCCCTCTGACAAAGACCGCAAACGACACAGTTAGGTTTTCCTTCATCACTTTCAATAAGTTCAACATGTCCCCGGTATTTCTCCGTCATGGTCAGCGTTTCATAGGGATATTGAACGGTGACAGTGGGCTTGAAAAATTCTTTGAAGGTGACCTCCATGCCGATAAAAAGGCTTACCAGACCACTGTAAATGTCTTTAAAGTAGGTGACCATTTCAAAACACCTTTATTAATCCTGCAGTAAGCAGGAGATTGACAAGAGAGAGAGGGATAAGAATCTTCCAGGAAAGATTCAACAGTCCATAGATGGTTGTACGGGGAAAGGTCCACCGTATCCAGATAAATGTTGCTATCAGCAGGTAGAGCTTAAGGAGGAACCACCATACCCCGGGGAAGAGCCCAAAAGGACAACTCCAGCCACCTAAAAAGAGTATTGTAGTCATACAGGAACCGATGACTATATTGGCATATTCACCCATAAAGAACAGGCCAAACCCCATACTGCCGTATTCCGTGTGAAATCCTGCGACCAGTTCACTTTCAGCCTCGCCAAGATCAAAAGGTGCACGGTTGGTTTCAGCGAGAGTACAGATGAAAAAGATAAGGAAAGAGGCGGGCATCAAAATATTGTGGGATTTACCCAGCAGTGGGAAAATATTCCAGTGTAGAATAGAACTGGACTGCTGATGTACAATCTCCATAAGATCCATGGAACCGGCGATCATCACAACCGTAATCGTTGTGATAAGCATTGGGATTTCATAAGCTACCGACTGAGATACTGCACGGACGGCAGACATCATGGAATATTTATTGCGCGAACTCCAGCCTGCAAAGATCAAAGACATGCTGCCTGTAGAGGCAAAAGCAAAGATCATCAGGATACCCACATTAATATTATGGGCGACAATAGAGTCGCTGAAAGGAATCGTGACGAAACTCATGATGGCCGGGTACATTGCAAGTACGGGGGCCCCGATGAAGAGAACCTTGTCGGCACCACCCGGGATTATGAGCTGTTTTGCCATCAACTTTATGCCGTCAAGTGGAGGCTGTAGCAGTCCAAAGGGGCCATTAATGTTAGGACCTGGGCGTCGTTGAATGCGTGCGGCCCCTCTCCTTTCAGCCCAGACCAGGTAGGCGGCGTTGGCTGCGGCAAAAGCGATAGCCACGACAACTGCAAAAATTACATTCAGGAGTGTTAAGCTCATAAATAGTTTCCTCTTACCTGTCTATCTCGGGAATGACCAGATCAAGGCTGCCCATGAATGCAAGAGCGTCCATGATCATCATACCTCTGCATGATTCATCAAATAAGTGCATATTGGAGTACGTAGGGGATCTTAGCTTCAAACGGTATGGGGTTTTAGTCCCATCACTTACCAGCCGGACACCGAAACTTCCCCTGGCGGTTTCAACTGCCTGGTAATAATCTCCCGCCGGGGGTTTTATCAGTTTCGGTTTTTTCTTTGGCATTATCGGTCCATCGGGAAGTTTATCCAATCCCTGCTCAATTATACGAAGAGATTGCTCCATTTCCTTCATCCGAACCATGTAACGTGCAAGAGAGTCGCCTTCATGATAAACAGGGACATCAAAATCGAAATCAGGATAGACGGAATAGGGCTCATTTTTTCGCACATCAAAATTAATACCAGAGCCGCGAGCTACGGCACTAGAAGCACCGTACTTACGACATGTCTCTTTTGACAGCAGCGCATTGCCTTCGAGGCGCTTTCGAAAAATGATATTGCCCGTTACAAGTTTGTCGTATTTTATGAGAGACTTGCGCATGCGTGGAATAAATCGCCTGGCGGCATCGATAAAGTCGTCGTCAATATCGTTGTAAAGCCCGCCAAATCTGAAATAGCAATAGGTAAGCCGTGATCCGGTAACCGCTTCCAGCATATCCAGAATATATTCCCGATCCTGAAGTGCATACATAAGCGGACTGAATCCGCCGAGATCCATGACAAATGCACCAAACCAGAAGAGGTGGGAAGCAATGCGGTTCAGCTCTACCATTATGGCCCTGATATACTCAGCCCGTTCAGGCACCTCGATCCCTGCAGCTTTTTCAACTACGAGTACGTGACCGTGAGAGTAACCTAAAGCGCCCAGATAGTCCATGCGGCTGAGATTCATTAAATATTGGGGGTAGGTTTTATTTTCCCCCATTTTCTCATGCATCCGATGGATATATCCGATAACGGTTTCAGCGTTGACGATGTACTCGCCATTCATTTCCATCTTGACTCTGAGCACACCGTGGGTAGCAGGGTGCTGTGGGCCAACATTGAGAACAAATGTCTCGTCTGTTTGGAGTTGAATTGGAGAACTCATGCCTTGAAATCCTTTAAGAGTGGATGAAAATCTGCATCTTCGGGGAGGAGCAGCGGGATAAGGTGTGGGTGTCCGTCAAATTTTATACCGAAAAAATCGTGTGTCTCACGTTCATGCCAGTTAGCACCGGCATAAATGGTGGTAATTGTCGGGACAACAGGATTGTCTCGGTTAACTCTCGTCCTGATAACAACCCGGCAGGTATCAAAGTCGTATCGACTGAAATCGTAAACTACCTCAATCTGGCCTTCTTTAATCCAGTCAACACCAGTAATACTCTCTATAAAAAATTCAGCCTCGTCGACAATAGTGACGGCTTCGATGAGTTGCTCCGGAGCGACCTGGGCGTCAAGATGATATCCATGGACGGCATAATCACATTCAATAACTCCGTTTTGCCTTGGCTCTTTTTTAACTTTTGCTTTTTTTCCCTTTTCTTCTTCAACTTCTTCGCCTGGATCTTCGACTGCGGGAGGTTCAGGTTCAGTTGCCGGAAGCAACTTCTGGAAAGCCAGCTTTGTTTTTTCAATAATCATATTGTAATACTCCGAAAGGCTGCAAAAAAAGCTCAGTTACTGAGGCCAGGCTCGGTAAGAGAAAGAATTTAAGCAATTTCAGGATTTTCCCATCTCTTCCAGTCAGAGATAAGATGCTCAAGTTCAATAATACCCTGCAGCAGGGCCTCCGGTCTCGGTGGACATCCGGGGACGTAGACATCGACGGGGAGGAATTCGTCCGCACCAAGGACAATAGAGTATTGGCCTTCAAAGGCAAATGGACCCCCGGAAATGGCACAATTGCCAAGAGCCATTACCCATTTTGGCTCTGGCATTTGATCATACAGAACTTTTATACCGGGCATCATTTTTTTGGTAATGGTCCCTGCGACAATCATCACATCACTTTGTCGTGGAGATGGACGGAAAACCTCTGCTCCGAACCGGGACATATCAAATCTGGCACAACCAGTGGCCATCATTTCGATAGCACAGCAGGCGATGCCGAAGGTGAGGGGCCATAGTGAGTTTGCCCGGCCTATATTGATGAGTTTATCTGCTATTGCAAATTGAACTAACGACGAAGGTACGTTTTGCGTTCCCACTTAAATACTCCCTTGATCCAGGCATAGACGACAGCAAGTGATAAGATTCCAACAAATAGTATAATTTCGACAAAATCACGAATAGACGACGCAAATACTGCATCGTTATATGCGATGGCAACAGGAAAGAGAAAAAGAACGTCGACGTCAAAGGCAAGAAAAATGAGAGCATAGAGGTAGAAGACTACATTGTATCGGATCCATGGGTCACCAATTGGTTCCATACCGCATTCAATGGACTGGAGGGATTTGTTGTCGATTTGCCGTGTCTTATTGGGCATCAATAAGTAGACAATTGCGATGGGGCCAAGCGCAAAGGATAATCCGCCGAGGGTAAACGCTGCAACCCAGAGCACATCTTTTTGATAAAGAAAAGCCGTGAACTCCTGTTCCATTGTGATTCCTTGTTAAGATTGTATTGGAGACAAAATACAACTTTGCCAAGCGTTATCATTGATGGTAGACATTTATGCGAATGATTGAATCCGGCGTAATTTAAATAATTGTGATAAGGGTGTCAATAGGAATTTCGTTAGAATGTCCTACGTTGTGGTCCTTCCGGAAGCCTGTACTCATTGGTAATCCTTACAGGAAAAAGACTTGAGAAAGTTCTCAAAAATGATATATTGCCAAAACGCTGGTAAATAAAAACGATACGCAATATCAATAATATTGAACAGGGAATTAGGGTTTGCCATGTCTATCACACTGAGACAATTAGAAATATTTATAGCTGTTGCTGAAACTGCCCAGGTGACGAAAGCCAGTAAGAAGCTATTCGTTACTCAGTCTGCAGTGAGTATGGCATTAGCGGAGCTGGAGAGTCAGCTCAGTGGATCTCTTTTCGACAGGCACGGAAGAAGCTTGTTGCTCAATGCCCGGGGGCGCTACCTGTTACCCCTTGCAAAGGATATTACCAGTCAGGTAGGCAGTATTCAATCGGTCATGTCCGAGCGGAATGACACACTTGAAGGACATATCGAGATGGTTGCAAGCACAACTTTGGGAAACTACATCCTTCCCTATCTTATTGGTGCCTTTAAACGCGTTCATCCCAAAGTACATATCAACATGCTTGTGCACAACACAATGTACTCAGAAAAGCTTGTTCTGGACAGGAAAATGGATCTTGGTTTTGTGGAAGGGCCGCTGTCAGGTAAAGACAAGGTACTTTCTAAACCCTGGTTTAACGATGAATTGATGGTGCTGTGTGGTCCAACTGACCCCCTGGCCCATAACGAAGTTTTTGATATGGAAAGCGACCTGAAGGGTAAGAAGTGGATTATGCGTGAACATGGCTCCGGGACTGTTGCTACCATTCGCAGTAAATTTGGAAGCTATATGGATGATGTAAATATAGTAATGGAAATGGGGCATCCCGAGGCTATCAAAAGAGCAGTCGAATCCGGTGCCGGGATAACCTGTCTCTCTGCCCTGACGATATGTCGTGAAGTTGAGAACGGCTGGCTGAGAAGTCTGAAAATTGCCGGTCTTGACATGAAAAGGCAGCTCAATATAATCCAGCGAATAGACACTGAATTAAGTGATGCTCATGCAGAGTTCCTTTCATTTTGTGAGGTGATGACTCTCTGCAATGATTCACGGGTATGTCTTTCTTCCCCATGGAAACTGCAATCATTGCTGGCAAGATATTCAGCGATGAAAAAATAAAACTGCTTTAAAGGATTTGGAGGAGTGTTGACATAACAGGTAAGCGAGCATGCGAGACNNACGTTTGGCAACACTCCTCCGAATTCCGGCTACATAACTTTCATGCTTTGTTGTGAAATTCATTCCATGGCACTTATCCAAGCATTCTAAAATTCCGATTTATTCGGGTTAGTAGAGTACTTTTATCAGGCTTAATCCGTGAGGTGGGGCTGCAGGGCTTGCAAGAGTTCTATTTTTTGAACGTAAAATCTCACCAAACTTGTCCGGTGACTGCCGATCCCGCCCCGAATCAAGTAGAGAACCTACCATATTGCGAACCATGTTGCGCAAAAAACCATCTCCGGTAAATTCGAACATCAGCAAGTCGTTATCCTTTCTGCTCAGCGATGCCTGAAAAATGGTTCTGACCGCACCGCGCCCGGAAGTATCTTCCCTGTTCCTTGAACCTGAATTTTCAAAAGATGAAAAATCATGGGTACCTTCAAGTTGCTGCAAACATTTTCGGACTGCCGGCAGATTGAGGTCGTCTCTAATATGTAACGAATAAAGTCGTCTCGATGGTGGCTGGATCTCTCCGGTGAAAATGGTATATCGGTAGTGTTTGCCCACGGCTGAGTATCTTGCATGAAAGTTGTCATCAACTTTATTTACAGAAAGGATTCTGATAGAACCGGGAAGCATTGAGTTGAGACTCCGGGAAAAGTCTTCAGTGGGGATTGCTCGAGAAGTTTTAAAATGTGCTATCATTCCTTCAGCATGAACACCCGCATCAGTTCTGCCGGCCCCATACAAAGAAATCTTTTCCTGTGTTATCCTGGAAATACAGGCTTCTATCTCGCCCTGAATGGTGCTGCAGTATTTCTGCCTCTGCCAGCCACTGAAATCTGTTCCATCATAAGCAACTAGAAGCTTGATATTAATGAGTAAATGATCCATGAAGGATGCCGTTACCTGAGATAGGCTTTATGGAAATAGAGGAATAATTTCCAACCCGGCTGCCTCTTTAAAGCCGCACATCAGGTTCATATTCTGGACAGCCTGGCCTGCGGCACCTTTAACCACATTGTCAATGGCAGTCATGATGATAATTCGGTTGGTGACAGGATCTATTTTAAAACCAATGTCACAGAAATTAGAGCCTCGCACGTATTGTGTGGCAGGAAAAGTATCTTGGCCAAGCAAACGGATAAAAGACTGTGAAGAATACTTTTCCCGGAAGAGTTCACTGATTGTGGTTGTGTTGAAACCAGGGTTGAGATTACTATACACCGTACTCAAAATCCCTCGTGACAGTGGCAGAAGGTGTGGAGTGAACGTAATGGTTACTTTTCCCCCGGCCAGCAAGCTGAGTTCCTGTTCTATCTCCGGAGTGTGTCTGTGACTCCTTCCTACCTTATAAGGTTTAAAGCCGTCATGTACTTCACAGAAAAGTGAACCTACCTGGGCAGCACGACCCGCACCGGAGGTTCCTGATTTTGAGTCTGCGATGATTGTATGATGCTGGATTGCACCTGCTTCAAGCAGAGGAGCCAGCCCCAGAATGATAGAAGTTGGATAACATCCTGGATTTGCTGTCAATCTGCTTTTTACAATAGAGTCCCTGTAGATTTCCGGAAGGCCATAGACAGCTTCAGCAAGTAGATGGTCTGAGGTATGAGGCTGGTACCATTCCTCATATGTGGCACGATCCCGAATGCGAAAATCAGCAGAAAGGTCTACTACTTTTTTCCCGGCAGACAAGAGTTCCGGTACAATGTCCATTGCTGTTTTATGCGGCACCGCAGTGAAGAAAAAGTCTGCTTTTCCTTTTAGCTGTTCAGGGGATAGGTCCTCGCAGATAATATCAAGCCGGTTATTCAGGTTGGGGAATATTCCGGATAGCGGTTGTCCAGCAAATTGTCTCGATGTAGCAACTGTGATTTTAACCTCCGGGTGATTACACAGTATTCTAGCCAATTCAGCACCTGTGTAGCCGGAAGCACCAATAATTCCAACATCCATCATTATTCTAATCTCCCCATAAAAAATAAAAAAAGGGAATAACAGTAGAACTGTCATTCCCTTTGCAGATTGTGTCTGTAATTACAGTTCTTCGCCTATTGCCTGTTTGACCCGGCAAAAAAAGAAGTGTTGGAGAACAAGTCCTAACGTTTGGAGAACTGGAATTTTGCACGAGCACCTTTTTGCCCGTATTTTTTACGCTCTTTTATTCGAGGATCACGAGTGAGAAGTCCGGATTGCTTAAGGGGCAGCCTGGTTTCAGGGTTGGTCACCAGAAGAGCTTTGGCGATACCGTGACATAAGGCATCCACCTGGGCGACCTTACCACCCCCTTTCAAAGTGGCCATAACATCAAATTGTTCGCTTGTTTCGGTAACTTTAAAAGGTTTTTCAATTTTGTGACCTTTAAAAATCTGGCCGAAATAATCATCAGCTTCCATTTTGTTGACAATTACTTTGCCGGTTCCAGGGCTGAGCCACACTCTGGCAATAGCATTCTTTCTTTTTCCGGTGGCGTAAAATCGATCTTGAGCCATGTAGTTTTCTCCAGGATTAAATATCTAATACAGCAGGTTGCTGAGCTGCATGTGGATGATCTTTGCCGGCGTACACTTTCAGTTTTTTAAGCTGGGCACGTCCAAGCTTGTTTTTGGGGAGCATACCCTTAACTGCGGCGGTGACGAGAGAGGTCGGATTCTTGTCCAGAAGTTCTTTCGCATTGATCTCTTTGATCCCGCCAACGAATCCGGTGTGTCGATAGTATTTTTTGTCGTTCAGTTTATTACCGGTGAGCCGAATCTTTTCTGCATTGGTTACTACGATGAAGTCGCCATTATCAATAAAGGATGAGAACGTTGGTTTGTGTTTACCACGCAGACGGGAGGCTATTTCAGATGCCAGACGTCCAAGTACCTTGTCCTCTGCGTCGACAACGTACCATTTTCTATCGATCTCGTTGACTGGAGCAAGATAAGTTTTCATTGTATCCCTCAAAATGGTCAATCATTTAATAAAAAAAGGCCCGAGCATCGCCGAACCTTTTGAATTTATAGTGGAGCGGGAAACGAGATTCGAACTCGCGACGTCAACCTTGGCAAGGTTGCACTCTACCACTGAGTTATTCCCGCTCAATCTGTTTTTTTGTGTCAAAACTGCGGTGTTTATACAAAGTCTGAAATTTAGTGTCAATAGAAAAACATTCAGACTCGAACTTTTCACTATAATTATTTTCATATGAATTGTCACGAAAAATAGAGAAGGTTTTTGTTTCATAGGGTATGATGTCAAATTTGGATATAATTCAAAATGTTTGATTTCTCTCATTTTAATGCATTATGCTGTTTGAAATCATTCTATGTCTGTCTTGAAAAATGTGTTTTTTCAAAGTAGCCTGACTTTGAGAGATAAAGAGCTGTTTTTCGGCAATCATTAATGTAATCGGTAATCGGATAAATCTGATATGAATAAAATTGAAAGTAGCCGACAAGGTACTGTTTCCAGAAAGACAAAAGAAACCGATATTCAGCTTGATTTTGCTCTTGACGGCAGTGGTAAGGCTGAGATTGGAACCGGGGTGCCGTTTCTTGATCACATGCTGACTCTTTTTACTGTGCATGGATTTTTTGATCTTAAGATAATGGCTGTTGGGGATACGGAGGTTGACGACCATCATACCGTTGAAGATATAGGAATCTGTTTAGGGCAGGCGATTTCCAGGGCTCTTGGCAATAAAGGCGGTATAGCAAGATACGGAAGCTGTTATATGCCGATGGACGAAACCCTGGCACGGGTAGTCATTGATATTTCAAATCGTCCATATCTTCACTATGACGTCTCTGTCAGTGAACAGAAGTTGGGGACATTTGATACCTTTCTCTGTAAAGAATTTTTGCGTGCAGTTTCTCAACATGGCGGACTGACTCTGCATGTTGATCTCTTGCACGGAGAAAATGGACATCATATAATAGAGGCCATTTTTAAGGGATTTGGTCGTGTGTTGAATAGTGCTGCTACCGGGATAGGTATAGCAGGATCCTTGAGCTCAAAAGGTTGTCTTTAGATTGTATGGTTGACACGCGTAAGAATTTGAGAGTCTGCCAACCACAAAATCTTACGGTTAACACAATTTCCGAGGTATAATGATATCAAGGTGTTACGTGTGTTAACCATATCAGTGCCTTACTCCAGAATTTCTGTAATAATGAACAAGAAACTGAGGAAGGTTGTTTAAATTTCTTTGCTTGAATATACTTCCATGGCACTTATCCCGTTCATCGGGGTTAGTACCTTACTCCTGAACTCTGTGGTGAGATAGTGTACCTTTTGGGTTGTGGGTGTCGCCCACTTTAGAGAGTACGTGATAATTTATATAAAAGGTGAGTTTGTGAAAAAAATATTCAGTACCATATTAGTGTCGGGCTGTGCTTTGCTTTGGTTATCGGCATGTTCCTCTTATTCCGATAAAGGAAGCGGAGCAGAAGTTCGAGTGCCAATTGAGCCGCTCACATGTATTGTTGTTTTACCGGCCAGCACTTCTGTGGACAAAGACGATACCATCACATTCAGCGATGCCCGGGATCTCGAAAAAGGGGCTGACTTAGCTACCATGACTATGTCGAGAGAACTGGCAGACAATCCAAAAGTGAGAATTCTTACCTCCGATCAGGTATCGATTCTTGTGCCGGAAATTTCCGGAGGCATATCGGGAACGATAGCGGGACTTGGTAAAAGGCTTAACTGTGACGGTGTCCTGACGGCCACTGTGAGTCGGTTTAAACAGCGTGACGGCGGTGAGTATGCATCAGACTCACCGGCATCAGCGACTTTTAGCATGGTTCTCAGGCATGTCTCCACTGGAAGTATTCTATGGTCTGCCGACTTTAAAGAAACCCAGGAGTCTTTTTTAAGCAATATATTTTCGTTTGATAAGGCTCAGACCAGAGGCTTCAAGTGGATCAGTGTTGAGGATCTTCTTGAGCAGGGTATAAAAGAGCGGTTGGCTGACTGCCCATATCTGAACTAAAGGAAGAATGTCGCCAAACGTCCTCGCATGTTCTTTTACCTGTTGTGGCAACACTCCTCCAAATCCCTCCCTGCCAGGGAGGCGAACATGACTTTCATATAAACTCCCATGGAATGCTTTCATAACCATGACACCGCTTCGCTGTTATGAAAATCGGATACCACATTGCGTCTTTTCTTTCCCTCGATGCTGAACTATTTTGCAGTCGCGGGTTTTCTATTGCAATAATTGAGTGCAGATGCGGCGTACTTTCAGGCTTCCCCCACGGTTGAACAGAAAAATCGGGCAGGCGATGCATGACTATTCCATGTTCGATGATGGAGATAGAGTTATGATCGGGGTTTCCGGTGGCGTTGACAGTCTGGCTCTTGCCTGGGTGCTGAAAATGTGGCAGGAAAAGGCACCCATCCGGTTTAAATTGACAGCTCAGATTATCGATCATGGGTTCTGGCGGCAACATGAAGGAGAGGTGGAACCTGGAATATCCATTGGAAGACAACTTGAACGATTTTCTATTGATTATACTGTTGACCAGGCTTGGGAAATTGGTGAAAAGAATCGTACCTGTTTCCAATGTGCTCGTAATAGACGAAGCCAGCTTTTTCACCTGGCGAGAGAAAGGGGGTTTAATAAAATTGCCCTGGGTCACCATAAGGATGATCTAATTGAGACTTTTTTTTTGAATATTCTTTACAGCGGCAATATATCGACGATGTTACCCCGGCAGGTGTTGTTTAAGGGAGATCTCTCTATTCTACGGCCATTTGCATATATTGAAAAAAAAGAACTGGTTGAGCTCACTTCTGAACTTGAACTCATTCCTATCACTAATTTCTGCCCTTTTTCGGATAACACACATCGCGAAAAGGTTCGACTGTTGTTGGATTCTCTATATAGAGAAGAACCGGAAGTAAAGAGGTCCATATTTGCAGCTTTAGCAAATGTCAGGCAAGAGTATTTGTTATGATTTATACAAATTATGATGGAATCGTAAAAACCCAAATNNAAATATTTCGCCATTCCGTCATTCCCGCCTGCGCGGGAATGACGGAGCAGGGAGCTTTTTACGGGTTCATCAATTATGGCAATCTCGTCAAAACTCTAAAAATCAGATGGCTAAGTAAAAACCTTCATTTGCAAGGCGTGTAAAATTTACAACAACGAAGCAGATGGAGAGTTTTCGACCCTATCAATTATGAAATGGTGCATAATGAAAACACGTATCCAGGTATTGTTAAAAGATAAACCCATCGGTAATACTGTCTCAGTAGCAGGTTGGATCAGGACGCGGAGAGATACCGGAGACTTTTCTTTTCTTGAGGTTAATGACGGTTCCTGCCTGGCTAACATCCAGGTGATTGCCAGTCAAGAGTTGAAGAACTACTCCAGTGAGGTCAGGCAGCTTACCACGGGTTGCAGTGTCAGCATACGGGGCGAATTGAAAGAATCGCCGGCTAAGGGGCAGGATGTGGAAATTCACGCCGCTGAAATAGTAGTCGTTGGACAGGCTGATCCGGAAACCTACCCACTGCAAAAGAAGAGGCATTCCCTTGAGTTCTTACGGGAACTCTGTCATTTACGTCCCCGGACAAATGCATTGGGCGCAGTTGCCCGTGTGCGTTCACGGTTGTCCTATGGAGTGCATCAGTTCTTCCATGAAAAGGGATTCCTCCAGGTGCATACACCAATTATTACAACAAGTGACTGTGAAGGTGCCGGTGAGATGTTTCAGGTGGAAAGCTCAAGTGAAAATGGAGAGGAGCAACATTTTTTTGGGCGAAGTGCGGGTCTTACCGTCAGTGGTCAGTTACAGGCAGAAGTTTACGCGTTGTCACTCGGTGATGTATATACTTTTGGTCCGACATTTAGAGCCGAAAATTCAAATACTTCGCGTCATCTTGCTGAATTTTGGATGGTTGAGCCGGAAATGTCATTTTGTGATCTGAAAGAGAACATGCAGATTGCTGAAATGCTGCTGAAGTATCTTCTCGAAGATGTGATGAGCAATTGCGCTGAAGATTTGAATCTGTTTGATAAATTTATAGAGAAAGGATTACTGAGCAAGCTCACTGGAGTTGTTGAAAACAAATTTGTTCACGCAACCTATACCGATGCTGTGGATATTCTGTTGAAGGCTGAAAAAAAATTCGAATTTCCGGTTGAATGGGGCGTTGATCTCCAGTCGGAGCATGAACGTTATCTGACAGAAGAAGTGTTTAACTGTCCATTAATTGTGACGGATTATCCCGCGGTAATTAAACCGTTTTATATGCGGGTCAACGATGATGGAAAAACCGTTGCAGCTATGGATATCCTCCTGCCGGGTATTGGTGAGATAGCCGGAGGAAGTCAGCGTGAAGAACGTTTTGAAGTGCTTAAATCACGGATGGTTGAGGCGCAGATAGAGATTGAAGAGTACAACTGGTATCTGGATTTACGTCGATATGGAACTGCGCCCCATTCTGGTTTCGGCCTCGGTTTCGAACGCCTTGTCCAGTTTGTTACAGGGATGAAGAATATTCGTGAAGTTATTCCTTTCCCACGGACTCCTGGCTCTGCTCCCTGCTAATGGGTTCTGAAAATTAAAATGAAAATAAAAAGCAAAGGACCTGGTGTACAGGAAATGTTTGATGCCATTGCCGGTCGCTATGATCTCATGAATCGTGTCATGACCATGGGGCAAGATCAGAAATGGCGAAGGTTTGTGGTACAAAAGGCTGGGGATCCCGGCGGCGGTTGGAGTTTGGATCTGGCAACCGGGACAGGTGACATTGCGGCTTTGATGATTGATACCTACCGGAAGGCAAGACTGGTCGGAGCTGATTTTTCACAGAATATGCTGAAGGAGGCACAGAAAAGATTTATCGGCACAGCAATTAACTGGCAGGGTTGTGATGCCAACAAATTGCCCTATAAAGATAATGTCTTTGATTCGGTGACATTTGGTTACCTTTTGAGAAATGTAGATGATTCCTCAAAGGTACTGAAAGAAGTGTTCCGGGTGCTCAGGATCGGAGGCAGGGTGGTCTGTCTTGATACGACTCCGCCGGCGAAAACCCTGCTTTATCCCTTTTTGCAGTTTTATTTTAGATTTTGTATTCCAACTCTGGGGAAATTTATTGCGGATGATGAGAGTGCCTATGCCTATTTGACAGGATCAACGATGGATTTTTACAAGGCCGAAGCGCTGGCTTCTGTCTTTAGAGAGGCCGGATTTACACAAGTTGGCTTTAAAAAATTTATGTTTGGAACTATTGCTGTGCACTGGGGGGAGAAGTAAGGTCATCAACACTCCTGCAATAATAGATAGTTGAGTTGTCTTTTTGATAAATATTTTCTCCTTCCTCCACTTTTTCATATGCTGCAAGGACAAGACCGTGGCCACCGGACGGGTCGAAAATGATAATATCATCAATATGCTGGGTATCGGTCAGGTCTTTCAGGATGGCCTCAAGGTTGCTGTTTTTGTCGCTTAGACTGTCAACCCGGATAAAGGCGGGATTCCACTTTGCGCCGACCTGTTCCTTGATCTGTTCTCCGTAAAGCTTGTCGTCATCCTCAGTAGCTATAATTGCTGCTGATCTCGATGTTTCGGCCAGAACTTCTATATGATCCCCGGTTTTAATTCCACCACTTTTGAGGACGACGCCGAAAATTCCCTCCCTGGGCATGACACAATCTCCGGCCTGATGAAAAATTGCACAGCGGTTATGACAGATTTTGCCCAATTGAGAAATTACAATTTCAGCCTCTCCGATCTGCAGGTGTTTGCCTACTCCAAGTGGTACCAGGTCAAGTCCTTCCGTGGTTATATTCTCGGCAAAATTTCCGGCTACCACATCTAAACCTTTCTCACGCATGAAATCGATGCTTTCCTGGGCAAGAAAACTAACCTGCCTATGCCATTTTCCACCATGCGCATCGTTTTCAAGACCAAAACCTTTTATGAGCCGGGTGGCAGACCTGTTTTCTTTTCTCATCCCTTTTCTGTCACTGATGGAGATGGCTCTTATTGTTTTCAATGGGTTGTTCCTCTTTAGCTTAGTCATTTATAGTGGCAATCGACTTTTTTACGAGCTCATCATGTT
Organism: Desulfobulbaceae bacterium UBA2775; assembly: GCA_002352445.1. GTDB lineage: Bacteria > Desulfobacterota > Desulfobulbia > Desulfobulbales > Desulfocapsaceae > Desulfomarina. Next base: position 24,781 of record DEIL01000181.1, read on the forward strand.
TGATGGCGTCGTAAAAAGGTCTTTTGAAGTTACTGATGGCTGTGTAGTGCCACAATGTGATATTCAAAGGATATCGCGATTAAAAAATTTGTCAAACCCATTTTCAATAACCGTTGAGTTTTTTATCCTGGAGCCATAATAAATTCATCTCCAAGAGCTTTGTAATGCTTGCATTTATCAGTGAGGTGTGGGAAAATTAAGGAAAAGGGTTAGTTGGCATCTATTAACGGAAAAGGAGGGACATATGAGTGTAATGGCTGAAATTAAAAGAGTAGTAACTCCCGTGGATTTTTCTGACAATTCCAAAACAATTGCCGAATCAGCAGCATATTTTGCCGGGAAGTTTGGTGCGTCGATGTATCTTGTCTTTGTTGTCCAGAATTTTGAAGATTATTCCGGTTTTTTTGTTCCTCAGATGAGCATGCCGACCCTGGAGGGTGAATTGCTGGAAAGTGCAGAACATAAAATGTCTTCTTTCTGTGAAGAGATGGATGACTTTTGTAAAAAGGCCGGAGTTTCGGAGCTCAAATTTAAAGTATTTATGGGGGATGTGGCCGAGCAGATCGTTGAACATGCTGTCGATGTGGAGGCTGATCTTATAATTATGGGGACTCACGGCTATAAAGGACTCGAAAAAATAATGTTTGGTAGTGTTGCGGATAAGGTAGTTCGTTCTGCAGGCTGTCCGGTTATGACGATTAACCCCTATACATGCTGTTAGTGCCTTATTCCTGAACTTTTGTCATAAAAAACAAGAAACTGAGGAGTGTATTTTGAAATTATGTGGTCACATATACTTTCAAAGTACTTATCCCGGCTACATAACTTTCATGCTTTGTTGTGAAATGCATTTCATGGGTGTTAGATTGATGGTGTCGTAGGACCACTCTCAGCAATTACCATCAGGCCGTTGTTTTGATCGGTTGCCCGATACTCATCTTCCAGCAGTGAGGAGCAGGACATTTTGGCGAAACCGTAGATAGCAAGGGGTCTACGACCAAATTTTTCCCTTGGAAAGTGGGCCTCAAGATGTCGCTCCCACGATGCGTTGAAGCTGGAGAAGGCAGATTCGAAATTAATAGATTTGTCCAGGTTGTCACTGGCCTTTAACTGCAGTAGATTGTCGGTAAAGGTGTTGATGAGATCAGTATCAGTTTTATGAAAAGCGCCAATAGCATGCAAACCATCCTCTTCATTCATGCCTATAATTGCGGGAAGTGACAGTTGCCCCAAATGAACAGCCGTTTTATCTGTTTTCTTTTCATATGATTCAAATATGAGATCAGCCGCATCATTGCTGGTTGTCAAAAGCAGGTCGCATGCAGGGATGTTTCCCTCATTATAGAGTTGCTTCCAACTCTGGAAGCGTTTTTGCATGTTGCCCCGGTCTGGAGGATTCATATTGTTCCGGATGAGAGAGAACTCTTCAAAAGGATTCTCGTCCACAAGCTCATCGCTTTTTCCCTGCAGCTCATTAAAAAGTTCGGCTTCTTCATCTTTTAAGAGAGCAAGCTGCAGCGCAATTTCCTCTTCCTCTTTATCGAGGATCTCACCTATGGTCAATACCAGCCTGGCTTGCCAGAGCTGCAGGTTTTTCTCTTCTCCTTTCTTGGAGGGCAACAGTTGGCTCTCACCGAGAAGGGAGGAAACTATTTCCTGCTGGGAATCCCCGCTGTATCGGTCAGGAGTTGATATTGCCGCCAGGGTGAGGTGACCGAGCTGTGAGGCGTAGTCATCCTTTCTGCTTTTTAAATCATTTACAAGATGGAAAAATCGCTCTAAGTCCTTGCCCAGCCTGCTGGGAGTATGTATCTGACAGTAACCGGATTTGATGAAACTATCTATTGCCTGTGTCATGTTACCATGTATATTGTTTTCAGCTATGCTGAGAATATGCATATTTGAAAATAACAGAAAAAGTGGATATTGACTGATGGAACAGATAGTTGTTTCGGGGAAATAAAGGGAATTAAGTGAGTTCATATGAAAGTTATTGAGGGAAAACTGACATTTTATATTTCAGCACTGCTCTACCTGTTGTTTAACCTGCGAGTCGGAGCGGACGCATTTTCAACCTTTAAGGCCACTCTTTGGCAGATAGCTCAGACAGCACCTTATGTCGCCGGTGTCACCTATGTTGTTATTATCTTTTTGCAATATATGGCAGGTGGCAATACTATTCCATGGGACAGGAGGCTGCGCCTTTTTTTTGCAGTCGGTATTATCGCCGGGCTTATCTACGGTATATATGAATATGCCGGAGTAGGACTCGGTGTGCAATAATACATAGCCTGCTGTCATCTGTAAATGGAAGAAACTGCAGTTATGTTAATTCGAGGTGTTTCTTAAGTCGAACAGATCTGAATTTTTAGAATGTTTGGATAAGTATCTTGAAAGTATATGTAACCACATAATTTCAAAATACACTCCTCAGTTTCTTGTTTTTTATTACAGAAATTCTGGAGTAAGGTTAAAAAAAATCCCGTTTATCGGGGTTCGTACCCTGAAGGAGACAGGACGATATCTATTATCTTCATGCTTCCAATAAGACCGAGAATCTGCTCCACCATCTTGGCGCAGTTATCCTGGCAGATAGACACCGGGATCTGTTTGCCAGAGAGTTGTTTCTGATCCAGAGTCAGGGCATGGAGCGCATGGTGTGTCAGACCCTTGCCGACGAATTCCGTAGTTTCTGTAATTTCCAATTCATGTTTCCCCTGCGTCTTCTCGGATTTATTGCAGAAAAAATAGGAGTTCGGGTTGCTCCTGACGGCTATGACAGACAGGTTCTTACCTGGAGAATAGAGGTAGAGTTACGGGAGCTCTCCCGGGAAAATTTTCAGGAACTGAGGTCATACCTTTCCGGAGAAAACGGTAGACTGAAACGTTTTCAGCTTGCCCGAAAACTGGCAAATATCTTTGATCAGTATCAGGTAATGCGGCCGGAAATGCTTGCTGGCTGGATGGAGGGGCGCAGTGCAACTGAACATCCTGCAGAAAAATGGCAGATGGAGCTCTGGCTGAGACTTGCAGCAACCCCTGAGGCTGGCGAGCATCGTGGTCTTCTGTTCAGGCAGGTCATTGAGTTGTTGGCTTCTGGACAGAAGTTCCAGCATCTTTTGCCGAAACGGATCTCAGTCCTCGGTCTGCACATCATGCCGCCCGTTTTTCTTGAGTTTTTGAACAATCTTGCGAAACATTGTGATGTTCATCTTTTTGTTCTTTCTCCCTGTAAACACTATTGGGGAGACGTGGAAACCAGGAAAACAGAGTTTAAACGTACTCTCCAACTGCCGCTGCAACAGGAAGAAATTGCTGAGTCAAGGGACAGGGAGAACCATCCGCTTCTCGCCGGATTAGGGCAGCAGGGACGTGATTTTCAAAAAATGATGCTTGAAAATATTGATTTTGAGGTCGAGTTTGAAAGCTTTGAGGATCCGTTCAAGGCAGCAGATGAGCCTACACTTTTGCACCTTTTGCAGTCTGACCTGCTGCATGGAGAAGTCGTACAGCGAGAAGATATACTCTTTCCCGGCAGTGACCGATCTATCCAGATTGTTTCCTGCCACTCCATATTCAGGGAAATTACAATCCTCAAAGATCATCTGCTTCAATTGCTTTATGAAGACCATACTCTGCAGCTTCGAGATATAATTGTTATGGCTCCGGATATTCAGGAATATGCTCCTCTTATTCCTGCTGTCTTTGATGATATTCAGTATTCAATTGCTGATAACTCTCTAAAGATGCAAAACAGATATATAAGTGTTTTCCTCTCATTTCTCGATCTTTTTAAGGGACGATTTGGCTGGAATGAAATTATGGAACTTCTCAGGCAGCCGGTTATCTTCCCTCACTTCGGTCTCGCTTCTGCTGACCTGGATTGTCTGCAGCAATGGGTACTCGGCACCTCAATACGTTGGGGGTTGTCAAAAGAACAGCGGGATGAAATGGGAGTGGCTTCATTTTCCGAGGCGACCTGGTCTGCAGGGATAGAGCGGTTGTTAATGGGTTATGCTATTGATGCTGAGGGGTTTGTAGACGGTGTACTTCCCTTTTCGGATATTGAAGGGAGTGGCGCCGGTATGGTAGGAGGATTGTGTCAGTTTATCAGTATTATTGAGCGGACACGTACTCTTTTCCGGTCTGAGCACAGTTTAGATACCTGGTCGTTGATTCTCCTAGATGTTACTGCAGAGATTTTTGGTGAGAATGACCAGAAAGAATATGTAGAGCTGCGGAATATACTTTCAGAACCTGCGGAGGATTATAGCACCTTTTGCAGGGAGAAAGTTGGTTTTGATGTGATCCTTGAATGGATGAAAATAGTTGTTCGGGAGAGCCGCTCGAGTACAGGTTTTTTACGGGGAAAGCTCACCTTTTGTTCAATGCTGCCGATGCGTTCTGTCCCTTTCAGGGTAGTCTGCCTGTTGGGACTCAATGATGGCGTCTTCCCTAAAAACGATATTAAACCCACCTTTGATCTGATGGATATGGAGCTGCGGCTGGGAGACCGGTCTCCACGGGCCGATGACCGCTACCAGTTCCTGGAGGCTACCCTTGCAGCAAGATCCAACCTCTACCTCAGCTATATAGGACAGTCAGTCCGGACTAATGAAGCTATTCCCCCTTCGGTGGTTGTAACTGAGTTTCTGGAGTTTCTTGTCGGAGCTTACGGTGTTGAATCTCCTGTTGTTATTCACCCTTTGCATCAATTTAATAAAGGTTATTTTGTTGATGAAAAAGAAAGCGGACTGTTCAGTTATAATAGGTACTATTGTACGACCGCCAAAAATCTGCAAAAAGAAATGCCCCTCCCCGGGCCGTGGTTGCAGGGAGAGCTTGAGGGGGAAATTGAATTGATCAGTTTTAATGAACTGCTCAGTTTTTATCGCAATCCGCAGAGTTGGTTTGTGCGTAACTGTCTTGGGGTCAGTCTTGAAAATGAAGCAGAACTTCCGGAGGAGAGAGAGACCTTTAAGACTGAGGGACTGGATATGTATATGGTCGATCAGGAGATTGTCACTACTCTTCTTGGTGGAGAGGCATCGGATATTATGGCGGAACTGGAGGCTGAAGGGCGTTGGCCCCTCGGCAGCCCTGGTTCCCTTCGCTACCAGGAGAAGGTGAGTGAGCTCATTTCTTTTACTACTTTAGTGCGTAGCCAGGATATGGGAGGAAGAGTGGCCGACGAGGCCTTTACGTTGAAGGTTGGTCTCTATACCCTCAGCGGCACACTCTCCAATTTGTATGAAAATGGTGTTATGCTCTTCAGGTACGCAAATTTGAAAGGTAAGGATTTGCTTATCAACTGGCTCCATCATCTAGTGGCCAACAGCCTTTTTGGGAAAACCAGGAGTGCACTTGTTGCAGCCGATACTGTCTTAAATTTTTCTTCCGATGGTTCCGTTCCCGGCCTGGAATTGATGCTGGATCACTTTGTTAAAGGATGTCGCAGGCCGTCGCAATTTTTTGTCGAACCGGCATTCAGGTACTGTGACCAGCTGAGAAAAAGAAATAGCAGGGTTTCACCCCTGGATAAGGCCATTACAACTCTTAACTATAGTCTGGAGAAGGGCTATGAACCGGCCTGGAATCTGCTGTTGCAGGGGCGGGGGGAGGAACCAGTTCTTGGTTCCGAATTTGAATCCCTCTGCCTTGAGATTATGAACCCCATCTGGAACGTGGCCAATGGAAAATAAAATCCAGACCTTTGATACTGCCTGCGGGGTTTTGCAAAAAGGTGTGAATCTCGTAGAGGCAAGTGCCGGTACTGGAAAAACCTATGCAATTGCCATGGTCGTTCTCCGGGCAATTGTTGAGCTTGACATCAGCATTGATAAGATACTCATAGTTACTTTTACCAGGGCGGCAACGGAAGAGCTGCGGAGTCGGATACGAGCCAGACTGGTTGAGGGCCGAAATACTCTGCAGGGATCCCTGCAAAATACCGATCCAACCCTGGCTGCCTGGGCTGCCACTCTCATCGATAAAAAAACAGCTTTACGTCGTCTGCAACTTGCACTTTATGAAATTGATCGTGCCGGTATTTTCACTATTCACGGTTTCTGTCAGCGTATGCTTGTCGATTATCCCCTGGAAAGCGGCCAGTTGTTTGATGTTGAACTTTTGGCGGATATTGATCCCGTACGTTCAGAAATAGCTGATGATTTCTGGCGCAGCCATATTTATCCCCTTGATTCTATGGCCTGCAGTATTGTTCTGCAGGAATTTGAAAATCCTGAAGAACTGCTGAGCAGCGTGCGGGGGGCCGGGAAGGGAACTGGTCGAATTGAACCGGTTGCTGGAGAGGTGGAAAGTGCACTGGCATCGCTTAAAAATGGCTTTACCATGATGTCGGAATGGTGGACGAAAAATGGCGGTGAGCTTGTTGGGCAACTGGGGAAAATAAAAGCAGAAAATGGATTTAAAAAGGGGTTTAGTGACTCTTTTGAGAGGTGGAGCAGGTCATTGAATGAATTTTTTGGCGGGCTTGTAGAGATGATACCCGCTGATCTCCAATTGTTAAAAAGCGATAACCTTATCAAAGAGCTGAACGGTAAAAAGTATCGTGGAGATGCCAAAAAGAAGAATGTTCTGGCGAGTTGCATATTGCCAGGTAACGAAATTGATCTTTTCCTTGATTCCAGAGATGAGTTACTGCTCACCTTTAGGGTACAACTTGCCATGGAGCTTCAGGAAGAGGTTGAGAAGAGGTTGAACCAGCGTGGCTCTCTCTCCTTTGATGATCTTATAACTCGCTTGTCGAGGGGGTTGCAGGGTGAATGGGGGCATGATCTGAGAAGAATTATACGGCGTAGGTTTACAGTTGCATTGATAGATGAATTCCAGGATACGGATAGCAGTCAATGGTATATATTTTCAGAATTGTTTTCAGGAACGACTCATTATCTCTATCTGATAGGAGACCCGAAGCAGGCAATTTATAAGTTCCGGGGTGCAGATATTTATTCCTACTTCCACGCTCGATCCTCTGCTGATCATTATCTGACTCTTGATAAAAACTACCGATCTCATCCTTATCTGGTGGATGAAGTGAACAGCCTCTTTACATCGCGGCCCAATCCCTTCTATCTGGAAGAGGAACGCATTGATTATCACCCGGTGAAACCAGCCAGAACCGGTGAAGATATCGATCTGCTGAGAGATGGCAGCTCTCTTGCGGGGATGGTGTACTGCCTGTTGCCGGGGCATGATGAAGACAAAAAGGAGAAGCGCTGGACGTCTGGTGAAGCGGCAGGGGCATTCAGGCGTTTTGTCGCGGCAGAAATTATCCGGCTTCTTGATCACCACGAGCCGGTTATTCTAAGAATGGAAAAAGAGAGGGACCTTCGACCGAGGGATATTGCTGTTTTGGTCCGCACTAACAGACAGGCGTCTGAATATCTTGAAGAACTTCGCCGGATGGGTGTTCCAGCGGTTATATCTACCCGGGAATCAGTTTTTCAGAGTGAAGAATGTAAAGAACTCTCTTTTCTTCTCCAGGCTGTGGCTCAACCGGGGGATCTTTCACTCCTGAAAAGAGCCATGACCCTGCGTTGGTTCGGTTTTAGTGGAGATCAACTGGTAGATCTGTGGCGGGATGAAAAGTGTTTCAGCTCGTGGCATGAACGGTTTCTCATATATAACTCTCTTTGGCGGACAGATGGTTTAATGGTGATGATGAACAGGTTGATCGTGGACGAAAACGTCTATCCTACGCTCTCCTCACAGCAGGGGGCTGAACGGAGTATCACTAATATTCAACATCTTCTTGAACTGGTTCAGGAAGCAGAAAACACTGAACATTTTCAGACCGGCCAAATTTTGCTGTGGTTGAGACGAATGATGGAAACCGATTCCGGAAAAGAAAATGGGGAGCTGCGTCTGGAAAGCGATGAAGAGGCCATCCAGATTATCACCATGCATGGTGCCAAGGGTTTGGAGTATCCTGTGGTTTTTTGCCCGTATCTCTGGTATCGATCCACTCGGTTGAAAAACGAGAAGTATTGTATTATCGGCCATGATAAGGAAAATAATCCCATAATTGATCTTGGTTCTCACCTGTTTGAAGCCAACAGAGAAAAGGGCATTGTTGAGGAGATGGGTGAGGAGCTGCGGTTACTTTATGTTGCCCTCACCCGTGCGGGGATTCGCTGCTATTCAATGTGGGGAGATGTAAAGGGCAGGGGGGTTGTTGAGGATTCCTTTGACTCAGCTTTTGGGTACATGCTTTTTCCAGCTGGAATTTGTTCTGCCCGGGAACAGTTAGCAAAGTTGCAGGAACTGGCGGTACCCCAGTCCGGATATCTTGTCTTACTTGAGACCGATGATATTTGCCCTTCCTGCCATTGGCAGCCGTCTCGAGCCGATTTACATCCAGCACTCCCCACCAATCGTGAATTGTATTCAGACTGGCAAATATCGAGTTATTCCGCCATGACCTCTCTTACTGAGTATGACGATGAACTTCTGCCGGATCAAAAAGAGCATCAAAATGAGGTGGCTATACCTGTTATCACCCTTCCTGCCGGACCAAATTTTGGTAATGTGGTACATGAGGTGCTGGAGTCCATACCTTTTTCCCACCTGGCGATCCCGGGGAATCATGAGTCTGTACTTGCCGCTGCATGCAGAAAATATGGAGTAACCGTTGCATCTGAACCCCTCTTCCGACTCCTGAAAAATATCGTAACTACCCCTCTGACAATTCCTTCAGGTCGCGGAAGCTTCACCCTGGCCTCTCTACCGGAAACTTCATGTCTGAAAGAAATGGAATTCTATTTTCGCATGAGCCGGGTTGCAACAGAGATGATTAACCATATTCTGGCCCCGGAACCTGTTGTTTGCAACCTCTCTCACAGGGTGATGCAGGGGTATCTGACTGGGCTTATAGATCTGATATGTGAATATGACGGCAGGTACTATATTCTTGACTACAAGACCAACTATCTTGGGGATGGAATGGAGGATTACAGGGAGGATAATCTTTTCAAAGGTATGCGGTCACATAACTATGGTCTTCAGTTCTGGATTTATACCCTGGTTCTCCATCGCCATCTAAAAAATGTAATCGTTAATTATAACTATAAAGACCATTTTGGTGGTGTTTTCTATCTTTTTGTACGTGGCATGAAGCATGATCTGATCGGCAACGGAATTTTCAGCACTGTACCGGAAATTGAACGTCTGATCGAGCTTGATCGGATCTTTGGAGGTGCTGATGGAGAGTGAAAATAGTTTTAGTCTACTCGATACTCATTTTGCACAATTTCTTGCTGCCCGTTCAAAATTCTCCGGTGAAGAGAAAGAAAAGTTTTTCGAACTGGTTGCAAAACTGTCCAGCTCAATGGTCGCTGGTCACAGCTGTCTGCCTTTGACAACGAATGAGTCTGCACTGTTACTGGAAAGCCATCTCGTATCAGTCTCTGGTCAAACACCACTTATCGTTCATAACCGCCATCTTTACCTGCATAGATATTTCCATTACGAATCCAGACTTGCCCGTCAGATCAAGGTGATGGCGGGTATCTCTTATAGGAAAAAGAAGGAGAGCAGAAAACTTCTTGAACATTTCTTTGGCAGGGATGAAGCAAAAATCAACTGGCAGAAAAGGGCAGCGGAGGTTGCACTTGAAAAGGGTTTGACCATAATTTCAGGAGGCCCTGGTACAGGGAAAACAACCACGGTATTCAAAATTATTGCCATTCTTCTGGAGGATGGTGGCAGCAGTTTTCGTATAGGGCTGGCTGCCCCGACAGGTAAGGCAGCCATGCGATTGCAACTCTCCATTAGTGGAAGTTGTGAGACAATAGAACTCTCAAAAGAGATCGAATCGGTTCTCCCACAGGAGGCAAAGACTCTACACCGGCTGCTTGGAACTCGCCGAAATTCACCACAATTTCGTCATAACAGCAACAACCCGATGGGCTGGGACGTTGTGATAGTAGATGAGGCATCGATGATTGATCTGGCTCTGATGAGTAAGCTTGTCGATGCTCTCAAGTCCGGTGCAAGACTGGTTCTTCTTGGAGATAAGGATCAGCTTGCTTCCGTGGAGTCAGGATCTGTTCTTGGAGATTGCATAAAAAGCCTTCCTGAGAACACTGTCACATTGCGTGAAACCTATCGCTTTGACGGAGGGATTAAAGGACTCGCTGAGAGTATTAATGAGGGGGACTCTGCTCGTGTATGGTCTATCCTTTGTGATAAGAAGAATGTAAATGTGAATCTGGAGGAGACGAATTTTTCTGATCATACGGGGGACCGCTATGCAGGCTATATGGAGAAAGTAACGAGGGTAGAGGATATTGGAATAGAGGCGGTATTCTCTGCATTTGTCAATTTTCAGGTGCTTTGCAGTGTCCATCAGGGAGAACGGGGGGTGGCAGGAGTAAACCGGAAAATTGAATTTTATCTGGCCGGCAAGGGGTTTGAATGTAAACCCGATAGCTGGTATACTGGGAGACCTGTCCTGGTGACAAGGAATGACTATAGTCTTGGTTTGTATAATGGTGATATCGGCATCTGCATTCCTGATCCGGAGGATCACAGATTGAAGGTATGGTTTGAAAATGGCGATGGTACTTTTCAAAGCTACCTGCCCTATCGTCTGCCAGAATGTGAAACCGCCTTTGCTATCACAATTCATAAAAGTCAGGGGTCGGAGTTTAACGAAGTGCTGGTGGTTCTGCCCCGTGAGGATAACAGAGTACTCTGCCGGGAGCTGCTCTATACTGCGGTAACCAGGGCCAGAAAGCGGGTGAGTATCGCAGCGGAAAAACAGGTGATAGAGCTGGCCCTCTCAAGGGGCATACAGCGTTACAGCGGTTTGGCAAAACAGTTACGGGTGCAATGACAAAAGGACTGTTTGTAGTAGATTTTGATGGAACTTTTCTGCGGGATGATAAAACTCTTGCTGCTATAGATAGAGATGCATTGGCCGGGCTTCAGCAATTGGGAGTTATTACAGCAATCGCAACGGGAAGATCACTGTACTCTTTTCAGAAGATAATGGCTGAGCTGAAGTGTGATGGCTCAAAAAAAAATCTGCCGATAGATTACGTGATCTTTTCCACAGGTGCCTCCATCATGGATTTTCCCGCCTGTACTATTTTAAAAAAATACTCTCTTAATGCTGAGGATGTCATTGCTATTTCTGCAGTTCTTGACCGGTGTAAACTCGACTATATGGTTCATCGCTCAGTACCTGACACGAAGCACTTTATATATAAATACAGCAGTGGTTCAAACAGTGATTTTCAGACCCGCCTTGATCTCTATAGAGAGTTCGCTACGGTGCTGACCCGGGAGAAGCTTGCCAATTTTGGTAAGGCAACCCAGCTTCTCTGCATTGTGGACGGAGAAAGAGGTGATGAGGTAACCGACAACTTGTCGACTGTTTTCAGTAACTATAGTGTGATCAAGGCAACTTCACCTCTGGATAAACGATCTGTCTGGGTAGAAATTTTTGCCAGGGAAGTTTCAAAGAGTAGTGCGGCAGGGTGGCTGAGCGAGAGAGTCGGTGTCCCAAAATCCAGGGCAGGTGCTGTTGGTAACGACTATAATGATGAAGATCTCCTCAACTGGGCAGGACAGGGATATCTGGTTGCCAACGGGCCGGTCTCTTTGCAGTCAAGATATACAGTTGTCTCCTCCAATAATGATGGCGGGGTGGCGGAAGCCGTTTGCCGATGGCTCAGCGAGAGTGTTCTCTAAACCTTTTGCCATTCAGTAAGTTGGTAGACGCGATCCGTTTGAAGGAAAGAACGATAGTATCAACAGTAAAATTATCAGAAAAACCTGGCATTTTATTTCATGCATTTGTAAGTTCTTTACTGACGTGCACTCTTTTCGTGGGAAAATATATTGAAATTGTGCTGTCTGTTACGTCCTCAGTATATTCTGCTGATTTGATCAGTTGATTTTTTCTGTTCCTGTTATTGTATACCCCTGTGTATTAAAATCGTAAACAAGTATTGTTAAAGATTTTGTGTAAGGTAAGTAAAATGGGCGCCACTTTGGCAAATGTATCGTCAAGATTAAAAACAATGTGAGTTATGCAATGAATGAAAAAGAACTGCAGAATGAATTACAGACTAAGGTAAAGAAGAAACTCGCCCCACTGTTTGCCCGCTTTAAAATGGATTTTACTGGTCTCGAGTCTACTATGAAATGGAAGCCGATTGTCCTTGTAATCGGTAACTATTCCTCGGGTAAGTCTACACTTATCAACGAACTGGTTGGACAGGACGTTCAAAGAACAGGTCAGGCTCCAACCGACGATTCCTTTACTGTGATTACGACTAATCCTGCAGCCGGGGTTTCCGAGGTTCCAGGATCTACATTGATAAATGATGTCAATATGCCTTTCGGCAAGTTCAAAAAATATGGGGAGAGGCTTATCTCTCATATGAGCCTGAAGTATATTGACAGCCCGGTACTCGACAATATGGCAATTATTGACAGTCCCGGAATGCTTGATGCCACAAGTGAGAAGGACCGGGGATATGATTATATGGCAGTCCTGGGTGACCTTGCCAAGATGGCGGATCTTATTGTTCTCATGTTTGATCCTCATAAAGCGGGCACAATTAAAGAATCATACACTACCATCAGAAATACTCTGCCGGAAAAATCGGGTGAGGATCGTATTGTTTTTGTGATGAGCAGGATAGATGAGTGTGACAGCCTGAGTGACTTTACCCGGTCCTACGGCACTCTTTGCTGGAATATGTCTCAGATGACCGGGCGAAAAGACATCCCTCATATTTATCTGACATACTCACCCGACGCTGTCGGTCCCGGTTCTGCGGTTGAAGGCTGGCCCCAGGAAAGAGACGAACTGATAGCAAAAATCAATAACGCACCCGGATTCAGGATTAACCATATTCTGGAAGATGTTGATCGTCAGGTGAACGAACTGCAGATGGTTGCTGAGGCAACAGCAGGGTTCACGTCAAAATGTCAGAAAGCGTCGTGGAAGGTAACCAAAATTACCAGTGTTATCGCACTGCTGCTTTTCCTCTTTGGAGATCTGCTTCTGAAGAGTTTGATTTCTTTTCCCGAGAGTACTCTTATAACTTCTATTAGAAACGGTACCTTTTCATTAAATAATCTTGTTATTCCCATGATCTTTCTCCTGGTTACCCTCACAATTGGTGCTATTTTCTTCAGCAAGGTGGCATATCCCAAAATGTTGAAGAAGGCACTTGCACAGGGTGGCGAACTTGTCAGGCTTGACACTGATTATCGAAAAAATCTCTGGAAGAAAATGGAAGGCAAGGTGAAAGAGAATATTGCTGCAATTTCCGTCCGGGATCTATGGAGCGGTTATGGCCGGTCCCTGTCAAAAATCCAGGGCTTTTTGAATGTTGATCTGAAAAGATATTATGATAAGATAGTCAGTTAGGAGGGTATTCTCGGACAGGCTCCTGGTTGCTCGCTGCTGCAGTTCCTATCGAACCGGAAAGTGATTTTTGCAGCACTTTCCGGTTCGGTGTTTCTCACCTGTGCCACCGCGGTTCTTCAAGGTATACTTCTCATTGTGTTCTCCTCTGATGTTCACAAAGTGGCTT
>DEIL01000181.1:38419-49198 GCA_002352445.1 Desulfobulbaceae bacterium UBA2775
GCTTACTGGGAAATTCAATCTGTCCCCAGGTCTAAAATGAGGAAGAGTTGCTATGGCCGGAGAGCTGGATAGAGTTGGCGAAGGTTTCCCTGCAGTAGATCTGTTTGACCTGGAGGGAAAAAAAGTAGATGTAAAAAGCTGGCCAGGGAAGTGGAAGCTGCTTGTTTTTTTACGTCATCTGGGGTGACTGCCCTGTCAGGGACATCTGGTACAGTTGTACCAGCACAGAAAGGAATTTGACGAATCAGGGGTTGATATTATAGCAGTAAGTTTCGAGAACATCGAGTCTGCCACGGAATATTTAAGAGATACCAGTGTGGAGTGGCCGATTGTTCTAGATGAACAGAAAGCTCTCTACCGCTATTTTGGTATGGGTGAGGCAGGTTTCTGGGATATCTGGGGGTATCGTACCTGGTTGGCCTATTTTAAAGAGATTCTCAGGGGAAGGCGTCCCCGAAAAGGTGGAGATGGCAATATAAATCAGCGCGGCGGGGATGTGTTAATCGATCCAGCCGGTGTTATCAGCCTACATCATATAGGCAGGGGACCTGGAGATAGACCAGAGATTCAGGCCCTTTTACAGGTCATAAACCATCAAAACTAAAATCCCCCGCCTGTACGAAAACCTCCTCCACCGGAGCGTGAACCACCACCGCCACCGCCACCGGGAAAGCGAAAACCGCCACCGCCAGGGCGCCTTGGGAAGGAAAACCCGCCTCCGCCTCCAAAATTCCCGGGGAATCCCCGGCCTTTCCCCCATATGGTTCCCTGGCCAAAGCCACCGGAACCAAAGGTTGGGTTTGAACGTCGGGGTAATCTGCGTCGCTGCTGCTCAAGAACCCGCCAGAACCCATCTCTGTTTAAAGCTCCACTGAGAAGATTTTCCAGCATGACAGCGATCATGGCAGGATTAGAAAATCCAGTGCCGGTTCCGTCATATCGATTGTGCTTAAAATCAGCGCGCAGCTGCTCCAGTTCATAGAGTTTTTCTTCGTGCCTCTTTCGAGATTTTTTGAACTCTTTGGTCGCGCTTCTGCTCTCCTGCTCTTCCTTTTCCGAATCAAAGATTCGATTAATGATAATATCATCTTCCGGGTAGGGGGTTGCCTGGGCCTCTAACCTCAGCTGCATGATATCTTTCTGTTGCAGTCTGCTGTTGGTGAATGAAACAGCCTCTTTATAGGCTTCGTCATCACCAGAATTGTAGCTGGCCCGTTGCTGTTGCTGTTCACGCTGGTGCTTCTCAGCTGCCTCTATTGCATTATCAATATCCTTCAGTTGCTTCTCTTCTTCATGGAGTTTCTGCTCCAGGAGAGGGATACCGTCATCTGCTTTTCCCTGTTCATCAAGAGCTTTGAGGGCTGCAAATTCTTTTTCCAGGCGAGCTTTCATCTCTACTGCATGTTCCCTCAATCGCTCAGGAATTTCCTGCAGTTTGGTATAGTTAAGCCGCGCATCAGGGTACCGTATTATTTTGGCAACCCAGCGGTCAAACATCCTGGTAAGAGAGTTAGCCTTATAGTCGGTAAGGGAGTATTTACGGTTCCAGAGATACATGAAAAGCTTGTCTTCGCGGTATGGTTTTCCCTTGTTCTCAAGTTCCTCTTCCCTCTGTTCTGCCTTATGTTCAGCGTGGCGCACGGTACGTTCAAGGTCATGAACACGATCGAGCTGGGTTCGATAGGCTGGCTCGGCGTCAAGCCTTTTTTGAGTCTTTGCTTCCGCCTCATCCACCACGTCTGCTGCTTGATCAACACTGTCAGCCTGTTGCTGGCGCTTCTCTTCAAGATCCCGTATCAGATCTCGGGTAGCAGTAAGTTCCTGCTCAAAAAGCTGGAGAGCATCACTTCGTCTTTTTAATAGTTGCTTTACGGTAGCAGCTGTTTCATCCAGAACATCATCGGCTTTGCCGGTTGCCAGCAAATCAACCCGCAATCTGGATAATTCTCGGTAGTCGCCTACCTCCTCCTGCTGCATGGCAAGTAATTTTGCTGCCGCCTCTCCAATCTGGATGTCAACCTTGCCGATAGCCTCTCGAACCTTCTGCATAGCAAGTTCGATGGAACTCAATGTTTGTCGTCCGCTGATCATATCTTTTGTTTTTGGTTACCAGGAAGTGATAGCTCCACCGGTAGTGGGAAATTGGTATTCCGGCACCAGATAGCCTTTTTTCTTTTGTCCAAAAATGTTTTTCTGAATAATGCCGTCATCCTGTTTGTCGGCACCAATGGATTGAAAGATTCCTTCTTCAACCCTGATTCCCCATTTTGAGACCATGGTTGTCTTACCGCTTTCTTCACTGGTAACGGCCACCTTTACAGGTTTATTTCCAGCATCTACGGCTTCAACAATAATATAGTAATTCCGGGAACTGGTGTTGACATCAGGAATACGCCAGACACCGGATTTCTCCCCGGGTCGGGCAATAACCTTGAGACTATACTGCTGATCCAGTGCCCCCTGCAGGTTTTCCATTTCATGCAAAGCCCTCTTGGCGGCAATTTCGTCTTGATTCTTGAGACCGGTCCGGGCCTGTTCATAGAATCTTTTTGCAAAATTTCTCCCCTTTTCCGACTTGGCACTATCCTGCAGCTGTGTATATGTTGCCTCAACCTTTTTAGGTAAAGCTGCCTTAGGTCCTGAAACAAAAAACCGGTATCCTCCCCAGGCAATGAGGAGAGCAACAATAAAAAGCAGTAACCACTTTCCCCAACGCCCCCGGCTCACGTAAAGACTGGCCAGACCGGTTCTCAAACCGGAGTTGGGGGGGCTATAGGTAAAACGATCTTCTTTAAGAGCCTGCACCCCCTCTTCCAGAACATGATTCGGTACATCTATACCCTGGGCCGCATAAATTTTACGAAGCCTTTCTTTAAGTTCTTCGTCACGGGCATCACTGTCAAGTTCATGAGTAACCAGTTTTTCTTGGTGGCGGAGGGTGTCGACCACATCCATGGCCAACATAATTTCGTCAAGGGGCTGGTTGTCAGTAGAAGCTGTTGTTGAATCACTCATATTTAAGCCGGTTTCTCCGAAGACTGGTCGGCAAGTACTTTGCTTCCCTGCTCGGCGAGTCTGGCCATCCTCCGTTTTCCATCTTCAACTGCCTCTTGGATTTCTCTGGCATTTGATGTTGACTGCCGGCGCATCTCTTCAATAATAGTCCGTGAATTCTCCTGGAAACTGACTACTGATTCGACTAGATTTTTTACTACGTCTGCCTTGATAGTCGGGCCGTATCCGGCCTTTATCGCCGCCTCCTGAACTTCTCCTCCAATCTCTGAAAGCACCTCGATGGAGTCACTTACTCCTTTCTTCATTGCCTCCAGCGTCTGAGTCGATTCATGGAGACCGAACATTCCGGCAAAAGAAGCTGTCAGTGCGGTGAGCACGGTTTCGTTGGTGGAAAAGAAACTGATAGCCTGACTGTAGAGTCGCTCTTTGGCATTGGTTGTCTGTACCAGTCGGGCCATGACCACTTCTGTGGTATTATAACTGACTGTCAGGTTGTCGGAAAGATCCTTGGCAATCTGGTAGCGTTTTTCAGTATTTTGCAGTTCGCGCAGCTTCTCATCACGGGCCAGTTCCAGCTTGGCCCTTTCAGCCATCTCCTCACCCTGATAGGCCTCTACTTTCTGCATGGCTGTCTCAACAGACTCTTTGGCTCCGGCAAGTAGGACATCGGCTTTTTTCAGCACTTCCAGGGCAAGAACTTCTGACTGTTTGAGTGCTCCACGAAAATCCTGATAAGCATCCAGTATCGCCTGCTCACGCTGTATCTGATCCAGAGTGGACTCTGTGACATCCAGGTAGGTCTCTTTGATTTTACCGAACCGGCCGGCTATATCGCCCCGGGTTACCTTCATCCAGACGTTGTTGATTCTCTCGAAGGTTGAGATCTTGCCGTCATCAAGCTGATCCACCATGTTTTTGGCATCATCACGGATCGATTTGAAGGAGTTGGTAATATCCTCATAGCGATCACTGATATTCATTGCCTGAACCTGTTCACGAACCACATCATTGAAAAATGAGGCCTGATTGAGGGTTCTGGCTATAGCTATTACACGATCCTCGTCAATGTCGGCTATCTGGTTAAGGAGAGCTACAATCGGTTCCTCCCTCCCGGCATCTCCTTGCGGAAGAAGACCGAGATCACGTACTTTGTCCATTGCCTTATCCAGATATTGCATAGGTGATGTTGTCATTTGTCGCTCCATCTATAATTTAAAGTTTTTACAAGAGTGTTATATGTGATAATTAAGAGAAACTGGTTGCCGAAAAGTGGGGAAAACACCTTGTCGGGTGGAAGAAGTGTGATCACCTGGTATTAGTCTAACTTGCGCCTTTACAAAGTAGAGCAGGCTACGCCAAAAAGCAAATATTTTTTTAATATAAGTTATCATTAAGATCGAAATAAACAACATGACGGCATCTAACATTTAATGATTATCTGTAGTTATTGATGGGAGTAAAAGTTGTGCAGAATGGAAAAAAATGGGTATAATTGGTGATGTCGAACTGGTACGGAAAAAGTGGACATAAAATCAGGAACAAGTAAAATACTCTTAATGGTAAAAGTACTCTTCCACCAACAAACTGACAAGATTAATCCCGACGAGTGGGACAGATGTTTTGTCTCTACTTTTAACCCCGAACATTGAATAATATGGTGAATTTCATGAACAGTTTCAAGAGTAGAATTTGGCTCTACATACTGGTTATTGCAATGAGTGTCAGCACTGGTCTGTTGTCGGGAACGATTGTTAAGGCTGGTTGTGAATCCGAGTATTTTCAGGTTAATGACCCGAGTGCTGCTGTTATGCTTGTTGATACGGTTGTGGTGCGTCCCCTTACCTTTGTCGCATCGGTTGCCGGTGCTGCGGTCTGGATAGTTTCACTGCCGTTTACATTGCTGGCGGGGAATACCAGTGAAGCTGGGGATGTTCTGGTACTCGATCCATTCTGCTATACTTTTAAACGGCCTCTGGGGCATATGGAAGAAAGCACTCCGATCAAACAGTATTAAAAAAAATATTGACTTCCATCTTCCTGATTTATACCGTTTGCTGTGCCAACATTCCTTCAAATCCTTCCCTGTCAGGGGAGAAAACATGACTTTCATATAAACGTTATTTATGCGGCCCTTATACCCCTCAACGGGGAAATGGAGCGAGTTACTAGTATCGATGTTCACCGATAATAAACATTTCCCAGCTATTGTTTTGATGCAGGTGCTGAGCTGCACCTGCTGTTTTCTGTTTTACTCAACCGCTTCAGCTCTCACTCAGCAGTCACCACAGCTTTTACAGCAGACCATTGCCACCCTGTACAGGGCGAGGCTCAATATTGTGCAGAGCCAGCGCGAACATGAGGAACAAAAACAGGTAATGGAGTCAGAACGGGATGATTTCCAGCTCTTTCTTTCCTACCTCGATGGAAGGATTTATTATTACTGTGAGGAACTCAATAAAAACAGCGGTCCGGATGCACTCATCGGTTTGCCTTGCCCTGTTTCCATCGATGGCACACTGGAAACAAACCAGTATAGCGTCATCCCTGAAGTATCCAGTCGAACAGACGGGGAGAAGGTAGCAGCCCTTGACAGTGGGTTCAACGCCTCTCTTGGCGAATTTGATGATATGCTGCTCAAAGAACAGGAGCAGATTGCCCTGCACGTTCCCAGCGGGAGGGAAGGGAGCAGTGGAGGGGGCACCGCTTCCGGGACAGGTGGCGGTAGTGGAAATGGTCAAAAAAATACGAATTCTGGTCAATCGGCAAAGAAAACTGATTCAACTGAAGGAGGGGTGGCTCAGACGCCGGCCAACACCGGTAACAACAGCCAGTCCCGTTTGCCGCCTACCAGGGGTAGCAGAGACCTCTCCAAAAGTGATGATGATATCGTCGCCAGGCAGTTAAGAGAAGCGGCGGAACAGGAAAATGACCCGGAAGTCAAAGCCAGACTCTGGGAAGAATATCGAAAATATAAAGGGAAGTGAGTACGGACACTATGCGATCGCTCTATTACCATACACTTTCAGGGTTGTTTATCCTTTTTCTTTTAGCCGGGTGTGCCACTGTCCCGGGAGACAAGGTCGGTGAACAGGTTGCACCAATTCTGCCAGGCCATGAGCTGACTGATTCAGAACTGCTCAACGTTTCAATAAGGGTTTTCCATCCCGGTGAGCTGCCTCGGAATTCCGATGATCGTATTGGGTTGTCCCCTGAAATTCGGGAGGCGGAGGCACGTTTTGCTCCTATTCATCTCAAACATACGCTGCAGCGCACAGGATACTGGGGGGCTGTTCGTGTTGTTCCCGACGACGATATTGGTTCAGAAGTTCTGGTGCGTGGCAAGATCGAATTTTCCGATGGTGAGAGTGTTGCTCTCAACGTTGAGGTGACAGATGCCAGGAATGTGCTTTGGTTTCGTCGCATCTATAAGGAAACAGCCAAATCTGAGGAGCATTACGGCACCGAACCGGAACGGGAAGATACATTTCAGGATCTGTTCAATTCAATAGCCAATGATCTTGCTCTCCATCGGAATCGTTTGAGCCTGTCGGAAATAGAAGAAATAAGGCAGGTGGCGGCACTCAAATATGGTCATTCAATGGCCCCCGATGCATTCAGCGATTATCTCGGCACGACTTCAAATGGAAAATTATTTGTCCAGCGGCTTCCTGCTGAACATGACCCGATGGTGGATCGTGTTGAAGCTGTAAAGATTCGTGATGATATGCTTGTTGATGCGATCAATGACTACTATGACATCTATTACCATGATCTTTGGGAACCGTATGCTAACTGGCGGAAATACAGGCAGGAGGAAGTTTCAACTCTGAGAACACTTGAGCGTGAAGCTCTTACCAAGCAAATACTCGGCATAACAGCTATTGTTGGTGCTATCGCGCTTGGCGGTTCAGCTGATTTTGAAACAGCGGTTCGTACCCAGCCGCTGCAGGAATTAATGATTGCCGGAGGTGCTTATTCAATGTATAGCGGTTTTCAGACACGGCAGGAAAGTAAAATCAATCAGGATGCCATTGCAGAGCTTGGTGTATCTTTCACTGCCGAAGCAGAGCCGCTGATAGTTGAAGTTGATGGTGAGACAATCCGTCTTACCGGTTCAGCTGAACAGCAGTATGCAAACTGGCGATCTATGCTCAAACAAATTTACGCCCGGGAGACTGGTCTGGTGCCGCAGACTGATACCCAGCCTGTTGTAGCGCCTTAAAATGACTTCGTGAAGGTTCTTATCCAGGCATTACAAAACGTTCCGATCTGTTCGGGTTAGAAAACTTACAGCCATGAATGACAACAATGGGAAACCTTATCTGTCTCCTCCAGGGGTCAAGCGGGACGGAGGCACCGGGAGAAGACCGTCCCACGTTCCACTGTTGATATTTGTCATTTTTATTTTACTGCTGGCAGGTGCTGGAGCAGTGCTTTTTTTATTGCCCGGCGGCTTTAATAAAGCTGAGAATAGTACATCCCTTCCAACTGTCCCTGTTCAACAACCACCCCCACCTCCCTCCGAACAGAAAATGGCAGGCCGGAGAACCGAGAATGATGAGGCGGATAAATTACTGGAAACCCTGCTTGCGCTGCAGGTTCAAGCGAGGATAGAGAACATCTCCGGCTGGGGTGGTGAGCTGTATCAAAAGGTGCTCGAGACCATGACCGGTGCAGACGACTATATGACTGAGCATAAATACCCGGATGCAGCAGCGGCCTACCAAAAGGCTATTACCGATCTCGAAATTCTGCTAGACTCCAAGGAGACTGTATTCCAGACTGCTATGGAGGAAGGGTACAAGGCCCTGACGGAGGGAGACAGTGAGGAAGCATCCAGCCAATTTGCAATTGCCCTGGCAATAGACCCTGCCGGCAGTGAGGCAAAAAAAGGGGCCGGCCGAGCTGAGTCACTGGATACGGTTATTGGTAAGTTTAGGGAGGCCGAAACACTGGAGAGATCAGGTGATTTGAATGGCTCAGAAGCAAAATTCGTAGAGCTCCTCGCACTCGATTCAGAATTCCTTGCCGGCCGGGCCGGTTTGACCCGTGTGCGGCAAAGGATTGAAGAAAAGACTTTTCAGGACGAAATGAGTAATTTTTTCCAGGCTGTGGAAGCCAGGCAGCTTGTCCGGGCCAAATCATCATTGAAGTTACTCAGAACCCTTAGAGATGGCGACGAGCAGGTAATCCAGGCCGGAAAAATATTAGCCGAAAGAGAAGAGGCCGCTCAGGTCGCTTCACTGCGTGATCAAGCCGAGAATCTCAGTGAAGCAGAAAAATGGCAGGATGCCCTGGCAATTTACAAAAAGATCCTGGTCATTGCTCCAGAGTCATTATTTGGTGTTAACGGACAGAGCCTGGCCGTAAAAAGATTCAAACTTGACAAAACACTGACAGATACCATAAACCAGCCGTCCCGGCTTCAGGATGAAATGCAGCGTGCAACTGCCATCAAACTTCTCGCTTATGCACAGCAGGTCGAACCAAAAGGACCACTCATTGCATCCCAGGTGGACAAACTAGAGGAGTTGATAACCTATGCATCCACTCCTGTCGATGTCCAGTTGGAATCGGATAACTCGACCGACGTCACCATCTACCATGTTGGCCGGATGGGGCA
Source organism: Desulfobulbaceae bacterium UBA2775 (assembly GCA_002352445.1). Lineage (GTDB taxonomy): Bacteria > Desulfobacterota > Desulfobulbia > Desulfobulbales > Desulfocapsaceae > Desulfomarina. The sequence goes on from DEIL01000181.1 coordinate 47,058, forward strand.
TTTCTTTTCCAGACAGATTGTACTTAAACCCGGGACATACACAATTGTCGGCACAAGAATGGGATATCGTGATATCAGGAGAACTGTTGAAGTTGCTCCGGGCAGTGGAATAACCAGGCTCTTTATTCAGTGCGAGGAACCGATTTGAAACGATTTATCACAATTCAACAATCAGGCGGCAGCAAACTGCAACTGACAGAAGCTGATATGCCCCTTGTTGTCGGTTCCGGTGCTGATGCACATATCAGGCTCCCGGATGGTGCTCCTGAGGCTGCACATATCGGTGACACCCAGGGGCATCTTTTTATTCAGCCATCCCAGGGGCATGAAACGCCACTGTTTCATAATGATCGTTATCTTACCGACTCAGCCTGGCTCAAGTCTGGAGATCAAATCCGCAGCGATCGTGCGGTTGTTAAATATGAATTGAGTGGGGATCGTTTTAATTTCACTGTGACAGATGCGGAATCCCGGTCATCGGATAAGGCACTGAGTCCACCTCAGGGGCCGCCTCCGGGCCTTGATCCGACAGCTAATGACCAGCACCTTCCTGTACATATCGATGATAAAACCGTACCTTCAACCGCCAAAAAAATTGCGCTGATCATAACCGGTTTTTCTTTCCTGCTTATCGGGCTTGCAGTAATCTTTGTTATTTTGGCCCGGCCGCTTACGATTGACATAACCCCGGAACCGGACCTGGTCTCAATTTCCGGCTTTCCGCTCTGTTTCAAAGTTGGTTCCCGGTATCTCTGCCTCCCCGGCACCTATACAGCGACTGTTCAAAAGGAGGGTTATCGACCTTTTTCCGGAGCAATTACTGTTGATAAATCTGTAGAGAATCGCTTTCCTGTTGTTCTTGAAAAGCTTCCAGGCATCCTCAGCCTTTCTGTCACCCCGGCAAGTGGAGTTTTGGTCTACTCGGACAATCTGCTTATTGGCACTACTCCACCAAATACCATGGAGATAGCTCCTGGGAGTCATACCCTGAAGATCACAAAGGACAGATACCAGCCGTTTTTAACGGAAATTATAATTACAGGGGAGGGGAAGACCCAGGAAATTGATGCTCAACTTCAGCCGGACTGGGCCACAATCTCCTTCAGCTCAGTTCCCGCGGGAGCAACTGTTTTTATTGATGAGAAACAATCTGGTCAGACGCCGGTTTCTCTGGAACTTTTAAGTGGAGATCATAAAGTTTCCCTGGCAAAAGAACTCTATTCTCAATCGATGCTGGACATTGTAGCAACGGCTGGAAAATCGGAAATGCATAGTGTCAAGATGGATTTTCTGCCTGCGCATCTGGCATTGAGCAGTAAACCCGCACAGGCTGCAGTTAGTATTGATAAAGAGTATAAAGGGATTACTCCTCTTACTGTTATATTGTCTTCACAGACAGAACATGAAATTGTTCTGTCCGCACCGGGACATAAATCAGTATCCAGAACCCTGACCTTAAAACCGGGAGAAGAGCATACTCTCGGGCTTACCCTTAAACGGGAGCTTGGTACTATCTACCTTACAACGAATCCATCTGATGCAAGCATCACTATCAACGACAAACATTACAGCTCTACCCAGCGAAAGTTGAGTCTACCTTCTCAATCCCACACATTGGTGGTAAAATCCCCGGGATATAAACCTGTAACCCGAACTATTATCCCCAAGATCGGTTTCAGCCAGCAAATATCCATTGATCTGAGCCCTGATACCGCCACCGGGAGCAGGAAGAGTTCCTCCACTAACACCGGTAACACCGTGAGTCCGGGAGATTCGATCAAGACAACGGCGGGACAGAAACTCCGTTATGTTCAGCCGGCACCGTTTACTATGGGAGCATCCAGGCGGGAGCCGGGTAGACGAGCCAATGAGCGTGAACGGGGGGTAATTATGAAAAGACCGTTTTACCTCTCTGAAAAACCGGTAACAAACTATCAGTATCGAGAGTTCAACAGACAGCATTCAGCAGGGACAGCTGGTGGTCATACCCTTGACGGTGATAAACAGCCTGTAGTTAAAATCAGCTGGGAAGATGCTGTCAGCTACCTGAACTGGTTGAGTCTCAAAGAAAATTTGCAGCCGTTTTATATCAAAAAGGGAAAGAGTTATACCCCCGACTTACCGTTGACCAACGGCTATCG
>DEIL01000181.1:49245-57201 GCA_002352445.1 Desulfobulbaceae bacterium UBA2775
GTTTTTCCGCCTCGTACGGTGACGGGTAATTATGCGGATGAATCTGCACGCACCTTTCTGCCGACGATAATTAACGGCTATCGTGACACCTTTCCAGTTTCTTCCCCGGTGGGCTCATTTCCTCCAAACCCGGGCGGTTTTTTTGATATGGGCGGCAATATCGGTGAATGGTGTCATGACTATTATTCGGCAAATACCAGTTCACTTCAGAGTCAGCCTGATTCATTAGGACCGGCTTCCGGAACACACAGGGTCATCAGGGGCTCAAGCTGGAGGGATGCATCGATCACTGAATTGCGGTTAAGTTATCGGGCATACCATCGGGAGTCTCGGGATAATGTTGGTTTCAGGGTTGCGAGGTATCCATGAAAAGGACAGTTGCGATGGCCCTGATTCTTATGCTCCTGACTGCCATCCCGGTCTGTTTTGGACAGGACTTAAGAGATGGGGGGGGAAATGTCAAGGGATCGCCTGGTTCAGAGAAAAAAGTACAACCGACTGAGCCGCAACAGACAAAACCCATGGTCTGGCCGCAGCCTTTTCAGCCAAGCGAAGAGGTTGGAGCAGATTCTGAGGTATCGTTTCCAACCGACATTTAACATACTAGGTTTATATGAAAGTCATGTGCTATCCTGAAGAAAAGGGGTTGGGAAGGGGTGTTGCCACAACAGGTAAGCGAGCTTGCGAGACTCCGATCCACAGCTGGCGAGGACGTTTGGCAACACCCCTCCCAACCCCGACTTTCATGCTTCGTTGTGAAATTGATTTCATGGGTGTTAGTTATGAATAAACATCAACTTCCCACTGAGCTTATTTTTCAAATATTTACCCTTCTTATTGCCTTTATCATTGTACATGCTGCTTATGTCTCCATTATTCGCCCAAAAGCAGCAGAATTTCTTGCCATTGAGCAACAGCAGCTGTCGGAAAATCCACGCTATGTTCAACAGCGGAACTTTTATGTTGTGATCAAAGACTACGAGCAGGAAGCCTGTTTTATCCTGATGTTCTGGGCCCTGGCGATTCTTGTTTTTAAAGGAAACACAGTTTTTCGCCAAAGGCAGCAGCTTACCGATGATCTGCTCGAACTCCCGACAACATTGCCCATAGGCCCTGAGGATGCACGACCCCTTCTGGAGCGGTTCTCAGACATGTCATCTCCGGCACGAAATTATCTGTTGACCCGGGCACTGAAACTTGGCATTCAGCGTTTTGGTGTAACCGGAAACATTCAGGACAGTGCAACCGCTGTCCGGGATCTCTGTGAGTCTGAAATGGAACGACAGGAATCAGAATTGTCGATTATCAGATATATTGCCTGGGCCATACCCTCGGTGGGTTTTATTGGTACTGTACGTGGAATCGGCGCAGCTCTTGGACAGGCAAATCGTGCCGTGGAGGGGGACATCACCGGGGTGACGCAGAATCTGGGAATCGCTTTTAATTCTACCTTTATTGCCCTGGTGATCTCTATCATACTGATGTTCTTTATTCATCAGCTGCAGCTTTTTCAGGAGCGTCTGGTTCTTGATACCGAATCGTACTGCAATGACAATTTTATTGCACGATTGAGAGTCAAATCACTTCCCTAAGATGAACCATGGCAAGATCCTCCCGACGGCCTATATCGAGTTTCAGTCTCTCTTTTCTCGACATCATGTTCTGCGGTTTTGGAGCTGTTGTGCTTCTGGTTCTGATCATCAACACTAATGTTATCAGTTCTCGGCAGGAGCGTGTGGCTGATTTACGTTCCGAATTCATGCAGCAGGAACTTATCAACCGGTTGGCAAGTGAAAAACTGGAACAGCTTCAGCATGAGTTTGTCGAGATTGGGAATAAAAACAAATCCCAGCAAAAAAGCAGTGCAGAACTGGCGGCTGAAATCCAGCGTGCCATATCATTGATTGCAGAGAAATCACAAGGGAAAAAGAGTAAAAAACAGATCATATCATTGCAGCAGGAGTTGAAAACACTTGAAAAAGATGTGCAGAAGCTTGCTAAACAAAAAGCAGAAGAGCGGCAAGTCGGCCGCCAGGTCAGGCCGTTTGAAGGGGCAGGCAATCGCCAATACTTCACCGGTTTAAAGCTGGGAGGCAGCCGTGTTCTTATTCTGGTCGACTCATCCGCTTCAATGCTTGACTATAAAATCGTCGACATTATCAGGCGCAAGATTCGTGATGATTCTGCCCGACGTTCAGCCCCGAAGTGGAGAAAAACCGTCGCAGCAGTTGAATGGCTTATCGCCAATCTTCCGCCTCAGAGTTCAATCCAGCTTTACAATTTCAATACTGATGCCACTGCAATAACTCCAGGGGATAAACCCGCCTGGATTCCGGTAACGGATAGCCCCGGTCTAGATACAATGCTGTCAAAATTGAATCAGATAGCACCCATCGACGGCACAAATTTTTACAATGTTTTTCTCAAAGCACGAACCATTGCTCCTCAGCCGGATAATATCATACTGCTCACCGACGGATTACCGACCCAGGGTAAAGGTAAGAAGAAATCGCGAACTATTAATGGAAAGGGCCGTGTAAAACTCTTTGAGAAGGCGATTAAACAGCTTCCTGCCAAAATCCCGGTCAATATACTTCTTTTCCCCATTGAAGGAGACCCCCTTGCCTCGGTACTCTTTTGGAAACTGGCGATTGATACAGGTGGTTCATTCCTCACTCCAACAAGGGACTGGCCATGAAAAAGAAACGCCGCGTATTTGAGGTCTTCAACCTCTCTTTTCTGGATGTGGTATCCTGCGGTTTTGGCGCAATTGTCCTGCTTCTGGTAATATCAAAAATATCGGAACCGGAAGTGATTGAAAATATAACCGCTGATCTGAGCAGCAGCATTACCCAGCTGAAACTTGACAACAGCGCCCTGTATGAAAAGTCAGCCGGACTCGCAATTCAATTGAAAGAGGGCCGGAGGGAACAGCAAAGGCTTGAGAAAAAGGTTATTAATCTCCAGAGTCAATATTCAAGCCTTCTGGACGAACAGCAGGCTGTAAATGTCACCAGTGCCTCAGAGGATGCGATCATTAAACAGTTGTACCGTGCCAGGCAAAGCCTGACGGAGGAAATGATCAGACTCCAGGCCATTAAAGCACCAAAGCGTTCAGATTCGCTGATAGGCGGTGTGCCCGTTGACAGTGAATATATCATCTTTGTGATAGATACCTCCGGTTCCATGCAGCAGTTCGCCTGGTCAATGGTTCGCAGGAAAATGCAGGAAATACTGGAAATCTACCCCCGTGTGAAAGGTATTCAGGTAATGAATGATATGGGTGACTACATGTTCTCTCAATACAGCGGCAGGTGGATACGGGATTCACCGGCCCGCAGGAAGGCAATTCTCACTCGCCTCAGGAACTGGATGCCCTTCTCCAACTCCAGTCCGGTGGAAGGAATTACGGCGGCAATAAAACGTTTTTATGCAACTGATAAAAAGATCAGCATCTATATTTTTGGTGACGATTTCTCCCGTGGTTCAATCCAGGATGTGGTTGATACTGTAGACTCCATTAATCGCTCCCTGCAGGATGGCCCCCGCCGTGTTCGAATACATGCTGTTGGTTTTCCGGTGCTCTTCAGTCAATCCGGAGCTGAGCTGAATGTCTCCAGGTTTGCTGCCCTTATGCGTAGACTGGCTGAGGATAACGACGGCAGTTTTGTTGGGTTGACCAAATTACGATAAGGATGCCAACTTATTATGACATCAAAATTAAATAAGTTTTGTGAACTTCATGTCCATGTGGAAGGGTGTGTAGGAAAACAACATATAGAATCCTGGTGGAGCAGGTCTGAATTTTTATTCCCGCCTGCCTGTTTTGTTTCTGATATAAAAAGAGGCCAGTTTGTTCAATTTTTAGACCATCTGCGGTTCGGCTATAATTTCTTAAATTCTGCGGAAGCATATGCTTCGGTTGTGACATTCTATGCAATACATGCTGTTTCGTTAGGTATTCGATATGCAGAGTTGCAAATTAATTATGCGTTGCTTGCAACCTGGAAAATCGATCTCAAAGAACTTCTGATCACAATTAATTCATCACTAAAAGCCCTCGAATCTCAAATTTGTATACGGTTTATAATTGATCTGCCATGGCAATTTCCGGCAAAAATGTTAACACCGATTATTGATCAGTTTGATGAATTACGAAATTTAGGTGTCGGGGCTCTCAGCATGGGCGGAGATGAATCTCTGGCTCGTCCAAAAGAAGTCTCTTTTATTTTTGAAGAAGCCAAAAAAGCAGGGTTGAAAGCTGTATGTCACGCAGGGGAAACCACCACCTATGACACTGCCAAATCAATTGTGGAAACCCTGGAACCCCATCGCATTACCCATGCTATATCCATAGCCGACTGGATATCCAGTCTTGGCAAAATGGCTCCGGTAATCGATGTCTGTATTTCCAGCAATATTGCCTTGGGCATAATTTCCGACATAAATAAACACCCCCTGCAGGCTTGGCTTGATGCAGGGGTTCCTCTCTCAATCTCTACAGATGACCCTGCCATCTTTGACACAGATTTATCAAAAGAATATAGATATATAGAGAGTTATTTCCCGGACTTTTTCGACCAGACAGATAAGATTAAAACGTGGTGGCTCCAAGGTGCGATAGATCAAAAGAGTGCAAAAAGAGCTTTGGAGAAAGATTACAAGTTTTTTAAGGCCGAGAAGATATTCAAGCAGATACGAAAATTGACGAATTAGTCTCTTACTCCTGAACAATTGTGGCTTCACCAGAACTTCAGCAGTGAAAGACGTCCTTTGGCAAGATTCTGTTTGATTATCTTTGATCGAACATGGTCAGGACGAATCTCATGTTGTGGGGTGTATTACTTTATATGAAAGTCATGTTCGCTCCCCTGACAGGGAGGGATTCGGAGGCGTGTTGACACAACAGGTAAACGAGCCTGCGAGACTCNNAGCCTGCGAGGACGTTTGGCGACACTCTTCCGAATCCCGGTTACATTACTTTCATGCTTCGTTGTAAAATTCATTTCATGGGTGTTAGGAACCGTCAGTTTCCCCTCCTTGGCTAGAATTTCGAGGATTTCGTTCCGTCTTTCTTCTGGTAAAACGTGAATTTTCATCCCTTCCCCTCATGCTCTTTGTTATTATTGAGCTATGCACTATTTGATGCTGTTATACGCTGTTTTGTGCATATTAATGCACTAACGTGCTTTCGCCAAGATGTGTAAGGACTACCGCAACAGATGGATGATATGAAATATTTAAGGATAGCAGCAATTCCAATTAGAAGGGGGATGTATGAGGTTGAAGGACTTTTAGTTGCCACATCAAATCTCTAACAGCTTGGTATTATAGCCTGGTAGAGATTTTTCCTGTGAAGTTTCTGTTTGGAGTGGACGAGTGATTTGCAGATCGGAATTTGAAGAGATACAGGAATAAGATTCAGTAGAAGGGAAAAACAAAACGGTTCACCTTCGATTTGGTAAGATTAAATTCAATATAAGTTGTTGACATTGCGTTATCAGGATGAATCTTTTGAAGTGACTCATCCATTTTTCACATTCATCCAACGGCTAAACTAGCAAGTAAATTCGTTCAAACAGCTAGGTGAAATCTATATCTCTATCCCCCTCTCACATATGAAAACGGTTGCCTGGTAAAAGGACAACCGTTCATGGCACTCTGGTATGTATTTGGTAGAATTATGAAAGATGTTCCTTGAAAAAGGATATAGTTCGGTCCCAAGCTATCTTGGCTTGTTCTTTATTATAGCGAGGTGTCGAATTGTTATGGAAGCCATGACGAGTTCCTTCATAGTTGTACATCACAAAATTTTTATTATTGGTCTCCAAAGCTTTTCGATAATCTTCCTGGGTCGCATTTACCCGTGGATCATCTGCTGCATATTGAATCATGAGGGGTGCCTGAATATTGGCAACTTCGTCTGTTGGTGGAGCAACTCCATAAAACGGAACACCCGCATTCAGGTCTGCACCCATGACCACCGCAAGTTTATTGACAACCCCGCCACCATAGCAAAAACCAGTAGCTCCTATCTTGCCGTTGGACAATTCGTGAGCCTTCAAAAACTTGGCGCTGTTCAACAAGTCTGTAAACAGTTTATGCTTGTCCAACGATTTCTGCATAACTTTGCCATCATCGTCGTTCCCAGGATATCCACCTATCGGTGCCAGTCCATCCGGAGCAAGGGCTAAGAATCCTTCAACTGCAGCACGACGTGCTACATCTTCTATATAGGGATTTAATCCTCGATTTTCATGGATAACCAAAACAGCTGGAAATGGGCCTTCACCTTCAGGCTTGACCAGGTATCCGCGCATTTTTCCTGAACTCCCGCCTGGAGAATCGTAATCAACGTATGTGGCTTTAATGCGTTTATCTGTAAATGAAACCATTTGAGCTTCTACATAGCGTGGTAAGAGCGCATCCGCCATTGCTATGGCAGAACCACTCACTACAACTAGTGCCGAAGCTCTATTGACAAACTCCCGCCTTGTCATTTCGGTATGACAGTATTCATCATATAAATCGTACACTTGGGGGTCGATATAACTTTCAGTCATCATATACCTCCTCTTAGGAAATTATGGTTATTTGAGCAGTGGCAAGGTCCCGGGAAACAGCGCCATAATCATAGAGAAATAATCATCTGTAAACAACACTGCAAGTAGGGTAACGATGGGCTTAGAAGCATACCTAAATGATATGAAGATTATTTTTGGCAATCTTACATTCCGAACTATAATTGGGAAGTTGACGTTATTCCTGTACACCCGAATTGGGGCCGACTGTCAAATTTACAGGAAAAGTAACCTGCGTCTGTTTCTTGCTGACTGTGCCAATGTCTGACCTGAGTTAATAGTTTAAGTTCCTTTTCTTTAAGTGATAGAATGGTTGAGCTAACTCAGGAGGGGTGTAATATTCCAAGAGGGCACCTGTCTCGTCCAATCTTAAGGAAGTAAAATTGAAACACCCACAAGGTAGCTCTCAGGCTATTGAATTACACGATAAAATTGATCTACTGGCAGGCCTCCTGAAGCTTCTATGATAGACTCGAACAGCTTTGAATAGTTCTCATCGTTATCCATATCGGCATCGATTCTCTCGTAGTCAGCAAGCGAAGGGTAGCGTGTCTGAATCGTTGCCCAACCTCTCTCTCCTGTCAGGTTGTACATGAGATCAACCGAGACCTTAGGATGTTTTTGTTCAAGATAGGCTTTAACCTTGGCAAGCGCCTCGAAAAATACTGGGTAGTCTTCGCCGTATCTGACTTTTCTTTCATGTATAATCATTTTATCCTCCGAAACTTGTTTTTTAAACCCCGGTCCTGGGTGTCTACCTTTGACGCATATCTTGGGAAAATATATTTTGCAGTATGGTACATCGCGATCCTGCAAAGTCTCGCAGCATATTTGGAAGGTTGGATCTAAACAATTAAACAGTAGCATACTGTCAGGAATAACAGTATGACACATTGTAGCATGTTTCAAGGTTTGCAAATTTGAAAGATGGTGTGTAACAACCTCGTACTAAAAACTCCCGCTCTCTCTCAGTATAACCGATGACGCCACCTTTCCTGGGTTGCTGAAGATTTGACACATCGGCACAGAGATTATCGCAGTAACACATAAAGTACGAAAAAAGGCTCTTGTTCTTTTTTCCAAGCAGTGCTATCTCCTCTATTTAATTTATTAATGTATCAAGTATTTAACTAATCAGGAAAGAACAACGTGATCAGCAAAAAATCCCATATGGCTGGACCGCTTTTAATGCTGTCTGCTGCCATCTCCTTCACTTTTATGAGCATCCTTCTCAAACTTATGCCCACTGGATATACAGTGTGGCATTTGGGGTTTATCCGGTGTTTCGGAGGCATGTTAGTGTTGCTTATCTTTTTTGGGCGCAAAAAAAATCCCTATAAAGGTTACAATATTCCTTTGCTCATTCTGCGGGGGT
>DEIL01000080.1:0-14616 GCA_002352445.1 Desulfobulbaceae bacterium UBA2775
AAAGCATATACCATCTGCTGGGTTTGCCAAACCTGGAGTTCTATTCCTGAAATAGTAACAGAGTACATACGACCCGGTTCAAGATCAAATCCAATTTCATCCCCGGAAACGACAAAAAGTGAATAGAGTTTCTGCTCATCCTGGTACAGAAAATGAGCAAATTCGCAGTCTTTGATAGTGCAGATACGACCCCCTACAATTTTTATATTCCCAGCCGGCAATGTATTTACCTTGAAGGAATGTTGCAGATTATCCTGCCCCCACTTCGTCACATTCTCTATTTTTTCAAAAAGTGGTGTGACCCTGCCATGGTCACGATGCTCCTGGACAACGTATCTCCCGAACTCATCCATGGAGGAAAAATTCCCTGGAGCAGGCATAAAAACGAAGAAAAGAACAACAACTGCCACCATGGCAACCGCAGCAGTAAGCCCCCCCATGATTCCACGTTTCCTCCCCGGATCACCCAGGCTCCGATCAACTTTACCGTACATCCGTTTATCGACCGTTTCATACTGAAACATCTTTGCAACAAACCGATCAAGTTGCTCATCTTTTTGTAAGAGATCTTTACACTCTGCACACTGTACAGCGTGCTTCATTGCCCTGTCTGCTTCTGAAAGATCATATGTGTCCCGGTTTTCCAGCCAGGATCTAAAAGTTGTGCAATCCATAGTATAATTCCTCTTCAGTGTTACTGAATCACGCCATCATCCGAACAATTTTGCCCTTATTCTTGTTACGGGAAGATGACTGCAGCAGCCCTTTTTTCAGATAACTCTTTCCCCTTGCAAGACGTGACATCACAGTTCCTATAGGTATATCGAGATATTCAGCTATCTCCTGATAAGTCATCTCTTCCATATAGTAAAGAATGAGAGGGGACTGGAATTTTTCAGATATATTTGCCAATACCTGATGCAGTTCTCTGTTCGCATCTCTCTCAACAAGCCGCTCCACAAAACCGGAACTCTTCTCATCTTTAATATAGTCGAGGTAACTGCTACCATCATCAAGATAGGGTCGTCTTAATAACTGTTTTCTCTCTTTTAAAAAATGATTGCGAAGAATTGTGAAAAGCCATGCCCTGCAACTTTTATCATCACGCAACTGCTGGAACTTTGAATAAGCAATGAACATAGTCTCCTGGACCAGGTCTTCAGCATCATACCTTTTTCCACTATATTTCAATGCAACATTGTAGAGAAATTCAAGGTGAGGATATGTGAGTTCTTTAAATTTCTTTTTATCAACACGCCGCAGACTAACCATACCATCCTCCGGATGAAATCTTTATGACTTCTACTTACCTTTAGGAGATATCAAAGTTTTATTTTATTCCAATTATTGATGGAAGACTGAAACTACAGAACCGCCACGGCGGTTATCTCCGGCGCCTTCAATACCTGGAATAACAGCATGAACGCCACCAAAATAGACATTCTGCTGGTCCCAGATATTGACAGGGATAACATTTTTTACACTTTTTACCGCTGCATCACTGAAGCCTGGTTCAAGCTGCAGGCAATCTTCATCCAGGTAGAGTCTTGGCGCATCAACAGCATCCTGCAGGGGGCGCTTAAAATCAACTACCTGACTCAACACCTGGGATATTGCTGTACGAATCCGCTTTGAACCACCACTGCCTATCACCAGCCTTACCTGGTCATCCTGCAAAAGGAGTGAAGGGGACATCATGGAATATACCCTCTCCCCTGCCTCTCCTGAATGAAAACCGCCGGGGTGAAGATCGTCTTCTCCCATCATGTTGTTCAGCATAATACCGGTTCCCGGAGCAAAATAACCGGAACCTTCACCATTTGAGCAGGTCATACTGGCACAATTCCCCTTGGAATCAGCAACACTAATATGGGTTGTTCCCCTGCTGAAAAGCCGAATATTCCTCTTTGCACCGGCCACCGCTCTGCCATCCTCAAGAAATGTCCGGAGAGCAGCGGGCGAGGTGATCCCGGCCGACCGCAGCCTTTCAACCTCCCTCATAAGGGCCACTGAACCGGCAAGATATTCCCCCGACCCCCATTTATAGTCAGGCAACTTTTCACTGCCCGATAAAAAAAGAGCCAGGCCAATAAGAGTTCCCCCCATTGAGGGATCTGGAGAGGTTAGAAATTGATGATTTCTGTATGGGACTGAAAGCGGTGCCTTTTCCAATACTTGAAAGGCTGAAAGGTCCTCCGCAGTTAACAGTCCACCGCCATCTTTCATCTCACTATCAATTTTGGAGGCTATTTCGCCGCGATAGAAGCTCTCATCCCCTTCAAGGCAAAGTTGATCAAAAAAATCGACAGTCTCTTTATTGATAAGTGTATCGCCCTCTTCAATATATCTTCCACCAGGTTCATATAAACGTCGGCCTCTCTCCGTAAGCGTCATAATCGGATAAAGCAGGTGGAGAAAATGGGCCTGCTGATTATTCAAGACATGACCAAGAGCCAACTCCCTGGCAGGAGCAACCACATCCTCAAATCCCATACAGCCGAGTTGTTTATGGATATGCAGCAACCCTTTAAGAACACCGGGGACAGCGACAGAGCCAAGACCAATATTAAAAACCTGAGTAGATCCGGAGAAATCAACCGTTACCGGGAAAAAATCCGGTTTCCCTGTTTTTCCTTTAGAACATCTGCCGGGAGTATCTACAAAAAAGTCAAAAAAGATATTCTCTCCACGATCTTCACTGTGACCAAGCATCAGCCCGCCACCACCCAGGCTGGTTAACGCCGGCTCTGCCACCGCCGCAGCAAATCCTGCTGCAACAACTGCATCAAAGGCATTGCCCCCCTGTTCAAGAACAATACCTGCTGCCTTGCTCACCAGAGAATGACCGGATGCCACAATAGATCTATCATACATGCTCATAGCCAGAATTCTCCCCATAAAGATTTAACTACGCCTTTCAGACTTTTCGATGTCCCATAACAACATCGCAGTAAATCAGCACCGGTACCATCACCAAGCACTCTTTGAATATTACCCATATAGCGTTCCGCACTAAGTCGCTGTGCCATGGGATCAATTCTTTCCAGCAGCCTGACTGCGGCTTCGCGCAGCGACACTCTCTCCTGAAACAGCATCCCGGAGGGGTCAAAGTAGGTTCCTTCCAGTCCGTACCTCGCGGCCTGCCATTTATTTGATTTAATGATATGCTGATTTAAAGGCGGAACTGCCTTTGTCTGCTCAACAAGTGTTGCAACAAGGGCTTGGATCATCGCTGTAATACCAAGAATATCGGTAAATCTTACCGGTAAATCGCATATCCGAATTTCTAATGTGCCAAAATCAGGATGTGGTCTTGCATCCCACCAGAGATCCCGGATAGAGTTAATTACACCGACCGACTGCAACAGCTGAACCTCCTCCTTAAACTGATGCCAGTTCTCAATGTGGGTGTATACCCCAGCCAATGGCAATGCTTCAAAAAGTTTGGTTCTGTAAGACATCAGCCCGGTATCCTCTCCCTGGGAAAAAGGGGATGACGCTGTAAGAGCGAGAAGGATGGGAAGATATGCCTGAATATGGTTACAGACCCTTACCGCTGCCTCTCCATCCGGCATCCCTACATGTACATGCAGTCCCTGGGTGATGAATCTCCGTCCTACCATCTGCAATTCCTGCATAATGGCTTCATACCGTGCATCTGTTGTCAAAAGTTGTTCACGATACTTTGCAAAGGGATGGAGGCTGGCTGCAAAAAGTATGGAGTTATTCTCTTCTGCCAGCTCTTCTGCCAGACTTACAGTCTGCATCAGATCATTTTCCACATCTCTGAGCGAAAAGCAGATACCTGTCTGGATCTCAAGGATAGATTGAATAAATTCAGGAGAAAGTCTTGGCTGCAGAAGCCTGGGTGCATTTTCAAGAAGAATCGGCGCGAAGGGGGCGAGATCATATGTATCCTTGTCAAGGGTCTGAAATTCAATTTCAACACCCAGGGAGTAACTTGAACTTTTTACAAATTGAAGTTCTCTACCGGCTATAACATCTCTTGCTTCGCTCATCTGAACCTCCTCCAACAGATCAGGATTCCCCTGAATTCACTACTCAATACGAATTGCTCCGACATCTTTGTCAGGATATGAAGATTCCTGTTCCTCCCTCTCTTCTTCTTCAGAATCTTCTTCGGAATCAACTTCGACAACCTCAAACTCATCAAGAACAGGTACTTCTGTCCTTTTCTCCACAAGTACCTCTTCCCCTTTATCTTCAGTAAATCCACTGTTTTTTTCCTGCAGCACCTTACTATGACCGTCTTTTTCCGAATCGATCTGAAAGAGCGGAGAGGAATCACTGAAAAGGGGCTGTTTAAACACAGCGATGATGCCATCCATGGTTTCTAATATGGTAACCAGTTCCCAGCCAGCCCGCCCATATTCGTTAAGCGATAGTTCAACCTCTGATTCGTCAAGAAAGGCGCTACCCAGTAAACCTTCTTTTTTTAATGCAAAATGTACTGTTTTATAACTCCAGCGCATTATGTTCTACCTTGGTTTGAGTCCGAGACAAATTCTTGTAATATCATTTGATTCGATGCTACTTGACCATTTTATCGTTTCGAAATATTCCTTCAAAAACGCGACCATCATCCCTGGTAAATTTTCCCTTGCCATCTCTCTGGCCAAATTTAAACTTCCCTTCAAAACGGCTGCCGTCAGTGGAAATCAAAACTCCCTCGCCATGGGGAAGATCATCGCTAAACTGCCCTCTGTAGAAACTACCGTCAGAATAGACAAGCTCACCAGTACCGTTAAAACTTCCATGGGCAAAATCACCTTTATAATGGCTGCCGTCGGCAAAGTAATATTCCCCTCTCCCTGAGAAAAGATCCTCTTCAAACTCACCGGCATATCGTGTCGAATCCGGATAGGTGAAAATACCATTGCCATATTTTTTCCCAGCAATAAAATCACCTTTGTACTCCCTGCCATCTTTATGGTGATATGTCCCATGGCCGTGAATCTTACCCTTCTGCATAACTCCTTTATAACTATCCCCATTTGGCAGATCAAGCATTCCAGTGCCGTGCATCATTCCATCCAGAAAGCGACCCTGATACTCCCTGCCGTCGGGAAAAACGATATGTGTATTCCCCGTAAGGGGTGGTCCTCCGGCTCCATCTGTCACAATTCCGTTCCGAATGGGATATTTAACCGTTTCCAGTGAAGTTTCTGGCGGTTCTGTCAACTGACCTTTTTTTTCCTCAGTCGTCGAGTTCAAATCAATGTCTTTTCCCGGGATTTCCTGCTGTTCATCCACCTGCTTCGCAACAGGCGTTTGTGGCCGACCATTAATAAATTGACCGGTAAAGGACTTACCGTCATTGTACAAAATAGTGCCCTTGCCATGCATTTTATTATTGAGGAACTCGCCTTTATATCTGGATCCATCGGCAAAAAGAAGGTCTCCGACACCACTTCTTTTTCCCTTTTCATACTCACCTTGATAGACACTCCCATCCGGGATCTCATGAGTACCCTCCCCCTGGGGGAAACCGTCAGCAAAATCACCTTGATACCTGGAGCCATCTACATATTCGAATGTCCCCTGCCCATGGCTGAGATTGTTTTTAAATTCACCACTATATTTTCTGCCGTCACTGTACCAGAGTGTGCCCTCTCCATCGTATTTGTCGTCAACAAACATACCCTGATATTTCTCCCCGTCATGGGCTTCAAACAGACCATAGCCATGTCTGTCTTTATCACGGAATTCACCGGAATAACTACTGCCGTCAAGATACTTCCTTGTTCCCTCACCAGCCGGTTTGCCGTTATGAAACATACCATCAAACCAACTTCCGTCGGCGTATTTTAGTTTCCCCCTGCCATCGATGATATTATTTCGAAATTCACCCTTATATTCCCGTCCGGCCGGAGAAATAAGAACGCCATCACCATGGAACAACCCATGGCTGAACTCACCCACATACAAAGTGCCATCACTCCACTCCATCGTTCCCCTGCCATGGATAACATTTTTAAAAAATTCACCTTCATATGTTCTTCCATCAGGTCGGTGCAATTTTCCTTTTCCATAATACCTGCCATTCTGAAATTGCCCTGAATATATTGTCCCTTCAGGCAGAACAAGAGTACCCTGCCCGTGAATGGCACCGCCTTTGAATTCTCCTTCATACCGTCTGCCGTCATCGGCTACATACACGCCTTTACCGTTTCGACAGTCACCATCCAGACACTTCCCCTGACTTTGCACGGAAACAGGTAATATGAAGAAAAAAAGCAGTACGGCCGGAAACAACAATTTCTTACCCAAAAGTCTTCTCCAATTCTGTGTTTTCAACCTGCCTGAGCATAGGCTTTACCAACTTCTTCAGCAATAATCCCTATGCCGCGATAAACATCCTCATCATTTTGAGAATAGGTTACTCTCAGACATTCATCCCTATGTTTCCAGTCATCATCCAGACCTGGAAAAAAATAGTGTCCGGAAACAACCAGCACCCCCCTGTTCTTCAACCGTTCATACAGCTGGAGGCTGGTAATCGGCAGATTTTCGAACCAGAGCCAGAGAAACATTGCTCCCTCAGGTTTATGGATTTTACAGGGAATGTCAACAAACGCTTCCCTCACCGCAGCAACAGCTTTTTCCCTTTTGGCAAGGTAGAAAGGCTGAATAAGTTCACGACTCACCTCAGTTATCTCACCACTGCTGACAAGTTGCTCCGTGAGGACGCCACCAACACTTGTCGGAGAAAGTGACATGATTGCATTCATACCGCCAAGAGCCTTTATAATCTCCTCTCCAGCAACTACAATCCCCGTTCTAATCCCCGGCAACCCAAGTTTCGACAGTGAAAGACAGACAATACTATTATCATTCCAGGTGGACCTGGCTTTAGTATAGATCATACCCGGAAACGGCAGGCCGTAGGCACTGTCAATAATGAGAGGAATATTTTTCTCTTTGGCCAGCCTGGAAAGCTTTTCAAGTTCGTCGTCCGTCACAACATTTCCGGTAGGATTTGTCGGCCTGGAAACGCAGATAGCACCCACATCTTCTCCGATCACTAACTGATCAAAATCAATATGGTATTTGAACATGCCTCCATCGAGGAACTCAATTTCAGGCTTGGTGGACACACAACAATCTTCCGTCAGTCCAAGATCAGCGTAACCGATATACTCAGGTACCAGAGGTAGACATATCTTCTTCGTCCTGCCATTGGAAAAAACACCGCTGAACATATTAAAAAGAAGAAAAAAAGCTGTTTGACTGCCATTGGTCAAACAGATATTTTCAGGTCCAACATTCCACCCCTGATCCTTTCTCAACAGCGCAACCAACCCTTCAACAAATTGGTGATCCCCCCGCGCAGGGGCATAGGTGCCAGCCAATCGTTGAAAGAGAAGAGTGTCGTCACATATTTCTTTCAACCTTGCACGCATAATCTTTTGAAATTCAGGAACATAACCGGGGTTCCCACCTCCCATCATGATCATGCCCTCCCCTCTAGCGGTGTGAACATCTCCCAGATCATCCATAAGCGAGAGTATCCCTGCCTGACAGGTCATTTTTTTTCCAAAAAGTGAAAACTCCATCATTCCAACCCAGATCCTTTATCAGTTACTGTTTAACTCTGCCTTTGCAGCCTTCCAGCGTTCATAAATCAAACAAATCCAACAATAAAAAACTTATTCCACAGTGGACACAATTTAACTCTTGGGTTACAGGTACTGCCGACCTTAAGTAGAAATGGTTATAGGAAAAAGAGTTAACGTTGAACTCAGGGAACTATTTTTTTAGGATAATCAAAAATGAGCAGGGAACCACTACCAGGCGCTTTTTTAAAACCACCTTTACCTCGATATTCTATACCAACCACTCCGCAAGTGGGTACATTGAAAAATCGGTCACCGGTAAGATACTCAGCCAGTTCAGTAATTGTAGAATTATGACCGACTGCAAACAGAATATCGACATCGCGGAGATGATATTGAATGATATTGATAAAGTGCGATAGTTCTGCCAGATACAACCCCTTATCGTAGGTAATATCTTCTTTCTTAAAACCTGTGCCTTCGGCTATTTGGATGGCTGTTTTTTTCGCGCGTTTGGCAGGGCTTGAAACGATGCGCTGGGGAAATATACCGCGGGCAGAAAGCCTCCCGGCCATAAATGGTGCATTTTGCTTACCACGTTTATTCAGGGGTCTGTCAAAATCAGTCAGGTCGGGCTGAGACCAGCTGGATTTGGCATGTCGTATGAGATAGAGTTGTTTCATCTAACACCCATGAAATAAATTTCACAACGAAGCATGAAAGTGATGTAGTCGGGATTCGAAGGGGTATTGCCAAACGTCCTCGCCAGCTGTGGATTGTTTTGCAACACCCCTCCGAATCCCTCTCCTTCCAAATTACACATGACTTTCATATAAAGATTTTTTGTGAGGTTGAATCTCTTGTCGTTCGATTTCATTAGACAAGATCAGGATCTATAGTCAGCATTAATTTTCACATAATCCAGTGAAAAATCACATGTGTAAACCTCTTCACAGCCGGCACCTTCTTTAAGATCTATGCTAATACTGAATTGGTTTCTCTTGAGAATTTTTGTCGCAGCTTCTTCGGCCTTCCTACCAAGAAACAAACCGTTCTTAACAATCATAACATCACCGAAGGCGATATCTACACGCTCCTGATAAAACCGAACTCCGGAACGGCCCATTGCCGCCATGATCCGTCCCCAATTAGCATCTTCACCAAAAAAAGCTGTCTTGACAAGGCTTGAAGTAGCAATAGTTCTTGCAATCTGCTCTGCCTCATGATCTTCTTTAGCCCCACATACCCGTATGGTAATAGTTTTTGTCGCACCTTCACCATCGGCTACTATCTGTAGGGCAAGATCCTTCAAAACATTTTCAAGGGCATCCTGAAAAACCAGCTGGTTTTCCGGAGCATCACCGTCAATCCAGGGGTTATCAGCTGTACCGTTGGCCATGACAAGAACCATATCATTGGTACTCGTATCACCATCAATAGTTATTCGGTTAAACGTTCTCTCTACGCCGGACAGAAGAGATTTGTGAAGCTCCGGAAAACTGATCTGGGCATCTGTCAGGACAAAGGACAGCATGGTTGCCATATTGGGCATAATCATACCTGCACCTTTTGCCATACCTATTAAATTTACCTCTTTACCCCCGATAGTCACACTGCTGAATGCTGTCTTGGAGACTGTATCAGTGGTCATTATCGCTTCGGCAACTTTGCCAAAATTATCGGCGGACAACCCATCTATCAGGGCAGCCATATTGTTCTCAAAAGCGTCCAGATTGAGTGGTTCCCCAATTACACCGGTTGATGAGAGTTGAACCATATCATCAGGGATACCAAGAGCATCAGAGACCATCCTGCTGGTTATCAGACTACTCTCTTCCCCCTCTGGACCGGTGCAGGCATTGGCACACCCGCTATTTACCAGAACAGCCTGTGCCCGCCCTTCTTTTAACCTTTCAATATCAATCAATACAGGTGCGGCTTTTATCTGGTTAGTCGTAAAAACCCCTGCTGTAACACACGGTTCGTCACTGTATATGAGGCCCAGATCAAGCCTGTCATCGTATTTCATGGATGCTGCAACTGCTGAATATGAAAAACCTTTGATATTCATTCAGATTCCATTAATAATGTGTTCAATTTATTCCACACCAGTTAAACCGCTCTGTATTACGCTGCACCGGTATTCTCCTTTATTACCTTCACCCCTTATTCATAGGGTTTATCTACCACTTATCCGGCTGATTACGCTACTATTAAATAGAGATTTCATGGTATTCTCCACGAAGATATGGTTTCATTCTATTATACAAAGCACAAAAAAGAGATAAAACAAACTTACTGAAATTATGGATGTTACTGACCTCCACTGGAGTTACTCATTGTTCTCCACAATCATTCTCCTTACGGATTTCGTCATACGTATTGGTCTCTCATTGCGAGTAATCATGCGCAAGCGACCATATGGAGTTTCACTGGCCTGGCTGGTTGTCATCCTCCTTATCCCTTTTGTCGGCGGTTTTTTATACCTGCTCTTTGGTGAAAATCGTATATCTGAAAGGCGCGTTGAACGGGCCAGGATGTCCAGCAGCCGTTACCAGCACTGGCTGAAAACCCTGAGGGAAAGAGCCCCCATCTCATGGGAAGGACTCAACCCGGAATGTGAACCGCTTCACTGTCAGGCTGAAACACTTGTCGGGATACCGGCGATGGCCGGCAACCACTTGCAGCTCATCGATCAACCTGAGGTAATTCTCGCATCCATCCTGAAGGATATCGAAACATCACAATCGACCTGTCATCTCCAGTTCTACATCTGGGAAGAAGGCGGCAGGGTCGACAGAATTGCTGAAGCATTGATCCGTGCAGCATCCCGGGGGGTTGTGTGCCGAATCCTATTGGATTCCATCGGCAGCAGGAGTTTTCTTAAAAGCAGGACTGCTGCCGCCATGAAAAGTGGTGGTGTAAAAATAGAGGAATCGCTGCCGGCGGGTATTATCAGGCTCCTTTTCTCCAGGATAGATATTCGAAATCACCGGAAGATCGTAGTGATTGATGGTAAAATCGCCTATACCGGCAGCCAGAACATGGTCGATCCTGATGTGTTCAAGGCGGATGCCGGGGTTGGCAACTGGATCGACGTAATGGTCAAAGCTGATGGCCCTGTTGTAGAAATTCTTGGAGGCACTTTTATCAATGACTGGTTTCTGGAAACAGATATTGACCAGTTTCGATCCAGTTCACTGCTGGAAGATATTCAGGAAATCAGGCGCATAGGTGATATTCACCCACGCCCTGCAACAGGCAGGTCAGCCGTTCAGATCGTGCCGTCCGGTCCAGGCCTTGCGCCTGAGGCAATTCACAGCCTTCTCCTGACAACCATTTATGCAGCACGACATGAACTTATCATGACAACTCCATACTTCATTCCTGATGAACCTTTGCTTGCAGCCCTCAAGGCAGCAGCCCAGAGAGGAGTGGATGTAAAAATTATTGTGCCGGAAAAAAATGATTCCATCATGGTAAAATATGCCAGTCGTGCCCGTTATGAGGATTTATCCGAAACCGGTGTAAAATTTTTCCTCTTCAAAGGGGGTCTCCTGCACTCGAAAACAGTTACCGTCGATCGGGACTTCTCTCTTTTGGGTTCAGTCAATCTTGATATGAGAAGTTTCTGGCTTAATTTTGAGGCAACACTTTTCATCTACTGCAGGGAGTTCACCAACGATCTTCTGGAAGTCCAGTTCGATTACCTGAAGCAGTCGGAAGAGTTGGATGTTATGAGTTTTGCTCAGAGAGGTGTAATTGAGAAATTTAAAGAAAATCTTTCACTACTCGTTTCCCCTCTTCTCTAACACCCATGAAATGAATTTCACAACGAAGCAAGAAAGTCGGGGTTGGGAGGGGTGTTGCCAAACGTCCTCGCCAGCTGTGGATCGCAGTCTCGCATGCTCGCTTACCTGTTGTGGCAACACCCCTCCCAACCCCTTTTCTTCCGGATAGCACATGATTTTCATATAAAGCCATATACGATTACGCCCACTTTCAGATATCTATTCTTAAATGTTTTTGCCTTCCCTCCATTTTTTTGTTACATATTAACGTTGATGGCTCCGTAAAATGTCTACCACTCTGTCATTCCCGTGCAGACGGGAATGACAGCATAGCGAAAAGATTGCCTTTTACGACACCATCAATGTTAAAAGTCGGAGTAAATACTCCTCATTTTCGTACACTCAACTCATTTCCTATTTGGAGCGATTAAGAATTTTTCCATGGCCGAAAAAAAGAAAACTCCTGCTAAAAAAGTAACATTTGATCCGACCAAAGGCACAACCGCCATTATCCGTAATGTAGTTGAATCTTTGGGAAAATCAAAAAAACTGAAAGGCCCTCCCGGGAAGAGCCGTGTAATTGGGAATCTTTTAAACGAGAGGCATAAAGAAAAGATCGTTGAAGCTGCCCTGCTGAAATATTACTACTCCGAAGAGCTCAAACCCTATCAGGCGGAACTGATAAAGATGCAGGAGCATCTTGAACGGACAAGAAAAAAGATGATCATCCTGTTTGACGGCAGGGATGCCTCAGGTAAAGGCGGAACAATCAGACGTGTCACCCGCTATATGAACGAGAAGCGATACAGGGTGACTGCTCTGGGCAAGCCTAATGATTACCAGAAAACAGAATTACACATTAAACGTTATATTGAACAATTCCCCCACGGGGGCGAAATTGTCCTTTTTGACAGAAGCTGGTACAACAGGGCAATGGTTGAGCCGGTCATGGGGTTTTGCACCAAAGAACAGTACAAACGATTTCTAAAAAAAGTTACCTCCTATGAAGAAAATTTCATACTTGATGGTGGCAAAACCGTCCTGCTGAAACTCTACTTCTCGGTGTCAAAGGAAGAACAGGCACAGCGCTTTGAGAGAAGGCGAAATGACCCGTTACGTCAATGGAAACTCAGTGAAGTTGACCTCCAGGCCCAGGAACTCTGGGATGAATTTACCGAAAAAAAACGTATTCTCCTGCAAAAAACGCACAAGAAATACTCACCATGGTTTGTGATTCGTTCCGATAATAAACACCTGGCCAGACGTGAGACGATGAAACTTATACTCAATTCCGTAAAATACAGAGGAAGATCCAGATCACTTGATTTCAGGATGAGTTCTAAAATTGTCATCCCGGGTGATATTGAATATAAGAATATGACAAAAGAGAAAAAGAAATACGGTACAGCACTCGGGTAATTGAATATCCAGGAAACAGAACCAGCAATAACAGAATAGATGAAGTTCTCTCCCTGACAACCTAACTCCATGACCTTTTACGAGACTACTAACTATGGCAAACAAATCAGAAAAGAAGAAAGACAAGCGAAACAGCCCTTCTAGCAAGATACGACTCCTTGAAGAAACAGCCTCCAAAAACATAAACACCAAGAAGGGTGACGGGAAGACCGCAATCTGGATCAAAAACAAGCACCTCGCCTATGAACTTGAGCTGAAGCAACTTCAGATTGAACTTATGAAACTGCAAAGTTCAGTAAAAAAGAAAGGTGAAAGAATTCTGGCAATTTTTGAAGGTCGAGATGCCGCAGGAAAAGGGGGCACGATTAAGAGGATTATCGCCCACCTCAACCCAAGGAACACAAGGGTCGTTGCCCTGACACAACCCAATGAGACGGAGATTTCTCAATGGTATTTTCAACGTTATGCCACTCACCTGCCCTCAGCCAGTGAAATGGTCATTTTTGATCGCAGCTGGTATAACAGGGCCATGGTTGAGCCGGTTATGGGTTTCTGCACCGATGAGCAGAACAAACGTTTTCTAAAAGATGTTCCCTTTTTTGAAGAAATGCTGGTGAAGGATGGTATTAAGCTCTTTAAATTCTATTTTTCCGTTTCTAAAGATGTACAAAAAGAACGCTTCGATTCAAGAAAACATGATCTGCTTAAACAATACAAAATTTCCCCTGTAGATAACCTGGCACAAAAATACTGGAACGACTATTCTATCAGGAAGTTTCAGATGTTATCCGAAACAAATCGTACAATTGCACCGTGGACTATCATACGCTCAGACGTTAAAAAAACAGCCCGGCTCAACTGTATGAAGTTCATCCTCAGTGAGATGGATTATGAGGGCAAGATTGCTCCTGAAAAGCTCGCGATAGATCCGAAGATAATTATATCCGGCATTGACGAGCTTAAACATATGGAGGATAATCTGATGCGTCCTAATAGATTACGTGGATAGTCCCAGACAATAAGGAAAAAGGGGGTAGTGATTATTTCACTACCCCCTTTTTTGTTTACATAGAAAATTCGAAAATCCTTCGTATGCGAAAAACTAAAATAATCTGCACCATAGGCCCGAAGACCTCCCCTTTCACAACCCTGAAGCAGCTAGCAGCAAATGGGATGAATATTGCTCGTCTCAACATGTCCCATGGCACACACAAATGGCATAGAGATGTAATTAAGCACATCAAAACCATCAATGAGAAAACAGGGTCTTCCGTAGCCATTCTTCTCGACACCAAAGGTCCTGAAGTACGCACCGGTGATGTGAGCAGAGATATTGTTTTGAATAAAGGGGACACTTTCACCCTGACAATCAGACGCCAGGCGGAGCTCGAACCATACTGTGTTGAGGTAAACTATGATGGTTTTGTGACTGATGTTGCTCTAGGGGATATAGTCCTGATTGATGGAGGGATGCTTGCCCTCAAAGTCATAGATATTACGACAACTGATATCAGATGCAAATGCCTCGATGATGGCATTCTCAGCTCCCGGCGGCATGTCAATATCCGGGGGAAAAGCGCAGACCTGCCATCAATCACTGAAAAAGACTGGCGGGATATTGATTTTGGTATTGAAAATTGTGTTGATTTCATAGCCCTCTCATTTGTTAAGAGCGCTCCAGCCATAAAAGAGCTGCAGCAATATATCTCTGGGAAGAGGGCATCAATTGATGTTATTGCAAAGATAGAAAGCGCCGAGGCAATTCCTCATATTGATGAAATTTTAGCAACATCTGATGGAATTATGATAGCCAGAGGAGACCTCGGAGC
>DEIL01000080.1:14658-17891 GCA_002352445.1 Desulfobulbaceae bacterium UBA2775
ATGCTCGAATCTATGATCGTTAACCCAACGCCAACACGCGCTGAAGTTTCAGACATTACCCAGGCTGTACTCCAGGGGACAGACGCTATAATGCTTTCAGGAGAAACGGCAACAGGAAAACACCCCCTGAAATCCCTGGCGGTAATGGATGTTGTCGCCCGCAGAATAGAAAGACAAATGGAGCAGGACACCAAAGTGAAGGTGCTGGTGTCAAATAATGCAAAATATGAAATTGCCAGAAGCGCATCAATCCTCAACAACAACCTGAAGGCCGTTGCTACCCTGGTTTTTACAAGGCGCGGCCTAATGGCTGTCCTGCTCTCACAATGCCGGCCCAACGGGTCAATTTATGCGTTCACCAACACCACCCATGTCCGACGCAGGCTTGGTATTCACTGGGGAGTTCATGCATTTCGCATCAAATTTTCCAAAGATCCTGAAGTATCGATTGGTCGTGCCATTGCCCAAATGCAGCGTAAAGAACTTATTAAAAAAGGCGATCGCATCATCGTTCTCTCTGATATTCTTGCAGGAGGAAAATTTATAGAAACTGTGCAGGTGCGTATTATTTAACGCACCTTAATTCATCATTTTTTGCAGATATACTATTTTTCTCGGCCACAACACTTCTTATATTTTTTCCCCGAGCCACATGAGCAGGGGGCATTTCTACCTATTTTTTCGCCTTCTCTCTTTACCGGCTGCTGCCCCTTCTCGTCCTCACCGGCAGCTCCCTTATTCATCCTGACCTGCCCCCGCTCCTGCTCCTGTCGTCTTTTCCTCTCCTCTTCCAGGCGTTCAACCTCTTCTTCCTGTACGACCCGAACCCGTATCAGACTTGAAACAGTTTGACTCTTTATTGTTTCAATAACATTTCTAAAAAGGTCAAAGCCTTCCCGCTTATATTCATTAAGAGGATTCTTTTGCCCGTACCCGCGAAGACCGATGCCCTCCTTAAGATGATCCATGGAGAGCAAGTGATCCTTCCAGAGACCGTCAACAACCTGCAGGAGAATGATTTTTTCGAGCTGTCGCTGGGTATCAAAGCCATTGACCTCGTCCTGAGCCACGTAGGCTTTTTTCACAAAGGCGAGTGTCTTCTCACGAAAGCTGTCCAGTTTGAGACCTGAAAGTTCTTCCTCCGACCATGCCGGTACATTGTGAAAATTATCCCCCATTCTCGCCTTAAATCCTTCCCAGTCCCATTCTTCAGAGTCAATCCGATCCTGGTGAAATTCCTGGGCAACATCCTCCACCAGATCCTCAAGCAAATCCTGAATAATCTCGGAAACATTAGCCCCTTCAAGAACCTCGTGCCGCTGTTGATAAATAACCTCACGCTGCTTATTCATCACATCATCATACTCAAGAAGATGCTTACGAATATCAAAGTTGTGGCCCTCAACCTTTCTCTGGGCATTCTCTATGGCCCTGGAGATCATATTATGTTCAATGGGCTCATCTTCCTCCATGCCCAGTTTGTCCATGATACCGCCGATTTTACCGGAACCGAAAATCCTCAGAAGATCATCTTCCAGGGAAAGAAAAAACCGTGAAGAACCTGGATCTCCCTGCCTTCCGGATCGCCCTCTGAGCTGATTATCAATCCTCCGAGACTCATGGCGGGAGGTACCAAGAATATGGAGACCGCCGGCATCGATAACACCTTCCCCCAATTTAATATCTGTACCACGTCCGGCCATATTGGTGGCAATGGTTACTTTGCCGAGCTGTCCGGCGGTGGCAATAATTTCAGCCTCATGTTCATGTTGCTTGGCATTCAACACATCATGCTCGACCTTTTCTTTTTTCAACATTCGGGATATTTTTTCCGACACATCGATGGAAATGGTCCCCACAAGAACAGGACGGCCAGCTTCATGCATACTCTCGATTTCCTGGACAACTGCCCGATATTTCGCAGCTTCATTCTTGTAGATAACATCCGCATAATCATCACGAACCATAGGCTGATTCGTCGGCATAACGACAACATCCAGGTCATATATTTTTTTAAATTCAGGCGCTTCAGTATCGGCTGTGCCGGTCATACCGGCAAGTTTATCATACATACGGAAATAGTTCTGGAAAGTAATTGAAGCAAGCGTCTGGTTCTCCTGCTCAATTGTTACCCGTTCCTTTGCTTCAAGGGCCTGGTGCAAACCCTCACTGTACCGCCGTCCCTCCATTGTTCGCCCGGTAAATTCGTCCACAATCACAACCTGACCGTTATTAACAATGTAATCGACGTCTTTCTGAAAAATAACGTGAGCTTTAAGAGCCTGGTTCAGGTGGTGAAGTTTTTCTATGTTTGCCGGGTCGTAGAGATTTTCCACTTCCAGAACTTTCTCCCCATGGGCAATGCCTTCTTCCGTCAGAGAGACCTGCCTCGATTTTTCGTCTACCACATAATGCTCATCTCTTTTAAATTTCGGCATTATTCGATCGACATGTTGATACATTTCTGTCGATATTTCAGCAGGACCGGAAATAATAAGGGGAGTTCGTGCCTCATCTATCAGAATAGAATCAACCTCATCTACAATTGCATAATTGAAGCCGCGCTGACAAAAATCACTCAGCTCAAACTTCATATTATCCCGTAAATAGTCAAAACCGAACTCATTGTTTGTACCGTACGTGACATCAGCACCATATGCCTCCCGGCGCTCATCATCCATCAACCCATGAACTATCTTGCCGAAACTCATGCCAAGGAAATGGTACACCTGTCCCATCCATTCCGCATCACGGGCAGCCAGGTAGTCATTAACGGTAACCACATGAACCCCTTTCCCGGTAAGCCCATTCAGATACACCGGTAATGTCGAGGCCAGCGTTTTCCCTTCACCGGTTTTCATTTCTGCAATTTTCCCCTGATGCAGAATAACGCCACCGATCAGCTGTACATCATAATGTCTCTCACCCAGGACCCTTTTTGCCGCCTCACGGATAACCGCAAAGGCTTCAGGCAACAGATCATCGAGGGGTTCACCCTTCGCCAGTCGCTCCTTAAACTCAATGGTCTTGGCTGCCAGTGCACCATCATCCAGAGGCTGTATCTCATTTTCCAACCCGTTAATCCGGGTTACCAGTGGGTTGATCTGCTTCAGAAGCCTGTCATTACTGCTGCCAAAAACTTTAGTAAGTAATTTTCCTATCATTTTATTCAGTCATCTATTATTTAGAGGTTTTACGACACTATCATTTTTTGATGGCGTCGTAAAAAATCC
>DEIL01000066.1 GCA_002352445.1 Desulfobulbaceae bacterium UBA2775
CATTTGTCACTCTTTCTACATTTTCCGTTAAGCAGTGCCAACTCGACAATGGAACCAAGATTAATATCAGCAAGAGCGGTATAATGGCGTAACCTGCCCTCAAGATTAGTTTCAACACAACCGCAGGGATTCCAGTTAAAGGCCTCCTTCAGGGGAATCCCCTTATTCATCAGCATTCGGATGCCAATATCATCGTTATGAAAAGCGGGGAAACCTGTACCCAGAGAAATCAACTCAACCACTTTGCGAAGAAAGCTGCTGGGATTTTTGGCAAGACTGTATCTGACTGATAGTGAAGGCTGGTACAACTGGACATCCATGGTGGCCTGAATGATCATATAGGAGAGTTCATTTACAGCATCTCTGCCGGTTTCATCCACCCCTCCGACACAGACATTCTGGAACATCGGATAGCCTGCGGCAAATTCCGCAGTAACCTCATCCTGGAAAAGACAGGGTTCACTGAACTTTACCCAGAGGCAGTCCAGTAGTTCCTGTGCCTCTTCTCTGCTTATGCATCCGCTTTCAATATCACCTGTGAAATAGGGCCAGAGGTACTGATCCATCCTGCCGGGATTATAGCTGGCGGCATTCTGCTCCATGAAGATACATATTTGATAGAAGTAAAGTGACTGCAGTGCTTCTCTGAATGTTTTGGCAGGATTGGCAGGAACATTTCGACAAACTTCTGCTATTTCCAGCAGTTCCTGCCTTTTTTTTTCATTCTCTTCTAGAGAGGCTAGCCTTTCAGCCTCTTCAGCATAGCGAACAGCCAATATTTTTATGCCATCGGCTACAATAAGCAGAGATTTAAGATAGTAATCCTTTTCATAATCTCCAGGGATAGTGAGATCGAGTTTTGCCCTACGTCTCTTAACCGACTTTTTTATTCCGGAAATTCCCTCGCGAAGAAGCCATTCATAGCCGGCGGTAGTCTCTCCAAAACCCCGCACCGCTTTTCTGTTTATATAAATTACACCATTATCCCGCAGCTCTCTGGTATCATCAGGGATTTGAGCCAGCCATTCCTCATAATTTGATTTTCCCCTCCAGTACGGTTTGATTTCCTGCTCAAACAGCTGGCGATCTTCGTCATTAAGGTGAAAGGGATCATATTGTCGTTCAGCGATAGTGTCGAGTTCATCATTAAGTACTGACCAACAGCTGTCGGCGCAGAGAATGCCGGCCCGGATTTTACTACCCGAGCAGCCGACAATGAGCTCCCCGTCAAAGATTTCCACACTTTTTTCCCGGCATTGTTTATTAAAAGCTCTGGCTTTACGCACGACAAGTGGTTCACCTTCCGACTCTCTAAAGCCTTCAGTAAGGATCCTTGCATTTTCAAGATCCATTTCCGGTTGGGTAAAAACCAGACGGTTTTTCAAGTGTTTTACACGACGCATATAGTCCGGTATCTGTGTCAGATTAATAATTTTATTTTCACCATTCTTCATAGACCCTCTCCTGAATACCTTCAATGAGGTAAAAAATAATAAAATCAGTGTCTGAATTTTGAGACTAACCTGCGTAATGGCTGTAATCTATAACCATGCCTGGCCTGTACCCAATAGATAGCTCCACCGAAATAATGTAATACTGTAAGAGTGATAAAACAACGGACACCGGGGCCGCCACGCAGATTTCCAATCGGGATAAATTTAGAGTAAAGAGCAGTTCTTCCAAGCCGGGAGATCTCATTTCCCCTTAAATCATACTGTTTATTTAAAATAGGTTTCATGAATTCAGACGTTCCCGAAGATGGTTGAGGAAACATTTTGTCCGTAAAAAAGGATTATACCGAAGTTGCAAATGCGAATATTCCCAGAGTGTCTTTTTCTCTTTGGGTAAATCTGCCTTTGGTTTTTTATTACCATGAAAATCATCGAGATGATTCTGGTGCCTGATATTGGCAACCTCTGCTGCCTTTGGAAATGCAAGTTTACTGATCAACTGATAATTCAACCAGGGTTTATAATCCTTGAGTGAATATCCCAGCAGGGCTGAGGCGGCACCATACCTCCCTGCAGAATCGATGATTCCCTGTTGCAGGGGTTCAAAGTGGCTGTCCTGCTGAAGCTCTGCCCTGCCGATTTCATCATCAGTCTCCCTGAAGTCAAGCTCATATCCATCATCAGTCAAACTATAACCATTCAAGGTGGGAAAAGGTGCCCTGCAAGCCTCCTCAAAAAGATCACGAACATATAAGAGTGTACTCGCGGCAAGGTCAAATCTGTTTTTATCGTAGACTATACCTTCAATAAAGTTCTTTTCGCTTGTCGGATAGGGAATTCCGCGGGTAGCACCAAATAGGTACCCAAAACATTTTGGACAATCACTCCGATGCTGTATGGCTTCATAAAAAAAACGTGGAATAGTACCCAGCCATCCTATATCAACAATAGCTACATTCTCATGTTCAAAAAAACCAATATCCTCAAGATAGAGTTGCAGTGCCTGATTAGCCGGCAGAGCTTGCCTTTTCACCTCGTCCTGAAATGCAATGCTCCCCAGCACCGCATCAAATTTTTTACTGTTTTCCTGGTCATATCCTTCATGTTTATGGCTCAGACAGCTATCCAGTTCAAGTCCGTAATCCCGCAAATGAGCAACAAAGGGTGAGGTTTCAAGATTGAAAATCCTGCAGACATCCCGGAAATCACGATTGCCTGAGGGAAGAAATGCAATACCCGCATTAATTTTTGTCAGTCCCTGATAAGCACAACACGCTCCCGCCAAAGCCATTCTACTGACATAAAGGTATTCAATATCCGGAAGATCTGTTGAAGGATAGAGAAATGGAACTGCCTTTTCCCAATACTGTTTAAAAGTCCATCCTTCTCTTGAAAGAAAAAAAACCTTCCCGATAGAATTCTTTTTGCAACGCTCAACGATCTCCTGTACAAAACTCCCTACAAGAACTCCCAGAAAATTATAGCCTTCATTATAAAGATCAGTTTTTTTGCAGTTCTCTCCCTCAAGGGGAGCCATAAGCTGCTGCAAAGCACGCCCTCGCCAGAATGGGCGCCCGTCACTGTAGTTTATATGCCGCTTAACTATCGCTTTGCGTTGATTCTCGCGTGGGTCATGAATAATCAAAGCTTCAATGCCAAACTCTATTGCCCGCATACCATCAGAGAAAGAATTATCTCCAATATGAATCCAGCGATCTTTTGCGAGTGAATATTTCTCTTGAATAAACCCGTATCCCTTCCCGGAAGCTTTGGCTAAAAAAGTGTCAGCTGAAGAGATTACATCCTCGACATAATCAAGAAGACCTGCATGCTCCACCAGCACTTTCATATGAGTTGCCGGCAGATACATGTCCGAAATAATAAAAATCCTTTTCCCCTGTTCTTTGAGTTCCCTGATCCATTCAACAAACTGCTGGCGGGGAACAAGCATACTGTTTTCCATAAACAGTTCATATTGTGTCACTTCATCAAGAACAACTTCGGAAAATTCATTCTTGAAAATAGTCTCTAACAACTCTCGCATAAAGAATGGATAACAGGCTTCATGGTCATCAAATTTTTCCCCTGCTTCTGCCCTCTGCCGCTGTTCAATTTTGTCTCTTAAATCCTGGACATTCTGCCACCCGATATTGATCCCCCTCTTTTCAGCAAGGGCGGAAACGACTCTAGCCACAGGTAATTTGACAAGATCCGGGTCATGTACTCTTCGTATAAGAAGGGTATCAAAGAGATCAAAAGAGATAATATCTTTCTCTTTGGCCTTTTTTTCCCCTGCAGTAATAAGAGACTCTACCGAGAAATAAGTTTGAAAACCCATAAGAAATTTTGTTATGAAAATTGAAGTGAATAGAGATTACCGAAGTTTTTTACTGACCCATGTTTTCAAGCTTTCCTGCAGCATTTTTGCAACCGGCCGCACGCCCAGCACTTTTTGCGGTAACATGGCTGCTTTCACCTCATGCAGCTCATTTTCAAGCTCGACCAAACGTTCAGACCCGGCTGTAACAAGAGTTTTACATTCTTGTGGAACACGTTTGAGCATATATTTTTTTATCAACTCTCTATCCTGTTCCCTGCCGGTGACCGCAGCTTCCCCCAGTGTATTGCCGGGATGAATTCTATAATACAGTAATTTCTCTTCAGCAAGATAGTTGACTTGCCCGGGACAGGCCAGCATAAGACGAAATATATAATCATAATCATGGAGATATCTTAAGGAACAAAATTTGCCTGTTTTTTTCACTGCCTGTCTCGTCATAAACAGATTTGAAGTGGTGACCATGAAATTGCCTTTG
>DEIL01000170.1:0-16868 GCA_002352445.1 Desulfobulbaceae bacterium UBA2775
CTTTTTACGACGCCATCAATTCTGATAAACTCGTAAAAAGGTCA
Organism: Desulfobulbaceae bacterium UBA2775; assembly: GCA_002352445.1. Lineage (GTDB taxonomy): Bacteria > Desulfobacterota > Desulfobulbia > Desulfobulbales > Desulfocapsaceae > Desulfomarina. The sequence goes on from DEIL01000170.1 coordinate 45, forward strand.
CTCGAAGTCTACGCCATCAATTCTTACTTTTCGAGGGAAAGTTACGTAGCCATGATAATCATGAGAAGTAAACGATGAAAATAAATAGCATTCTTCCCATTCACATAGGTGGCACGATCGCATCCGCTGAATCCAAAACCGGCTTTAGACCAAAACTCTCTTTTGAGGATTTGCTGGGTAAAATTGATCGGGGACTTACCGGAGATCGCCATATCGCCCCTGCACAATCCCCTTTCGGTGAATTCGGAATTGACAGTGCCAGCATGCAGATACCGCATATACAGAAGATCGCTGCAACGATATGGAACAATTACAATAGACATGATGCGTTTATCGTTACCCACGGCACAGATACTCTTGCTTACACTGCCAGTATGCTCGCCTTCATGCTGAAGGGAATCCAGAAACCGGTCATTGTCACGGGTGCCCAGAAAACTCTTGAGGACGATAAAAGCGATGTAGTCGGAAATCTGGAGATAGCCCTGCTTGCGGCATCGACGTCCAATTGCGGAGTCTGGGTTGTCTTCAATGGGAAGGTAATCAAAGCAGTCAGAGCTACAAAAATTAATATCGGTGTTGACTGTTTAGATGCCTTTGCCTCAAATGTCATGGACGAAATTCTGATCTCCAAGTTCCAACTAAACGACTATTCCATTAACAGGGGACAGGCTGAAACATTCAGCACAAAAGTATCCGAGGCACTGGATATCTATTGCTTAACCCACACTACTGACCCGGTCTTACTGGAGAACTATCTCGATAATTCAAACATAAGAGTACTAATAGTCCTTATATACGGGATGAGTGGGCATCGTAAGGAATTGATGGAAGTTCTCTCACGCTGGGCCGACGACAACGAAACAATAGTTATTGCAAAAACACATTCACCGTACGGCAGTACCGATTTATCGAAATATGAGTTAGGTGTCAAAGCCCTGCAAATGGGAATCCTGTCGTCACTGGATATGACAATGGAGAGCGTCTATGCTAAATCCTGCATCCTTCTCGCCCGCAATAGTGAACCTCGTGAATTTAGCAGGCAGTTTTATGCAAATTTTTGCGATGAGCTTGATGAGGTAGGTGTGCAGAAATTTATGAAGAAGGCTGCCTTCTGGCTCGCAGCCTCCTGATCGTATCTTTTTCTGTGGTTAGGAAACAGGAAGAGAAACCTGGAGTGCTTGACTTTGTTTAACTCACATGTTTTCTTGAAAAGAATGTTGTTTTAGATAAAGTATCTATGTAGAGGTTGAGAACCATATCTCCACGCCATAGATAGTCACTGTCCCTTCATATAGTATTAAGGGACAAAATTATATACTTGGGGTAACATTATGAAAAGAATAGTTTTGTTGATTCTTATGGGTTTAATGATTTCATTGTCTGGGACGGCTTTTGCTGAAAAATTGTATGTCGGCACAGACACAGCTTTCGTTCCCTTTGAATACAAAGGTAAAGATGGAAAATATACAGGCTTTGATATCGATCTGTGGGCAGAGATAGCAAAACGCATTGGTGTTGAATATGAATTGAAGCCGATGGATTTTAATGGCCTGATTCCAGGCTTGACGACCGGAAACCTCGATGTCGCCCTGGCAGCGATCTTTATCAAATCTTCCCGAGAAGAGAAAATTGATTTTTCTCACCCTTATTTCAGAGCTGGACTGAAAGTCATGGTTTCGGCAGACAACCAGGATATCAAGGCCCCTGCTGACCTGAAGGGAAAAGTTGTTGCTGTCAAACTCGGCACAGCAACCGTTGAGTATGTTGAAACCCTCGGTGCAAAGAAAGTCGTTAAATTCCCGAATATTGATCAAGCCTATCTTGAAGTTGTGACGGGTGGTGCTGACGCAGCAATGCATGATACCCCGAATGTTCTCTATTACATCAAAACTGCTGGTAACGGTAAAGTTAAAGCCGTTGGACCTGATGTCAAAGCAGCTCAGTACGGCATTGCCTTCCCACAGGGGAGTGCGCTACGTGACAAGGTAAATGTTGCGCTGTTGCAGATGATGGAAGACGGCGGTTACGCTGATTTATATAGAAAATGGTTTAATTCTGACCCGGAATAGTCTGAAGGGAAAAATAATCTGACCTGTTCTACACCTTTTTCATCACAGAAAAAGGTGTAGAACAGGGTCCCTTTAGCACAAGCTTGCATAGGAGGGATCCCCATGCTTGTGAGAATACTCCCACAGTTAGTGCCTTACTCCAGAACTTTTGTCATAAAAAACAAGCAATTCAGGAAGGTCGATTAAAACTATATCGTTGAATATACTTCCATAGCACTTATCCAAGCATTCTAAAATTCCGATTTATTCAGGTTAGTAACTTCTACAGAAGAGTCAAATTATGGATTTTGAATTTTCAGTTATTACCGAATCTTTGCCTGCTCTTCTTGCAGGAGCAAAACTGACTTGGATCATTACTATCCTGGGAATTGTCGGTGGTATGATCTGCGGTATTTTAGCCGGTTTGGGTCGAATCGCAGGAACAGAAGCTCTCGGAGAAGAACCACACGGAATCTTCAAGCCGATCAGTGTTTTGATTCGTTATATATCCAGTGGTTATGTTGAGACAATCCGTGGAACACCGATCATAGTTCAGGCAATGTTTCTCTATTTTGCCTTTCCCATGCTGGTCAAAGCGGTTTTCGATATCGATCGCTTTCGTATCGAAGCTTTAACTGCCGCAGTTATTACCATTATCTTCAATGCTGGAGCTTATATTGCGGAAATCGTCAGGGGCTCGGTCATCTCCGTGGACAAGGGCCTTCTGGAGGCCGGAATGTCCCTTGGTATCAGTCGCTTTCAGCTGATCGTGTATGTAATCGGTCCAATAGCCTTTCGAAGAATGATCCCTCCTCTTGGCAATCAGTTCATCATCAGCCTCAAAGACACCTCGCTTTTTATTGTCATCGGGGTTGGTGAATTAACAAGGCAGGGCCAGGAGATTATGGCCAGCAATTTCAGAGCACTTGAAATCTGGCTGACAGTGGCCGTTATGTACCTGATCATGACCACAGTGCTAGCCTGGTCATTACGCCGCATCGAGAAAAAGATGAAGATTTTCTAATTCCAGCTACACCTAAAAAACGAGAAAACGATGTCAAGTATTATTGAATTGAAAAATGTGTGTAAATCCTTTGGCAAAACAGAAGTTTTGCACAATATTGACCTTTCTATTCAGGAGGGTGAGGTGGTTGTGGTCATCGGTCCGTCTGGTTCCGGAAAATCCACTTTGATCCGCTGTATCAACTGCCTGGAACTAATCTCGAGTGGGGAGTTGGTCGTTGACACCATCAAGATTCCAGCTGAGAGAAAAAAGATGCGTCAAATACGGCTGGAGGTTGGGATGGTTTTTCAGCAATTCAATCTTTTTCCACACTTGACCGCACTTGATAATGTCGCTTTCGGTCCTACTAAGGCGAGGAAAATGAACAAGCTCAAAGCAGCAGAAATTGCCCGGGATTTGCTGGAAAAAGTTGGTCTGTCCGCATTTCAAAACAAGCTTCCTGGCCAACTTTCTGGTGGACAGCAGCAACGTGTTGCTATTGCCAGAGCATTGGCAGTCAGCCCCAAAGTTCTACTGTTTGATGAGCCGACTTCGGCTCTGGACCCTGAGATGATAGGTGAAGTACTGGATGTAATGAAAAACATAGCTAAAGACAGCGGCATGACCATGGTTGTTGTTACCCATGAAATGGGGTTTGCCGCTCAAGTCGGTGACCGACTGATCTTCATGGATGATGGAAGAATTGTCGAGGAAGGAAAACCTGGTGAAGTGATGAAAAATCCACAATCGGATAGACTCAAGGATTTCTTAGGACATGTGAAGCACCACTAGGAGGCTGTCCGAGATTTGGCAAAAGCCAGAAAATATTTCATAGCCTCGGAATCAGACAGCACCCTCTATCTGACCTCATTTTTACAATAACCTCCATACAACCTCGACAGTTGATCTGACGCAAGATTAAGTCCAAACTCCTGCATAAGGATAACACCCAGGTTATCTTTTGACGATACCCCCGTGATCTCCGTCGTTCCCCCCCTAATGCGATGAAATTCATCATTTCGCAAAAACCGAACGTCATCATAAGATTTTCGTGAAACAACTAGATTATTAACAAATGTCGCATCTGGATGTGTCGATGAGTAATGATGTCCACAAAGACAATCGGCTTCTGAATAGATGCCGTTATCAAAGCTATACAGAGTGAACCATCCATCGACTTCATATTTTTGAAGAAGATAGCATCCCAGGTCAGGTTGAATGATACGATATACTGCGTCGCCCTGGTCCTGAGACTCTTCCGTATTTAGAAGTAAGGGTTCACGTGGACACAATGGGCCAAACCCCACATCAACAATGTAGGTTCTGTCAGCGATTATTACCTTTGTAATTCTGTGGGTCCGCGGGACATCAATGTCACGATTATGAAGAACTCTTCCTAAAGCTATATCACATTGAAATTCATGATATTTGAGAACCTCAAATAAGATTTTATTTTGCTCAAAGCAATACCCACCCCGTTTGTTTGTGACAACTCTATCAAAGAGAACTTGCGATTCCAGGGGAAGGTCTTCTTGCAATAGTACGCCAAGATTACTAAAGGGAAAAGTACCGAGATGAACCTGTTGGAGTTCTTTGATGAACCTAATTGAAACTTCAGGCTGCATTACCGAAACACTTGAAAGATAGTACTGTATATTATTATCATTGAGCATATGAGCATCTCACATATAACCATTAGAATTCTCTTTAAAATTGAGCGAACTTGTGCCACCTTGGAGCATAACGGTAAAACTCTGTATTGCAAATGACAAATTCACCAGATATGCCTCGACAATCTCTGACATTTGTCAAAAACTCGATTGGAAAAGGGGCAGGGATCGAATCTACGGTAGTGCCCACATCAAGTGTTAGAAGGAGCAATTATTCGAGAGAATTGTCCTTTGGAATAGCTTTGTCCTACAGACAGAACTGACAGAATAGTCTTAAACTACGGGTTTGCTAAAATGGTTAAGACTACCAACAGAAATCTTTCCAGTTTGAAAATTGCTGTTTGCCCAGAAGATTTTTTTTCTGTTGGTGCCAATATGTACAGCATCATTAAGTGTTTGAGTCTATAGCAATACTCAATATAGCTATTTTTTATGTTCTGTATTGTTCGGGGCAAAATGATTAATATTGTTAGTTGTGATACAAAATTTAGCCATATCGAATTAATTATGCGTATTACCGTTTTTAAAAGGACATATACTGGCCACATAGTATTGACAACTAAAGCGTTATTTCGTTTAGGTAGATTCGTCCCATGAAAAGAGTCAAAAAGATAACCATTGGCCTGGTGGCAGGTGTATGCTCTGTTTTGGTTCTTTTCACTGCTGTAGCTTTGATAGCTCCATGGCTGATTGAAAAAACATCACTTGCAAACAAAGTTCGCAGTAAAGTCTCTGCGCTGGTTGGCGGTGATTTCGATTATAGTCGTCTTCATCTCTCTGTTTTTCCTTCCCCTCATATTGTACTCGTCAATCCTCAAATAGACATTCCAAAACAGTTGTCAGCATCAGCGGAGAATATTGAAGTATATCCTGAAATTATAACGTCTCTGACCGGACGTCGTATTGTTCTCAAAAAGGCAGCGGTCATGCGACCCAAAGTTACTATCTGGATGCCTGAATCGACTGATCGTCCACAACAACATTCCCGTCATGTTGATATCAGTGAGGTGCTGCCATCCCTATTGAAGGGATTTGCCAAACTGCCAAAGATTCTTTTGTCTGTCGATAATGGTACAATTTCTCAGGGAAGTGTGAAGCTTATTTATGATCAAACAAGCACCTTCTCATTCGATAGCCTTGATGCTTTGATACAAAATGTATCGGATTCTGTCACACTTAGGGTAACGGCCACATCCAACATGTTTGAAAACGTCTCTGTGACGGGTACCATTGACACCAGCCAGTCTAAGGGCAGCGCACAGGTTGAACTTGGAAGGTTAAAGCTTGGGGCTATCTACAACATCTTTTTACCCGATGCTTCGTTGAGGATAGAAAACGGAGAAGCTGACATTGATCTTGGCATAACCCTTCATGATAAAGAAAATATTGCTCTTCATTTCAATTGTTCCGCACCGAATGTTCGCTTGTTAGAGGCAGGGCAGACTACTGATATTGAGGTTCAGACACTTTCGGGCAGTGTAAATGTCAATCCAGCTTCTACGACCATTGCCATTTCTAAACTCCTTCTTGGCAGTCCGTTGATGCGTATATCGGGAAGTGTCAAGGTGTCTGAAGAAGCACCTAAATTGAACCTGAAACTAGAAGGCCGGAACATTGATATTAATTCTACCCGCTCAGTGTCTCTGGCACTGTCGGGATCAAGCAGTATTACTCAAACCATCTTCGATATTTTGAAAGGTGGTGCGATCCCATTGCTCACCGTATCCGGCCAGGCCGATACTCCCAGTGGCCTGGCAGATCTCGACAATCTTGTTCTGCAGGCAAACCTTTCAAACGGGAACATTGTTATCCCCGGAGCTGATCTGGTGCTAACCGATGTGTCTGGTGATGTGGACATGTCAAAAGGGATTCTGACAGGAGAAAATGTTCTGGCCCAGTGGCAGAACTCGACTGTGAAAAACGGAAAGTTCAAGATAGACCTGACGAAAGATCCACTGCCACTTCATGTAGAGGCAGGTATAGATATTGATGTGGCAGATATCCCGGCAATTTTAGCAAATTTTATAAAAGACCAAGCGTTCAACAATGAACTGGCGCTAATCAAGGATCTCCGGGGCAGTGCCACTGGAGCATTATCGCTCACAGGTGATACTGATCAGGTAAACGTAGATGTATCAGCAACTGATATCAAACTTTCAACACGTTACCACAAAATACCCTATCCCCTGAAGGTAACTGATGGTGGTATTAGCTATGACGGGCACAAGATACAATGGGAGCGACTCAATGGCTCAGTAGGGACATCTTCTTTTGCTTCGTTTTCGGGTAACCTCGATCTCGGCAAGACTAAGAATTTTACCATTGCATCGGGAACTTCACGTATTGTCATACCGGATTTGATGCCCTGGATTTCATCGAATAAGGCAACCCGAAACATCGCCGAGTATTATGGTGGAGGCAATAGCATTCTGCAATTAACTGAGATCCAAGCAAACGGCCCCCTGCAGGACTTTCGCCAATCCCATTTCAACCTGACTGGAGAGTTTGAGGATCTCACGATCCAACATCTTTCCAGGCAGCCTGGCCCCTTAAAAATTGTCTCGCTAAAATTTAATGCCGACACAGAGGCGTTAAATTTTTCTGATGTTCAGGTGAGTATGCTTGATGGTTCTTTAACCATGTCCGGTAAATACCTCGACTATATGGCAGATAATAAAAGGGATATCAGCTTGAGCTTTGATGGACGAATGGGACCACAACTCATCGGCTGGGTTACAGATAACGTTCACTCCCCGCCCTGGTTGAAGCTTCGTCCACTATCGATCAGAAAATCGCACCTAACATATTCGTATCAAGGGAAACACAAGATATCAGCAACACTTGCACTTCAGGACAACCTTGCGGTGATCACTGATGTGAGTTTGGCTAAAGATGCAGTAATTGTTGATAGCTTGATGGTGAAAGACCACCTCACTAAGGTGTCCGTGACTGCCAAAAAGATGAACCAGCTCCTTGATGTTACTTTTGATGGCACACTCCATGAATCTACTTTGAGTCAGGTAGCTCAAATCACCCCGCAGCTGAGAGGTTCGATTGACGGGAAGGCAAAAATTACTCTAAACCTGGAAAATCCATTTGATTTCAGTCTTCTCGGCGAAATGAACGGAGAAGGGCTGTCTGTACCTATTACCTCCAAAGCGCCTTTGATTATCAATAATATTGAAGTGAAAGGGGTGCCTGACACTATAACCCTTAAATCTGCCAATCTGTCCTGGAGTGGTACAGTCCTGACTTTGGCCGGAAGTGTGAGACCGAACGCCTCTGGTGCGCTGAAGGTTGCTTTGGATGTTGAGGCTGATCGCTTAGATGTTGATGCAATCAAGGAAAATATCAGAAGCCAGAGCACATCGCAGGACAAAAAGACAGCCCCTAAAACTTTTTCCTTGCCAATTGAAGGAGAAGTCCATTTCAAAACGAACAAACTCGAAGCGTATGGTTATGCCATCCAACCGTTACAGGCTGATATACGCTTACAGAACAATGCAGCCGACATAACACTGAAAGATATGGTTCTGTGTGGTATTCCGGTGGTAGGTACTATTAATATATCACAGCAAAATTTTGCTTTTCACCTGGAGCCTGAGGCCCATGCACAGAAGCTGAGTACAACACTGAATTGTTTTGTCGACCAGCAATTTAAAGCCGATGGCATACTTGATTTAGTAGGTGTTTTAGAGGGACATGGGACCGCAAAAGACCTGGCCATGTCAACAACGGGTTACGTGAAGATGAGCATATCTGACGGACACCTCTACCATGATATTATACTGCTTAATATCTTAAAGTTCCTCAACGTCACGCAGGTTCTAGCCGGACAAGTGAGTGCAGATGAAATGATGGAAGAAGGGGTGGGCTTTGATCGGTTGCAAGCACACGTCAAATTACAAGAAGGAGAGCTAGAAGTTAAAAAAATTATCCTGGACGCTAACGAAATAAAGCTCAGTGGTACAGGGAAAATGAACATCCTTTCAAAGCAAATAGATTTTACGATATTAGCAGCACCACTAGCAGGGGAAAATATTCTTCTAGGCCATATCCCGCTGATTGGAGGAGCGCTTCAAACCATTACGACCATACCATTGAGCCTTACCGGGAAGATAGATGATATTAAAGTCATCCCACTCAAACCCTCGGCTGTAGGATTTAGTTTGCAAGAAATTATGAGGCAGGTATCTGGCATTCCCGTGAAACTAGTTCACCTAGATGATTATCATGGAGCTGCCAAGAGTGACGACAAGTGAGAGTACAGATTAATTAATTGTTGGCGAACACTATCGACTTATTTTTTTTCAGTTGATAAATATTTTCAAGGCCTACACACCTATCAATAAAAGGACACTTTTCTAAGCTGCTTTTTTCAAAGAGACATTTTTTTAGGGAAACATATTTTCCACCTTGCAGCTTGTTCAATTTTTCGGTAACACTTCTGTAAGAAGTAAAGAGTGATTTGCATTTAATTACAAACAAAAAGAGAGAAAGAAATGGGTGGTTTTTTTGGTTGTGCCTCAAAGAAAAATTGCAATAAAGAACTTTTTTACGGAACTGATTATCTGTCTCACATGGGGACCAAACGCGGTGGAATAGCCACAGTAAACAAAAATGAATTCCACAGGAAAATTCATAATCTTGAAAATGCATACTTTCGATCAAAATTTGAATCAGACATTGATAAATTGACAGGTAATATGGGTATTGGTGTCATCAGCGATACGGATTCCCAACCTATTCTCACCCATTCTCACCTTGGCAAATTTGCAGTGGTTACCGTTGGGAAAATTGCCAACATCGATGAACTGACCCAGGAGGCTTTTAAAAAAAATGTCCACTTTTCAGAATCCAGCCAAGGGGATATCAACCCCTCAGAACTTGTCGCCATTTTAATCAACCAGAAAGGATCATTTGAAGAAGGTATCTCAAATGCACAGGTAAAAATTAAAGGCTCCTGTTCTATGTTGGTGCTGACATCAACTTGTATATTTGCCGCAAGAGACAAGTTGGGCAGAACCCCTATCATTATCGGCAAAGGAAACAGTGGTTTTGCTGCCAGTTCAGAATCATCTACTTTTTCCAACCTTGGATTTGAAGCTGATTATTTTGTTGGCCCCAATGAAATTGTTAAGATAACACCGGATGGGTATGAACAGGTTCAGGCACCTGGAGATAAAATGCAGATTTGCTCATTTCTATGGGTCTATTACGGGTATCCAGTCTCCAGCTATGAAGCCATAAATACGGAACAAGTCCGATATAATTGCGGAACCGCCCTGGCCAAAAGAGAAACATCCGCTGCTAATCTTGTTGCCGGTATTCCGGATTCCGGCATTGGTCATGCGATCGGGTTTGCTAATGAAAGCAAGATTCCCTACATGCGACCCTATGTTAAATATACACCGACCTGGCCGAGAAGTTTTATGCCCCAAAACCAGGAAATGCGAGATCTTGTGGCACGAATGAAATTAATTCCCATCAGGGAAATTATTCAAGGAAAGCATATTATCTTTTGTGATGACTCTGTTGTCCGGGGTACCCAGTTGAGGGACAACACAGAGATACTGTATGAATACGGTGCAAAAAGTGTTCACATGAGAATCGCCTGTCCATGCCTGATTCATCCGTGTGAATTCCTCAATTTTTCAACATCTCGGTCAACGCTTGATCTGGCTGGTAGAAAAGCCATTTGTAAAATTGAAGGTACTGAAGATACAGATTTGACTGATTATGCAATTGATGGCTCAGATAAACATGAAGCCATGATTGCAAAAATTATTGATGAACTCAGCCTGACCAGCCTTAGGTATCAAAAATTAGATGACTTGGTCGCCGCCATTGGCATGCCCAAAGAAAAATTGTGTACCCATTGCTGGGATGCCTCCAGCTACTTTTAGAGTACATCTAAACACCGGAATTACTTGACTCATTAAAGGATTACCTTAGTACGCGATATAAAAAATAGCTCCATTCTTGAGTTATTACTTTTAAGGAATTCCAAAAACAGCATCTTATATGCGAAGCCCCAGGCACATCGGAACGTGATCTGTTTCACACTTTTACCTCCCCGGCGGCTTATTGAATTACCTCACGGAAAGATAAGAAAAAGAAGAAAATATAAAGGAAATAAAGGAAGAAAAGGAACCAGATTCAAAGAAGAGCAAACAGAGAAGAAAAAACACAACATAACTAATCTCGCAGCATAACTACTATTATGTTCTTGCTTTCACCCAAGCATCTGGCGTCCACTCTGTAGCAGGATTGTTCATTTCATGAAAGTAGATATTATAAGAGGTGAGGTTAAGAGGCTGTAGGCATACAGTCACTTGGCCTTCTTCCTGTTTACTTAATTTAAAAAACCGGATTTGCCGAAGTAATTTTTCCTCCTTGTAATAATCAGTCATAAAACATACTATGATCCAAATCTGACTCGAGAGGGACGGTTAGTTAAATATTCCGTTGTTATTTTGGGATAATAATCTAAATGTCTATTCAACTATGGTGACTCGGGAATCGTCAAATTCTGTGCAATGGACAGCCACTAAAGGCAAATAGGATAGAGCATTGACACACAAAAAACACTTGCTCCATGTAGTAGATTTGGTAAAACGCTTTGGTGGGCTTGTCGCGGTATCAGATTACAGTTTGACCCTGGAACAGGGCGAGTTGGTGGGGTTGATCGGTCCAAATGGGGCCGGAAAAACTACTGTATTCAACCTCCTTTCCGGCGTTTTAAAATCCAGTTCAGGCAATTTTTTTTTTAACTCCCAAAATATCACAAAATTTTCTCCTGCCCAGACTGCCAGGGTTGGAATTGCAAGAACCTTTCAAAATATACGGCTCTTTGAAGATCTAAGCGTTTTAGACAATATAAAGGTTGCCTTTCATATGCACCATGGGAAAGGCTTTTTAAATACAATTTTTCATACAAAAAAATTTCGCCAAACAGAAAAAGAGATTACCCAAAAGGCGATGGAATTTGCTGAATTAATGAACCTTACAGAGCTTATACACGAGCCGGCTAAGAAGCTTCCTTATGGCGATCAGCGAAGAGTGGAGATTGCCAGAGCCCTTGCGACAAACCCGAAACTTTTGCTACTGGATGAGCCAGCCGCCGGGATGAATCCCCAGGAAACTGCAGAACTCATGAGAACAATAAAAGAAATTCATGCAAAACAGGATATGACCATTCTCATTGTTGAGCATGACATGCGTCTGGTAATGAATTTGTGTCAGCGTCTTCAAGTTCTGAACCAGGGGCAACTGCTTGCCCAGGGAACCCCTGAAGAAATTCAGAATTCTCCTGAGGTTATTAAAGCCTACCTTGGTTCTCCAAAGGAAAATCCTCATGCTATCTGTTGAAAACATTGATGTCTACAGGGGGAGGACCCATGTCCTCCGTCAAGTAGATATTCATGTCAAGCATGGTGAAATTATTGCGCTTATCGGTGCAAACGGGGCTGGAAAAACAACAACACTAAGAACAATTTCAGGCCTGCTGCACCCGGCAAAGGGAAAAATCCTTTATGCCGCAGGTAAAGGAAAAAGACAAATTGAAATTTCTTCGTTGCCACCTGAGCAGATTGTTAGCACAGGCGTTTCCCATTGCCCAGAAGGTAGAGGGGTTTTTTCGCAACTTTCAGTAAAGGAAAATCTCCTTGTAGGTGCCTATTTGCGCAAGGATAATAAAATAGAGCAGGACATTCAGTCCATTTATGAGATGTTTCCTATACTCGAAGAGCGATCAACTCAGGCAGCAGGAAATCTCTCAGGCGGAGAGCAGATGATGCTTGCCCTTGGCCGATCTCTAATGAGCCGTCCGAAACTTTTAATACTGGATGAGCCATCCTTGGGCCTTGCCCCCCTTGTCATCGAAACCATATTTAACAAGTTAAAAAAAATTAATACAGAAGGGGTCACCATCCTCATCGTAGAACAGAATGCTGTTATGGCGCTCGAGCTGTCGCATAGAGCATATGTTCTAGAAACTGGCAGGGTGACTCTTTTTGGCCGGAGTGCAGATCTTACCCTTAACCCAGAGGTTCAAAAAGCCTACCTTGGAGGAGAATAATGGACTTTGGGTATATTGCACAGCAGTTGGCCAACGGATTGATACTCGGAAGCATGTACGCCCTTGTTGCAATCGGGTTTTCCATGATATATGGGATTGTCCGACTCATCAATTTTGCCCATGGCGATATTGTCATGATCGGTGCTTTTACAACACTGGTCCTTATGGAGACAGCAGGGCTTCCCTTTCCACTGGTGGCATTCTTTGTTCTTCTCACGGGCTGTGGTATGGGCATACTCATTGAGAGAATCAGTTTTCGTCCTATGCGGGGTGCTCCTCAGGTGACAGGGTTTATCGCCTCCCTTGGTATCTCCATTATGTTACAGAATCTTGGAATACTCACCCTGAGCGCTCAGCCGAGAAACTTTAGTTTCCCAAGTTATATGCAGCGAATACTCAATCTAGGGCCCGTAAGTTTCAGAGTTGTTGATGTTGTCATTATTTTAACGGCCTTTTTTCTGATGGTAGCTCTTATTTTTCTCGTTCAAAAAACAAAGCTAGGCATTGCAATGAGGGCAACAGCAGAAAATATTGATGTCGCCAGGCTGATGGGTATAGATATTAACAAGACGATCATGGCCACATTTGCAATCGGAAGTGGTCTTGCAGCTATTGCAGGACTGATGTGGGGTGGGAAATTTGGTCAGATAGATCCCCTGATGGGGTATGTTCCGGGGCTGAAATCATTTGTTGCAGCAGTTATCGGTGGAGTTGGATCAATTCCTGGTGCCATTCTCGGAGCCTTCATCCTTGGACTTTCTGAAGTCCTTTTTGTGGGTCTTTTGCCACCTATTTATTCTTCATACAGAGATGCCTTTGTATTCGGTGTCCTGATCATCATCTTGATCGCCATGCCCAACGGACTCCTTGGCAAAGATATAGGGGATAAAGCGTAATGGAATCGAATCGTCCCCGTTACTGCCTTGGTCTCCTGATCATGTTTATGGTTGTTTTTTCCCTCGGAATTGAAAGGACAGCAAATGATTACATCCTTGCTATTGTAAGTTTTACCGGTATCAACATTATCCTGGCCGTCAGCCTGAACGTAACAAACGGATTTGCAGGCCTCTTTTCACTTGGGCACCCAGCTTTCATGGCTATCGGCGGCTATACAACCGCTCTTTTAACCTTTTCTATGGAAAAAAAGCCTCTCTTCCTGCCAGATCTCCCCCAGTGGCTGATTCCTGTTCATCTTCCATTTTTCCCGGCTCTTCTGGTGGGTGGCTGCTTTGCTGCCTTGGTAGCACAAATTGTTGGCATATCTGTCCTGCGATTAAAAGGACACTATCTTGCCGTAGCAACAATGGGATTTCTTATCATTGTCCAGGTGCTATTGAATAATGCAAATTCTATCACCCGCGGCCCGCTTGGATTAAACGGGTTAGAGGAGTTTACCAACGTTTCCTGGGTAGCAGGTTGGGTTGTTGTAACCATTTACACATGTTGGAAAATTAAATTCTCTTCTCTTGGTAGATCAATGCTTGCCGTAAAAGAAGACAGTATGGCTGCCAACTCCCTTGGTGTAGACCTGTTTTATACACGTAATTTTGCCCTTACAGTGGGCGCCTTTTTCGCTGGAGTTGCCGGAGGTTTATGGGGTCATTTGATCACAGCCGTAACCCCTGGCTCATTTTCTCTTATCATGTCATTTAATATTATTGTCATGGTGGTTGTTGGCGGCACAGGAAGTATAACCGGTTCTGTCACGGCCGCGATTATTTTCACTTTAGCCATTGAATGCTTCCGACCGCTGGAAGAGAATTTCGGCATTTATGGCGTGGGCGAAATCGTTATTTCTCTGGTTCTTATCCTCATTCTTATTTTCAAGCCCAGTGGCATGTTCGGAACGGGCGAGCCCAAATTCGTCACTGGGAAGTATAAACAACTTAGCCCGACAAACGGGAAATAAGCAACTCATCCCGATAAACGGGATAATGCCTTTACCAAATTTTTCTGCACTCAGTTTACTACCCCCCTCAAGGGGTGTTCAAAATAGGGAGAAAATTTTATAAGGCACTAAAAAACCTCACTAAGGAGATTGAAAATGAAAAAATGTTTCATAACTATTGGCCTGTTCTTCATGTCCCTGCCTCTGGCAACCCCCTGCTTTTCTGCAGAACCCATAAAAATAGGTGCGCTATACAGCCTCACAGGAGGTATGTCGTCAATAGATACTCCTTCCCTTCGCGGCGCTGAACTTGCGGTTAAAATTATCAATAAAAATGGCGGATTGCTCGATGGCCGTATGATTGAGCTTATTTCTGTCGATGCAAAAACAGATCAGAAAGCAGCTGCAATTGGTGCTAAAAAACTTCTTAGCAATGGTGTTATAGCAGGTATTGGCCATAGTGACCCTTCATTTGTTCTTCCATCGGCCCCACTGTTCCAGAAAAAAGGTATTCCTTTTGTTACTTCCGGGGCAACTCTTCCCACCCTTCCTATGATGATCGGAGATTGCCTATTTATGGTACCTTTTGGGGATGATGATCAGTCTTTTGCTATTGCCGACTATTCCTTCAAATCCCTGGGAGTAAAAAATGTTGCCATCTGGACAGACAATTCGATGGATTTCACCAAAACTCTATCTAAATTTTACAAACAACGCATGACCGAACTTGGAGCAAAAATTGTTTTAGAAGACTTTTTCATGATGGGTGACAAGGATTTCTCAGCCCAGATAGCAAGACTTAAAAATGTTTCTCCCCAACCGGATGCAGTTTTCATCTCATCCATACCCAATGAAGCTGGGTTGACGACAAAGCAGCTCAGGGAGAACGGACTAACCCTTCCTATTGTGAGTGGAGATGGTTTTGATACGGAGCTCATCGTTACAGTTCCAGGAAAAGAACTTGCAAATGACGTCTATTTTTCAACGCATACATACAGAGCCGATCCCAGGCCTGAAGTTATTCAATTCATAGCAGACTATGAAAAAGAATATGGCGTGCCCCCGGAAAATGCCTTTGCCCCGCTTGGATACGATGCAATTGCCCTCATTGCAGACGCTATTACCAGAGCTGGTTCTGCAACGCCCAAAGCATTAAAAGAGAGCCTTGCTAAAACAATGGGGTTTAAAGCTGTAACTGGTGAAATTTCCTATACGCGTCCAAGTAGAGTTCCAGTGAAAGGTGTTTCTATTATTAGTGTTAAAAAGGGAGAATACAACGTGGAAGAGATCTGGTTCCCTACCACAAAATAACTACGAGTTATATGTCCAAAGGAGTATGAAATGCAGACTGTAAAGCTTGAAGAATTAAACGAGCACTCTTTTCAGGAAGCTAACATTGATAAAATTATCATGGCCATCGGCTCCACAGAAAACCATGGAGCACACTTGCCATATGGGTGTGATTCTTTCGTAAGCTATGACCTAGCCCATTCCGTGGCATCAGGCTTGGAAAACACAGTGGTTGCTCCTCCATTATGGTTTGGAATGAGTGGTCACTACAGGCATAAGCCTATGTGTATTTCTCTTTCTGATGACACCTTGATAAAAGTCCTAAAAGAAATGCTGGAATCGGCTATTCACTGGGGAATCAACAAAGTTCTGATCATCAACGGTCATGATGGCAATATCGCTCCAATTGAGATAGCTGCAAGGCAAATTAAAATTGAACATCCAGAGTTTTGCCTTGCAGTACTTGATGCATGGTGGATTACTGCAGGAAACCTTCTCCCAAAGAATACCTTTGAAGTTTGGAACGGTATGGGCCACGGTGGTGAAGGTGAAACATCCATTGGACTTGCGATGTTTCCTGAACTTTGTGACATGAGTCGTGCCCAAGGCATGATTCCAGAGATGGACAGTAATGTAAAATTAATATGGAACTTTTCGGAATTAACTGATTTTGGTGCCAGCGGAGCACCTGAAAAAGCAACTGCCGAAAAAGGTCACAAAATGAAAGATGTTCTTGTGGATTATATCGTGGATTTTGTGAACCGCATGGATGCCCAAGGATGGCGGTATAAAATAAAATAAAATAAAATAAACGGATATTTTCCTGGCCTCACCCGGAGTTAACA
>DEIL01000170.1:16910-30751 GCA_002352445.1 Desulfobulbaceae bacterium UBA2775
TTTGAGGTCGAGTAAAATCTTAGTACAATCGATATGGCAATCTCAAACCGGCAGCACCAATAAATGGTTGGTTGATCAAGGGTTGATATTTGTCAACGATTAATGGATGAGAATACACTAACCGGTTACGGCCAAGTAGCCTTGATGAAACGCCCTGTGCAGAGTCGCTTGTGGTGTGGGGGCTGAGGGAGAAAAATCCCCGGCTACCTTATTTTATGTTTTTTTCTTCAAATCTATTCAATTCTACATTCTTTCGGGCATTATCCGGTTTGAATATGCGGCCATTCATTACTATGTATACACCGGGTGCGAGAATCTGGGCTGCAGTGACGGCGCACCCTATATTAAACACCGCGTCACTGTCTCGGAATTGAGCGGGATACATAGATCCAGTCATTACGATTGTTTTATCTGAAATGTTCTTCAGTACCTTTGCAGTTTCAATCATTGTATCAGTACCATGAGTGATGACGATTCTTTCCAATGAAGTAGACGCCACTTTCTTCCTTATCAACTCACGGTCTTCATCTGTGAAATCGAGACTGTCTTTTTTTATAATAGATTCAAACTCATAATCCAGAACAACATTAGCCCGCTCCAAAACTCCCTTTGCTTGTGGATCTCCGACCTGATATTCTGATTTCTGGTCGAAATAAACTTTGTCGATAGTGCCACCTGTTGTATAAATTTTGATTTTCATATCTCAATTATTTAACTCATTTAACGTTACGCATCACTGGCATGAGGCATATTCCATCATCCTCTTATTTAGCATAAGCATTTCCTGATTATCCTTTAATGCAAAACTGTACAATATTTTCCTTAATGAATCCAGTGGCAAGGTCAACAGGTAAGGTAGAGTTGCGCGGTTAAGATATAACCTGAATCAGTTTGCTTGTGATCCTGCCTGAAAATTCGCATGCAGTGGAGCATTCTACATTATTGATGTTTCAAGAAAATTTCGGAAATCCTCTGGAGTTGTCTTCCTTAACTATTACAAATAAATACCACCATGTGCCATTGACCTGCAAACATGCAATGTATAATTTTAATTGATTACATAACCCATTTTATTTGATATTATCTTTAGTCAAACCAACCGCAAAACTGGATGAAAATCTACTGTTCTCCCCTGCTATCTGAAATACCAGGACCATGAATAACGACTATACTGTATTCAAAGAGTGAGAGATCATGCGAATACCCCCTAAAGTAATTTCAAAATTTGTAAATTACTTCAGTTTATCCTTGTGCTGTTTACTCTTCACATCCAATGAAACCTACACGGCACCAGGTGTGATACCATAGATTGTGGGGAAGTAGTTGAAGTAGCTGAACTATTGATCATGAGAGCATAGAATGTGGACAAAAAAAATATCTTTTCCTTTCTTCATTATTTCTTTGTTAGTTGCTCACTGGGCGTTAACCTGTTCGGCAAATCCTGATATTGTGACTGTGCCAGGTAGTCCCGGCCCGATAATGACAAAATTTGAAATCGTCGAACAAACATTGAAATCAAAGGGAAATCCCACCGCCTTCCCTCTGATTACCCTGGAACCGGCTGCGTCAATAAAGCTGCAGACCTTGGCTGAGCAATATTCTATCCCGAAGCAGATCGGATTCAACCGAAATGTTGCTATGTTGTCTACCGCTGAAAACAGTACCAAGCAGCTCCGCTGGCATAAACTGCCCGAGCACAGCTATTTTACCGGAATAGCGATATCTTCTCCGGAGGCAGTTGCACTACGGGTTGGAATTACGGTGGAAAGTTTACCGGAGAGTGCTGAGTTTCGTTTTTTCAGCATCGGCGAAGGAGCCTCGGCTGATATACAGCTTGTTTCTGCCCGAACAATTCTTGATATTTTAAAAAATAACAGAGAAGCCGATCCAACCGATCCGAACGGTAAGATATTCTGGTCGCCAACAATAGAGGGCGACACAATTAGTATCGAGATTTATTTGCCGGAGAATCAAGACCCTTCATCGGTGCAGATTGCTTTTCCCATAATATCTCACATCACTGCTCTTCCTTTTGGTTCTAAAGGTATAAAATATTCATTCCAGGGATATGGTGATTCCAACCCGTGTCAGAATGACGCAACCTGTGCCACCTCCTGGTTATATTTGAATAGCTCTGTGGCAGGGATGCAGTTTTCAACAGATGTTGGAACATACGTCTGTACTGGCAGTCTTCTCAACGACAGAGACCCCTATACATGGAAACCATATATTTTAACCGCAAACCACTGTATAGGCAGACAATCAGTTGCCTCAACACTGGAAACTCACTGGTTCTGGCAGTCTGCGACTTGTAATAGTTCAACACTAAGTTCTTCATATAAAAAAATCAGTGGTGGTGCAATCTTGTTGCATACCCAGGCAATGAGCTCCGGTGAGCCAACAAGCAGCAGTATGGACGCAACCCTGCTGATATTGAATAGTAGACCGGCTGCGGGAGCGAGGTTTGCTGGTTGGACCACAGCTGTCCCGCCTGGAACCGGGACCTCCAGAACAGGGATTCATCATCCCAAAGCAGACTGGAAGAAAATTTCCTATGGAACTTCTGCAGGAAATGCTGCATGTGGATGGGCTGAGAATCAGGATTTCTGGTGTGTTGAAGGCAATGGTAATTTTTACATTGTCCATTGGATTGATGGTGGCACAGAGCCGGGGAGCAGTGGATCTGCAATTTATTTCGATAAAGACAATCTAATCGGAATATTGGCTGGAAGCAATGGGATTTGTGCCGGTTCAGACAGTGTATATTCTTCTTTCCGGGCTGCCTATGCTGCCGGTAATTATGGCCAATGGCTAAATACCACTCCCGTTATTGCGCCAATCATTTTCCTATTATTAACTAACCCGAATAAATCGGAATTTTAAAATGCTTGGATAAGTGCCATGGAAGTANNTTTAAACGACCGTCCTGGATTTCTTGTTTTTTAAGACAGAAGTTCTGGATTAAGGCACTAACCCCGATTAACGGGAAAAAAAGCAGAGCATCTACACCCACCAGAATGAAGGGGATAAGTACCTTGGCTGTATATTTAACCACTTAATTCCAAAATACATTCCTCAGTTTCTTGTTTTTTATGACAGGCTTTCTGGAGTAAGGTACTAACACCCATTAAATGAATTTCACAACAAAGCATGAAAATAGTGTGACAGGGATTCGGAGGAGTATCGCCAAACGTCCTCGCAGGCTGTGGATCGTTGTGTCAACACCCCTCCGAATCCCTTTCATCCTGAATAGTACTGGACTTTCATATAAACACCCATTAAATGGATTTCACAACAATGACTGCAAACCCAACAGGAGTCATGATTTAAAACCAGCTGCAATATGCCCGATACTTCTCCAGTCTAATCCCAGTAATTCTGATGCTTTGCGATCCACCTTCCATGGATTGTAGCCCGCAATTATTTTCTTTACGGGCGGATCACAATGCGCACCGCCTAGATGAAATTCAGCCATGCCGATACTGCAATCCATTACTGAAAGATCTGGGATCAGATATCTGTTTAAATCAGTAATAGATTGTTGCATATTATTATGAAACACTGCTTTTTTCCACGCACCGGAACTACCTGAATAATATTTCGGCGGCGCAAATCCCATCATATTTTTCAAGGTGCCGGTCATTCTTGCAAGAGAATGTACTTTGAGTACAGGAACTGAAATAATATAATGGTTAAAGACAATTTCCGGGAGGTGCATTTCCGGAAAAACAGAGCAGGAGGAGTTTTTCAATGTTTTTACTGGACCATAATTTAAATCAACCAGGGGGATACCATATTTTTCAGCTATTGATGTATAACCAAGGATCTTAAAAACTTCGGCTGTATCAATGTTTGCGTCCCCACAGCCCTCTGCAATTACAATTTCTGCTTTCGAATTTTTCTGTATATATTCGATGACGGCTTCGCAACACTCAGGTGATGTGGTTATGGGATGAGGTGAGCTGTTGATTAAATTCGGCTTTATCAGGATTGCTGTTTGTAGCGCTAACTGCTCAGGTGCATTGATGGCATCAAGAGCACCATTGATCGATTTTTTGTAAGATGTAAAATTTACAGTTGCAGGATCCATAACCATCCCTTTCAATTTCTTTATCCTTAACTGGTGTTGTGCCAACTATGTACTGTCGCCTTCGTGTCATTCCCGCGCAGGAGGAAATCCATGCGTCTGTGCCGGTGGTACTGGATTCCCGCCTGCGCGGGAATGACGGCCGACTAAACATGATTCTAAGGTTGACACAACATTAGGAGCCTGTCAATAAATGGCCATTTTCACCGGATCAGATCAATTTCCAGTCACTACTGTCCCGGTACTCTTCTATCACATAAACTGGCTGAAGGTCAGAAACAGATGAAACCAGTTCAGCAAGAGTATTTCCCACAACTTGAATCGCATTTTCTGCCAGATCTGCGCGGAAACCTGCAGCCGATAAATCGAGGACAAATTCAGTGGTGATAAGCCTGGCAACTATCTTACCAAGAATCACTTTTGTTCTCTGCAATAGTTCAAAATCAAGTTTTAACGTGAGTATATGTTTGTAGTAACCGGCAATTCTTTCAGTCAGTTCAAACTCACTCATAAAAATGTAAAGATCTGTTTCTTTGGTTTTTTTCATTTCTTTCAACACTGCTTCCGCGATCTGGATATACATTACATCGTTGGAACCTTCAAAAATCTGAAATGGTCGACTGTCTGCCACAGCCCGACCGGCAATATGATCTCTGCGATACCCTTTAGCGCCCGTCAACTGCAGCAATGATTGGGCCGCATCCTGCATCATGTCGGTTAATACAGCTTTGGTTGAATTTGCCTGCAAACCGAATGTTGTAAGATTATTTTCCAAACCGGAGACCCTGCCTGTATAGTGGCACATGGCCGAGTTTATTGTATACCATGCCTGCAATTGTGAAAGCCTGTGCTGAACCTGGTCATAGTTCAATAAATTTTTTCTCCCTACATACCGCTGTTGACAGTGGACTATAGATTCATCCAGCATCCGTTTGATAAACCCCAACCCAATTCCTGAAAGTCTGAGGCGACTGCGGTGCAGGAGATCCATCATTAGTTTAACTCCGCTTGAATGGGGGATCAATTTTGAGGTAGATGGAACAGTTACGTCTATCTTATTTAGACCATAGGGAATTAAAAACAGGCCCAGTTTATGATAATACTCTTCAACCTCTATCTTCTGCTCTGGTTGAGATTGCTCAACAATAAAGAGATTGATGTCACGTGCAAGCCTGCCATTTCCTTTTTCTTTTCTGGTTGTAACCAGCCAAAAGTCAGCTAATCCTGTTAATCCTCCCCAGTGTTTGGATCCTTTTAACAAATAACCTTTATCGGATGTGGAATAGGATGTACGCATTGAAAGCGCATCTGTGCCAAACTCCGGTTCAGTTATCATTAACCCGCCTAAAGAATTATCGTTGAGAAATGATGAGAAAACATGAGCTTTGGCTTTTTCCTGGCCGTACTTACCCACCGGGTCAAGGAAAAGAGAACCGCAAATCCCCATCATTAGTGCTACAGGCAGAGATTCATAAGCAGTTGTCTCCAGTATAGACAGACAGTGAACAGGTTTACCACCTCGTCCTCCGTACTTGGTGGGAATAAAAACCGAAAGAGGTTTCGGGGACAGGATCTTATTTAAATCCTGACGAGGTAACCCCTCAAGATGATTAACAGTTTCAATTTCTGGATTCTCGATAAGGATTTTCCGAAGGTTCTGCTGGAAATCTCGAATAAATATTTCTGTTTCAGACTGCTTCATAGGCTGATCCATTTATTGTTTTTTTTGCGTATAAAACTCAGCTGCTCTCATCGTCATACCTGCATAGGCTGGAATGATCGAATAGTAAAGAATTTGAGTTTTTACGAATTTGCCATAATGTAATTAATGTCTATCCTTTTGTGAAGGTGCTTCTTAACTACTGATAAATTTACAATAGGAGGTTCTATGGAACTGCAAAATAAAAAAGTCGCCATACTGGTTGAGGAGATGTTCAATCTGTTTGAATTCTGGTACCCCTACTACCGGTTGAAAGAGGCAGGTGCCGAAGTAGTTGTGGTTGGCTCCGGCCGAACAGCGACTTTCAATGGAAAACCCGGTACGGTTGCTGTAGCTGACGTTTCAGCAGATGAAGTCACAGCAGATGACTTTGATGCAGTGATCATTCCCGGTGGTTATGCACCGGATATGATGCGGCGTTTTCCAGCAATGGTGAAACTTGTTAAAGATGCCGACAACTCCGGCAAGGTGGTTGCTGCCATCTGCCATGCGGGCTGGATGCTTGTTTCCGCCGATATTATCAGAAACAGAAAGGCAACTTCCTTTTTCGCAATCAAAGACGATATGGTCAACGCCGGGGCTCAATGGGTTGACGAGGCTGTTGTGATTGATAACAACCTGATCACCAGCCGTACACCTGATGATATGCCGGTTTTTCTCCCGGCAATAATAGCCGCCCTGAAATAATCACTTTTCTCCTTTTAACTCCTGGTGTCCTGCTGATATTCTGTAGGATGCCAGGGCCTGTTCCAGCCACTGCTCTGTAGGAAATTTCTCACCCTTGCACAGTACTTGATATTTTTTTCTGGTAATACTGCTCTTTGAAGCAATTTTTTTAATGAAAACATCTGCGGTTTTTATTCGCTTCTTAACATGATTATATTTCATTTCCAGATGTTCACTGGCCTCTTTTGGTGGGTGCTCTGTCCCATTGCGAATAAAAATACAGTCGCTTACAGCAATATATGAGAGCAGATACTCAATTTCCTCATTTTCTGCAGCAAAGGTGAAATTCCCGGGAAAGGAAAAACATAGAAAAAAAATAAACAGTAGATATTTCATTATATTAGCAGTTTAATTTTGGGTCGTATCTAGTCGCTGCATAAGCCTAAAGGTTACAGATATTGGATTATGATCGGATGAAGTCACCGGATGAACCATATGGGCAACCGGTTCCATTCCTCGATATAAAAAATGATCCACCGGGTCACCAAAAAATGTTGTGCGGCCTTCATCTTCAAAAGGGAGAGCCGACAGTGACAAATCACCCACCAGAAAATCGACGACAGCAGTTCGTTTATCACTCCAGTTGTTAAAGTCACCGGCAATGATAAGCGGGCCTCTATGTTTTTTCAACACATCAGTCAGGGCTTGAAATTGTGCCTTGTAAGCTCCAATACCCATGGTAAAATTTATACCATGTACCGTGGCCACCAAAAGTTCATCTGCTGAACCGGCGACGGCATATCTGTTGATCAGGATGGTTTTTGGCAGACCGATAAGCGGCTCGGTATAACGCATGCCGCAACTTCCAAAAGGTTCGATGGTCGATGCAATCAATACCCCTGTCTCAACTCCCCTATACTTGAAGGCACTGTTCAAATTCCAGTACAGATTTTTTTTTTGCAGTAGTTTCTGCAGTCCATCGTTCAATGGAGCTTCTTGAAGAAGTAGAATATTTTTTCCACTGCTCAGGCGCAAAAAATCGCTTTCCCATCCCTTACCCTGTCCCTTATATATATTCCAATCAAGGATGGCTATTCTATCCGGGGAAAGTTCAGATAGTGGTCTGGTTCTGTTCACTTCGCTATGGGCTGGAGCTGTTTCCATGCAATCCCCGTTACTCCGACTCAGGGGTTTATCGACCTTCACAGAAACAAGCTGTTCATGCTCCGGAATAAATGTACAACTGAGAGTGATACAACAAAAGGATACAGCTAACAGGAGCAAATTTGGGAGATTAGCCAACTTAATCGGAGTATAGCGATTAGCAAATGTCATGGGATCAGAGTTGTGACTCAACCGGCAGCAGGCTAACCAGGCCAAGAGCGAACCGCCGCCAGAAACTTGTATGTGGATCAGCTTTCCAGACACGTTCCTCTCCTTCTTCCAGTCCATGCCAGAAAATGAATTCAATACCTTCTTCATCAGTATGAAGCTCGAGCCGAAAGGCTATTTTTTCAATCATCATATCAAATTTACCAGCCAGAATTTTGGCGACTTCCTTCGACGTCACCATAATACCTATTTCCGTATTTTCAACAATTGAGCGTGGATCAAGATTCAGCGAACCGATAAAGACCTGCTCGCGATCAAAGACAAACGACTTGGCATGGAGACTTGCCTTTGAGGATCCGGAATCACCTTTTTTTGCCTTACGCTCTTTCCTATTGAGAGTCTTGTCCATCTCATAGAGCTCAACCCCTGCCCGAAGCAGGGTCGTTCGGTACTTGGCATACCCGGCATGAACTATACCCACATCGGTTGAGGCGAGCGAATTAGTAAAAATACGTACATGCACACCACTTTTACTTAAATCAGAAAGAAACTTTGTACCTTTTTTCCCCGGCACAAAGTAGGGGGAAAAGATCAAAAATTCCTTATCGAGGTCTTCAAAGAAAGGAGTGATCTTGGAGGATAAGGTATAGGCATGGTTCAAGTCATAGCTTTTCAGTTTGCCAGGATTATCGGCCATCACCGAGGCCTCTCCCCAGTACCACTGCACCTCATTATTTCTGATAGTTTCAGCCAGGCGAGAATTGAGAAGCAATTGCAGATACTCCGCAACGGAATCCTGACCTAAATACTCCGCCACTCTTCTGCGCCCTTCCTCCAAATCATCTTTTTCAGTAAGATCAGGGCGCAGTACTGCAATAGGGTAGGCTAGACTGCTATTCCAATACTCATCAAATGAATCAGAAACCTCTTTTACCACAGAGCCAATTGCCAGTATATCCAAATCGGCAAAACCAAAGTCCGGGTCTGCATCAAAATATTCATCGCCGATATTTCGACCACCAACAATCGTCACCTGGTTGTCTACTGTAAAAGATTTATTATGCATACGGCGAGTGACCGACCCAAACCGAAGCAGAAACTGTGGAGCGCGAATCATTTCACGGCTAAACGGATTAAAGATCCGCAGATCAATATTGGAATGGGCGGCAAGCGTTGAGAGTCCCTTATCCCGTTTTTCAAGATCCATATCGTCTATTAGCAGACGGATCCTGACGCCTCGGTCTGCTGCCTTGAGCAGCTGGTCGCCAAAAAGGATCCCTGTGAGATCGTTATGGATCATATAATACTGAACATCAATACTCCTGTCCGCACCCTGTGCCAGGATTGCTCTAGCGGTAAAAGCATCGAGACCATTACTGAGCAGAAAAAAACCGGACTTACCCGTATGGCTTTTCCTCAGTTCTTCGTATCTACTCCCTGCCCTGGTATCAGCCGTATCTTGGAAAGCATAGGTCGGGGTATTGGTATTTGGCGGCAGGGAGGCACAGCCACCAACCAAAAGCAGGAGACAAACGGAAAGTACTCTATTCTTCATGGAAGGAATCAAATTCATTCGTCTTTTCACTGTTGAGTTCATTTTTCCCATTTTCCCCATCATCTTGGGAATCGGTCATGTTATCAACTAAATGGATTGGCAGTGCCAGAGTACGAAGGAGAACGGCAAGGGGCAGAGTAACTGCCTGTTTAAGCAGCGAGTTTTCTACCCTGGGATCGTACAAATCTCCCGAAACTTTAAGAGTGACGGAGGGACGTTTTTCGCGGCCGGCCAGGATATATCCGGCCAGGGGAATCTTTTTTACGTTCGTTCTGGCCTGGGTAAACAGGTTGAAATCCATATCAATTTGCTTTTGAGGAAAATCGACCCAGCCACTTCCTGCAATATCAAGTTCAGGCGAGTCCATCTCAAAAGACTCGATAACAGCCATACCCTCCTCCACAGCCATGCCAACAATGACAGAATCAAGAGGTAAACCTCTGCTGTTGTATTCAGGCAGGGAAAAAGTAATAAGAGCAGGAATAGTATTAACAAAGGCAAGAACATTTTGCATTGCCTTCATTTTTTTGAGAATGGTGTTTTCTATTTTAAACAGGGCTGAAAATTTATCGAATGTCCCCTTGGCAGCCATGCTCATCTGTCCATTGTCAAACTGTGCCTTCTCAACCAATGCACTCATAAAGGTATGATCCAGCTTTTTCCCTTCGAGAGTAAAATTGTCTTCCCTGAGATCAAAAGCAATATAACCTGAACCATGTTCCAATCGCATAATGGTTTTGTCGTCCACATTCTCAATATGTATCCGGTCGGCCAGGATCTCCGCTCCCGGCCTGAAAAAGAGGCTGCCATCAGTGGCGTCGAAAGTATATTTAATCGCTCCTTTCTTTTCCGAACCAACAACTGCAGATTTAGGACGTTCCTTAAAAAACGAAGTAATCGCAGGAATGTTAAAATTTAAGTCTTTTGAACTGATGGTCAACTGATCACTATACTCTATTTGCAGCTCTTCATTTACTGTGGCATTGAAACCACTGCCGGTGATCTCCCCGGAGATGTTCAAATGAGCTACTGGTGTGTCATCTTTTACCAGAAAAGGATAGCGATAAGGGATATCGGCGGTAAAACTGTACGGTTTTTTACCGTTTTCCGAAAAAATTGTCAGGCTTCCCGAATCCACCATATACTGCTGCAGCAACGGTGAACGTTGGTGAATAACTGCCAGATCGTGAAAGGTTGCTGACCAGCCCTTACTTTCACTGGTACTGATTGAAAGATCCAGTTCCGGAATTCTGATAACAAGTTTTTCATCTTTTTCGCTGATCTCTACAGGGATGCCCTTTGACGACCCGAACAGGTCGCCGATATCCTTTTCTTTAATATGAAGATCCTCCAGGAGAAAAGTACCCTCTTTAGATGCATTGTCATAGTAGCCGGTAATCCGGCTGTCCAAAAAATCTCCATAGCTTATTCGGCCATTGATCATAGAGAGGATATTGCCACCATACTTGAACCGTGAGGGATAGAGGGTTGTCAGAACATTGTTCACCTTCCATCGGGAAGTTTTTTCAGTGCTGATCGTCAATTCTTTATCATATTGGATGGAAATCGGCAGACCTGATTCTTGCAACACCAGATCATTGACCTGATAATTTAAAAGATCACTATGTATATTGACTTTTTTTTCTTTGAAGGAAAATGAACCTGATATTTCTGATTTTATACCAGAAGAGTGGGTCAACATAGTTGGAGGAAGGTTAACAGAGATATTGTCGGGGGAAAAAGGAGTAGTGAAAGGGCCGAGATGCAGCTTCATTGAATCCAGATTCCATGAAGAGGCTCCGCCAGCCAGGGAGTCGCCATCCGGGCTGATATGGTACCTGATAACCGGCCGCGGCTTCGATTCGTCAAGAGTCACCCTTGACTTGCCGGTATCAAAACTGACCTTATCCAGGGTAATATCCAGATCGCCCGTCCCACTTTGACCCTCAAAAGTCCCACTGATGCCGGCAACAAACAGTTCTTCAAAACTGACTACACCATCAATATTGATATTACTGTTTTTTAGTTCAATCCTGGCAGCCTTCACACCATAGTTTTTCCGACCAAACTCAATAACACCTTTATCGATCAGAAAGATTCCACTGGTCTCTACCTGGCCCTTGTTGAGGTTAATGGTCAAAACCAGATCGACTTTTGTCTCCCCGGCTTTCTGTTTGAACGGCAGGGAAATATTATAATGGTTGAGCAGGGTCAGGATATCTTCATTGGCCCTGGCAGGAGTCTTGATATAGACCGTGAGGATTATATCAGCCGGACTGGTAAAAGCAATTTCTACCCATCCTTCTCTGATTTCCTGACCATAGAAAATTGAATTATATGGGATAATGGACAGAACTCCCTTGCTGAAAACAACATCACCATAATCGGCTCTGATAGGTTCCAGGCCGGGATCACCGGGAGCAAAAGTATACTCGAGGTCATCTACCCTTACTTCCGCGTAAAGTGTATCCAGGATGAGTCCCGGGTCCTGCCAGGGGATTACACCTTTAAAAATTTTCAGATTATAACGGCTGCCTTTCAGATACTCTGTGATCCAGCGCTGGATATTATTATTCAGGCCGAACAGGTCAACAAACGGGGTGATATTATTTATTTCACCAGCTCCTTTGCCGCTAAACGACATCTGATCCTGGTCTGCCGTAAAATCCAGCGTTACAGGCAAAACTCCCGCCAGGTTCGCTAAGAGAGTACCTGTTATATATCCTTTTCCACCATTAAGGCTTATCTGTCCTTTAGCCTTGGTGTTAAACCGTTTGCTGGTAAGATCTTTAACATCAACAACCAGACTGTTCTCTTTAAGATCCAGCCTGGATCGAAGTATCAGGTCATTGGATGACAAAATGAAAAAGGATGGTTCCTGCCCCCCGTCAAGGTGGAGGGAACCATTCAATGATCCTATTCTGACAGCCTTAACTGAGAGTCTTGAAAAGAAGTGGCCTAGAAAATGTGCCGCCCTGATACCCTTGTGCACAAGACTGAATTTTTTTGTTAACCCTGAATCTTCCTGCTCTCCAACTGTAATTGTACCAATCGCAATTTCCAGCTTATTCTGCCATTGCAGAGAAAAATCAGAAATTGTAACTGTGCCCATGGTAAAATCGTCCAGCTTAATCCCCCTTTTAAGCATGAGTCCGGCTGCAAAGACAGTCAGACATGCAACAAGAAGAAAAATAGCAAGGACTCTGAGCCAAAGCTTCCGCTTTCTATTATCAGAGCCCCTGTTCACAGCTATACCTCCTTTTTACCCACTTAAAGATTGGTGAACAAACCATAAACACTTTATCTGGTTGTAAAAGAAAACCAGTCCGCACCGGGCGCAGGTGGAACGGGATCCTTCTGGTGCTTAAAAGTACCTTTTCTAAGAAAATAAACAGTCTCGGCCATGACATAATCAGAATTCATAATAAACGGGTGGCTCTCATGAACCACAAGAAAATCCCGCATACCGTCAACCTGCGCATGTTCAACCGAAACCTTTCCATCATCTCTGCCGGGAATAAGAAAGGAAAACCATGCATCAAAAAAGGCGTGGCGGTCCCCTGTAATGATACCAACCGGGTAATCTACACTGCCCAGCTGGTTGGGTACGGAATCCGCATCTGTCGACAACTGTTGGCCGACAGGCCCGTTCAGCCAGATGTAAAACCACCAGTCTTTCAACTTATCTACCACTGCACTACCGCGATTTGGCGGGCTGAGCATCACTACCCTGCCTAGATTTACAGGTCTTTTTTTACTGAAAGCCTGGCGGATAACAATGCCTCCCAGGGAATGGGTAACAAAATGGATTGCCGCCGGATTGAACTCACGGCATTTGTCCAGTGCCGGAGGAAAATCTTCTCCTGCAATGGACTCAATAGTTTTTTTAGTAGAAGGGTAATTAAGGCTGACCGTATGATACCCTGTATCTGTCAAGGTCTCCTGCATCCGATTCATTGAGCGATACGTACGGCTCAAGCCGTGAAGCAGTACAACACATTCACCTCTGATATTATCACCGGCTGGCACTTTGACCAAAACACTTCTTTTACTGCAGCCGACAAGAGAGAGAAGCAAAAATGCGAACAAAAGGATCGTGACTGCACGGGACAGTCTACAGGTAGGAAAGAACTGGCCCGGTTTCATGCAAATCACCTTGACCGGGAAAACAAAGGCAATAACCGTCGTTTTCTGCCGGGACGAAGAAGGTGTTCAACCAGAATAATGCCCGCTATGGAAAACAGCCCGGCAAAAAGTATCTGTCCGATACGCAGATAGAAGTTTGAACCGGCAACCTTATCAACCATAGTGGAAGTTCCAAGGAGTACGAGAAAGGTAGTAAGCCCGGAAATAAATGCTCCAGCATATGGTCCTCCCTCATATATTTTCCGGCTGAAGAAAAA
This sequence comes from Desulfobulbaceae bacterium UBA2775, assembly GCA_002352445.1. Taxonomy (GTDB): domain Bacteria; phylum Desulfobacterota; class Desulfobulbia; order Desulfobulbales; family Desulfocapsaceae; genus Desulfomarina. The sequence goes on from DEIL01000170.1 coordinate 30,674, forward strand.
AACAATCAGGAGTGTCAAGGCCAGCAGGAAAGAGTAGGTAGGGACGGCAACAAGCAGGTTAAAAGCTATAATAATTGC
>DEIL01000120.1:0-3192 GCA_002352445.1 Desulfobulbaceae bacterium UBA2775
AAGTGGCAGAAAAAGGGCGCCGGTCATAGGAGTCGACTGCGGGATCGCTTCCTTGATAAAGGACTTGTCGGATTTAGTGATGCAGAGATTCTTGAGCTTCTGCTTTCTTTTGGTACTCCACGCACGGACTGTAAAGAGGCTGCCAGGCAGCTTCTTAAAATATTTGGTTCTTTTTCCAAAGTCCTTGAGGCACCGCTTGTCGCCCTGCAGGATGTAAAAGGTGTCGGGCCCAAGAATAGCTTTGCCCTTCATTTTGTCCATGGTGTTGCAAGCCATTACCTCAAGGAGCGCTTATACGGCAAACGCTACCTTCACTCTTCTGCTGAGGTTGCAGAATACCTTATTCATTCAATGAGGGGCCTTAAGAAGGAGGTTTTTACGGTTATTTATCTGGATTCATCCCATGCCATTATCGATTCCGAGGTCGTGGCAGAAGGGACCTTGAATGTTAATACCGTTTATCCCCGGGAAATTGTATCAAAAGCCTTACTGTTTCACGCGGCTGCCCTGATTGTAGCTCACAATCATCCCTCCGGTTCCCTGCAACCGTCTCCGCAGGATATCAAACTGACTAAAACGCTCTGGCTGGTTTGCAACTATATGCAGATGCAGCTCCTGGATCATCTTATTATCGGTGATGGTTCCTATAGTTTTGCCGATAATGGGCTGATGCAGTCAATCAGCAGGGATTGTCTTTCGGTTATGCAGACTATCAGCAGCTGATGGCATCTCTTTACCTCCATATTCCTTTTTGTAAAACGAAGTGCTGTTATTGTGATTTTAATTCCAGTGCGGGAAAGGAAGCGTTGTATGAACCGTATCTTGCCGCCCTGGAGAGAGAAATTGCAGGAATGGCTATAGAGGGAAACCGGGGCGCCCTGGCAACACTCTTTATCGGCGGGGGAACACCGACGGTTCTAACATCGGCTCAGTTGGTGCATCTTATCAAACAGGTAGAGGGTCTATTTGGTTTTACAGGGGATATTGAGATTACCCTTGAGGCAAACCCCGGTACTGTCCGCGAAAGTGATTTAATAGCGCTGAGAGAGGGCGGAGTGAACAGGCTCTCTTTTGGGGTGCAGTCCTTTAATGATCAGGAACTCTGCATTCTGGGGCGGTGTCATACCTGCAGGGAGGCAGAGCAGGCAGTAAGGGCTGCTCACCAGGCGGGTTTTAAGAATATCAACCTGGATCTTATGTATGGTTTACCGGGGCAGGATGGAGATTCCTGGCAGCGATCCCTTGACACAGCTATTTCCCTTACCCCAAAGCATCTTTCTCTGTATCAATTGACAATAGAACCGGCAACTCCTCTTGAGGGATACATTGACACGGGTAATCTGTCTTTGCCGGATGAGGATGAAATTCTTGAAATGGATGCGGTGACGGATCAGTTCTGTCAGGAAACTGGAATGAAAAAGTATGAAATCTCTAATTATGCTGAATTGGGTTTTGAGTGTCGTCATAATATCAACTACTGGCGAAACAGGGAATACTTTGCAGCTGGTGCAGGCAGTGTGAGTTATCTGAAGGGGGTACGGGATAAACGTGTTGCCGATCCTGCACAATATATAGACCTTATTAACAGGGGTGGAAGTGCGGTTGTTGAAAGTGAGGAACTATCTCAAGAGGCATCCTTCCGGGAAACTGTTGTTATGGGCTTGAGGATGACTCAGGGTGTTTCCCTCAGGGAGTTGTATGATCGCTACACCATTGACTTGAAAGAGCACTATGGCGACACCCTGAGCCGCTTGATTGGCCTTCTCCTGCTAAGGCTTACAGAGGATCGGCTGCATATAACAGAGAAAGGCTTCCCTCTGGCAAATAGAATTATGGCTGAACTGGTTTGAGCCTCCCTGTCAGATTGATAGATAATCCTCCGGCAATGTTTCTGCTGCTCCAAGGCCCTCAATAGAGCTTTTGATATGTTTTTCCACTGCTTTCCCGGCCTCTTTTGGGGTACGGGTTTTCAGTGCGTTTACAATCTTCTGATGTTCTGCTGTAGGGCTGTACTCAAGCTTTAAGAAAGGATCATAGAGAATCAGGTAGATTCGCGTCCTGTCCAGCAGTTCCTGCACATAACTGCTTAACACTTTGTTTCCGGAGAATTCAGCGATCTTCAGGTGCAGGGTGTCGTTGATTGCGAAATAGCTGTCGAGATTGCTCTTATCAAAGACCTGGGCTTCAGTGTCAATAAGTTCCTGCAGTACACCTAATTGATTTTTGGTTATTTTTTTAGCAGTGAGCCGCGCGGCCATCTTCTCAAGCTGGGCCCGAACCAGGAAGGTCTCCTCTATCTCTCTTAACATTGGCGTAATAACGAATGCGCCTTTGTTGGGTATGCTGTTGACGAGTCCTTCTGACTCCAGGCGCTTAATGGCACTTCTTACAGGAGTCCTGCTGACGCCTAGCTGTTTTGCCAAAGCCACTTCAACAAGTTGACTCCCTTGTTTAATATATCTTTTTCTTATGGCGCTTTTGAGTTTCTGGTAGACTAACTCTTCCGAGTTATTTTTTATTTGTTCCATTATCATTTTTTCCCTGTTATTCAAAAAGAATACTCTTAAGGTGAGTGGGTAAAAAGGTATTGCCAAATGGTTATAATAAGATCGAGTGCTGTGATTGGGTGGGTATCTGATTGAACTTTTGATGATTATACCATAATCTCAAGAATAATCACCCGGATTGTATCAAAATATTGTATACACTTGGCTGCTGGTTATTATTTATGGGAAAGATATAGCAAAAGTATGGATGACAAATAGGAACGCAGGTGATTATTATACAACACCAGTGTTGTGTGCACATATTGTGCACAATATGTGGGTGCAGGGTTTGCATTTGTGACCATGACTGGCGTATCCTGCTGTCTGTTTGCCGGATAATGTGGTACTCTGAAGAGAGTTCTTAGAAATTTCAAACAATAACAGGTGCTGTAATGATCAATAAAATGATTGCCGGAATTCTTCCCCATATGCCAAAGAAGTTGGTGTGGATGTTTTCAAAGCAATATATTGCAGGGGAAACGGTTGAAGAAGCCATTTTAAATGCCAAAAACTTAAACAAAGAAGGCATCCTGACTACAATTGATATACTCGGGGAGTTCATAACAACGCTTGAGGAGGCAGAGACTAACAAGCAGGAGTACCTTGAGGTAATCAAGGCGGCGGAAAAAGCAGGAGTAAATGGAAA
>DEIL01000120.1:3320-6449 GCA_002352445.1 Desulfobulbaceae bacterium UBA2775
GAGTTCCCCAAAAATGTTGGTCTTGTCGTTCAGTCCTACCTGAAACGTACACATCAGGACATTCTGGATTTAAAAGATCTGAACAGTGAAGATTCTCCTGTCAATTTGCGCGTCTGCAAGGGTATCTATATTGAGCCGGACGAGATAGCCTATAAAAAATATGAGGAGGTCAATGCCCACTTTCTCGAGGATGTGGAGCTGATGTTTCAGGAAAATATGTACCCGGCTATAGCAACTCATGATATTCGTCTTGTTGAAGGCGCTTATAAATTAATCGAAAAGTATAAGGTGCCAGGTGATAAATATGAATTTCAAATGCTCTATGGGGTTACTCCGGCCCTGCGAAAATCTATCCTTGAGAAGGGACATCGCATGCGTGTCTATGTACCGTTTGGAAAACAGTGGTTTGGCTATTCTACCAGACGATTGAAAGAGAATCCCAAAATGGCTGGGGTAGTTATAAAATCTCTGTTTAAAAAGGGATGATACGATGAAAAATCTTATGAATAATTGCGTAATAGAGACACCAAAGGCGATAAACGAGCCGATTCTCTCCTATGGTCCCGGAAGCCCTGAAAAAAGTAAATTAAAAAAGGCCTTGCAGGAGATGGCCTCCAGAGAAATAGAAATTCCACTGATCATCGGTGGCGAAAAAATTAAAACAGGTGACCTGGCCAGGGTCACAATGCCCCATGATCACAAACATATACTGGCACACTATCACAAGGCTGGTCCAAAAGAGGTTCAGCTTGCAATTGATACCGCTGTTGCCGCAAAAGCCATGTGGCAGAATTTTCGCTGGGAAGAAAGGTGTGCTATTTTTCTAAGAGCAGCGGAACTGCTTGCGGTTAAATATAGATCACTAATCAACGCCGGTGCCATGCTTGCCGGCGGTAAGACGGTTTTTCAGGCTGAGATTGATGCTGCCTGTGAATTGATTGATTTTCTCAGGTTTAACGTACGTTTTGCCGAGGAGATTTACCGGCAACAGCCTGAGTCATCCACTGGAGTCTGGAATCATATACAATACCGACCACTGGAAGGGTTCGTTTTTGCGGTAACTCCGTTTAACTTCACTGCAATTGCCGGGAATTTATCCACTGCACCTGCCATCATGGGCAACACGGTTGTCTGGAAGCCGGCATCCTCTCTTGTCTATACTCCGTATCTCATCATGGAGATCCTGGATGAAGCCGGCTTACCTCCAGGCGTCATTAATTTTATTCCCGGATCAGGCTCCAGTGTAGGGGAGATATGTCTCAATGATCAGCATCTGGCAGGAGTGCACTTTACCGGATCCACCAGAGTGTTTCGACAGATGTGGAAGACCATCGGAACAAACATTGGTGATTATAAATCGTATCCTCGCATTGTCGGCGAGACGGGCGGCAAGGATTTTATTTTTGCCCATTCCAGCACCAACGTTCAGGAACTGGTTGCAGGATTGGTCAGAGGCGCATTTGAATATCAGGGGCAGAAATGCTCTGCGGCCAGCCGGGCCTATATTCCCGCCGGTATCTGGCAGGATGTTGAGGCGGGACTCAGGGAGCAGATAGGGAAAATAAAAATGGGACCGCCAACTGATTTTCGAAATTTTGTCGGTGCTGTAATAGATAAGGGAGCTTTTGAGTCTATTGCTGAGTATATCGACTACACTAAAAAGAATAATGGCGGGGAGATTATAATAGGTGGGAACTGTGAAGAGAGTAAAGGTTATTTTATTGAACCAACGGTAATCCTGGCAAGTGACCCACACTTTCGGACAATGACGGAGGAGATATTTGGTCCGGTATTAACCGTCTATGTCTATGACGATGACAAATATGAGGAGACCCTGGATCTGTGTAATAGTTCATCCGCCTATGCGCTAACCGGGTGTATCTTCAGCCGTGATCGAGGCGCAGTGAGCGTTGCTCTTGCAAAACTGGAAAATTCCGCCGGAAATTTTTATATCAACGACAAACCCACTGGAGCAGTTGTGGGACAGCAACCCTTTGGTGGAGGCAGAGCATCAGGGACAAATGACAAGGCGGGATCTATGGCCAATTTATTACGATGGGTGTCCACCAGGACAATCAAGGAAACATTTGTGCCACCTTCAAATTTCTCCTACCCGTTCATGGAAGAAGAGTAGGGCGAAAAAAGTGGTTGGTCTGCATTTGATACTTGACAGAAGGTGAGTTTGGTATAGAGAGTAGGAAAAGAATTCACTTTCCTGCAAACGTGTTCTGTGTGGAGGTGAAAGTAACACCGTAAACCGTTTGAAGATGAATTGTCTCGGGTTAAGTTAGGGTAATCAGTGTTTGATAATTTCGTAAAAACTCCTCGCCGCGTCATTCCCGCGAGTGCGGGAATGACGCGATAGCGAAGAAGTTGAGTTCTTACGAGTTTATCGTGCTTGATAGTTTAGTAAAAGCTCGTAATTTTAGATAGCTGAGCAGAAGAAGAGTTCTCATAGTCTTCGCTTGTCAGAAATCTAGGCTATTTATAATGCCGTCAACATTTAAGAGGATTGTATGGCCAGGCAGAAACTCAAGGAAATTGTGATAAACCGGGAATGGTGCAAAGGGTGTGGAATATGCGTTCATTTTTGCCCCACAAAGGTTTTGGAGCTTGACACCAAAGAGAAATCAGTGGCGGTCAGGCCGGAGGACTGTATCTGTTGTAAGATGTGTGAATTACGGTGCCCGGATCTCGCAATCGAGGTATTTACAGAACAGGGTGAGGATAATGAAGAATAAAATAAGATTTGTCCAGGGCAACGAGGCATGTGTTGAGGGGGCGATGTATGCGGGTATTGATTTTTTTGCCGGCTATCCGATAACTCCATCTACTGAAATAATGGAACATCTTGCTACCCGGCTGCCGGAGAGTGGTGGGAGATTTATTCAGATGGAAGATGAAATTGCTTCCATGTGTGCCGTTGTCGGCGCATCCCTTACCGGTAGAAAGGCAATGACCGCCACCAGCGGTCCCGGGTTTTCTCTTAAGCAGGAAGCCATCGGCTATGCCTGCACGACTGAAGTTCCCTGCGTTATTACCAACGTACAGAGGGGAGGGCCATCCACTGGTAATCCTACCCATGTCAGCCAGGGCGATATTAACCAGGCACGGTGGGGAACCCATGGT
>DEIL01000300.1 GCA_002352445.1 Desulfobulbaceae bacterium UBA2775
TCTCTGCCGCAGCAGCGATTACGTCTCCAGTCCCCAAGTCAGCACCATTCTGATCATGCCAGGAGATATTCGGGCCGCATTCGGGGCAACCGTTTGGCTGGGCATGAAATCGTCTGTCGGCCGGATTGTGATACTCTTTTTCGCAGGCAGGGCACATCGGGAAAACCTTCATTGAGGTCTTCGGCCGGTCATAAGGGATGGTTTCAACTATTGTGAACCGGGGCCCGCAGTTGGTGCAGTTGATAAAAGGGTAGCAGAACCTGGGATCGGCGGGATCGGTTAATTCACTATAGCAGTCATCGCATAAAGCGATATCGGGCGGGATACTTGTGGTTGCTGCGTCTGTTGCGCTACTCGCAAGGATGGCAAACCCTTCCGGCAGAACATCAAAGGTAAAAGGGCGACAGTCAACAGAAGTTAAGCGGGAGAGGGGTGGGGCTTCTTCAGATATTGCTTTGATAAAAGCTTTTAGTTTTTCGTTTTCGGCAATCGCCTGTACAATGACTCCGTCACCTGTATTAATTACAGTGCCGGTGACGGAGAAACGATAGGCTAAATTGTAAACGAAGGGTCGGAAACCTACGCCCTGGACAGTGCCTCGGACAAGGATTTCGACCCCGGTTTGTTTATGCCTTCTGTTTGAATTTGACACCGGTAAACATAGAGGAAATTAGTCCCTCAGGATGTTTGGCGTCGTTCCAGATCAGAAAGTAGAAATGGATAACGACAAAAAACAGAAACCACCACATAACGCAATGGTGGAGAAAACGGGCCCACTGCTGACTGCCAAGCAGTTTAACACCCCACACCTGCCAGAACGACACCTCCGGGTAGAGCATATAAAAACCGCTGAGGATCATAAAAAGGGCGGCAAAATAGGTGATCAGATATGATCCGCCAGCCAGAATATTGTGGCCCAGGCGATCGTCGTGACTGTCACTGATATAACTGTAGTGCAGCAGTATACGGTAAAGGTTCTTGATATTTCGTCCGGTAACAGGCAGGATATCCAGTATTCTTTCCTGTTTATTGCCAAAAATGTAGAGGAAAAGCCGGATAGCTACAGCTGAAGCGAAAGTATATGCTGCTATAAAATGGATATAGCGCATATATGTCATCGCCAAGGAAGTAGTACCCCCCTCTATCATTGTGTTTGTCCACGGATTATTGATATAGAACCCTGTCGTTACAAGAGAAATGATGGACAGTACAAACATCCAGTGGAAGAGCCGAAGCAGTAGGCTCCAGCAGTGATGTTTTTCATATGTTGCCATTATGTTTCCTCCATTACAGAGCTTTCACTCTCATTACTTCCTTGCCTTCAGGGTCCAGCATATGGACGGCACAGGCAATACACGGGTCAAAAGAATGGATGGTGCGAAGCACCTCAAGGGGTCTTTCCGGATCAGCAATCGGATTACCAATAAGAGAAGCTTCATACGGTCCAGGCTGACCTGCCGCATCGCGAGGTCCGGCATTCCAGGTAGAGGGAACCACACACTGGTAGTTCTTGATCTTACCATCCTGAATAACAACCCAGTGCGATAGAATACCCCGGGGTGCCTCGTGAACACCGACACCACGCTGCTCACCTTTAGGAAATGTGGGAGGGTTGAAGATCTCCAGGTCACCGGAACCGATATTATTAACCAGCAGATCCCAGTGATCGAGACAGAGGTCAGCCATCATACTTGCACGGACTGCTCGGGCGGCATGTCGACCAATAGTGGAGTGGAGAATTTCCGGTCCGACTTTGACCCCTGCAACTGAACTGATGCGATCAAGGACTCCATTTACACTTTTGACTGTGAGTTTATGACCCTGGGCATAGCCCACTACCATCTGGGCAAGAGGTCCAACCTGCATCGGTTTACCCTGGAAGCGTGGTGCTTTTATCCATGAGTAGCGGCCTTCGTCTTCAAAGTCGGTATACTTGGGATCGGTGCTTGATTCCCAGGGATGCTTGGACCAGTCTCCATCGTACCAGGAGCGGGCAATGGATTCCTCCACGTTCTCCTTGAGGTATGGATCAGCAAGACCGACGATCGGCTTCACACTTGCCAGGTCGCCACCAAAGATAGTGCCACCGGGAAGATCTGATTTGGTGCCCGCTGCATCAGTAAACATATCCGGGGCTGCAAGATAGTTGGTGACACCGGCACCATAAGGAAGCCACTCTGCATAGAGGGCCCCAACAGCTACGACATCAGTGACATAGACCATGTTGACGAAATCTTTGACCTCTGATATCAGTTGTTTGATATAGTAGAGGCGCTCCATGGTAACAGCGGTCTCATTGTCAGGATTGAGGTTAGTGGTTACACCGCCAACACCAAAATTCTGGATATGCGGGTTTTTACCGCCGATGATTCCTAAGGCCTGGGTTGCTTTGCGCTGGTAATCGAGGGCCTCAAGATAATGGGATACCGCCATAAGGTTTGCCTCTGGCGGCAGTTTCATGGCAGAGTGGCCCCAGTAGGCATTAGCGAACGGTCCCAGCTGACCGCTTGCAACAAGAGCTTTAAGCTTATCTTTTACCGCCGCAAAACGTTTGGGGCTGTTGCCGGGCCAGTCGGAGAGACTGTCTGCGAGTTTTGCAGTGGCAACTGGATCCGCGTCAAGAGCTGAGACAACATCCACCCAGTCCAGGGCTGAAAGTGCATAAAAATGCACGATATGATCGTGCAGACAGTGGATTGCCTGAACCATATTACGGATCAACTGGGCATTCAGTGGAATTTCCAGTCCAAGTGCGTTCTCAACAGCACGAACAGAAGCAAGAGCGTGAACAGTAGTGCAGACACCGCAGATACGCTGAGTAAACAGCCAGGCATCCCGGGGATCACGACCTTTAAGGATATTTTCCAATCCGCGAAACATCTGGCCGGAAGACCATGCTTTGGTGATCTCTCCCCCGTCTACTTCAACATCTATTCTTAAGTGACCCTCGATCCGGGTAATTGGATCAATGGTAATTCGCTGAGCCATATGTGAATCCTCCCTAAATTATGAGTACCTTACTCATGAAAAGCTGTCACAAAAAACAATAACAGAGAAATCCATATTGAAATTGTGTGGTTGCATACACCTACAAGGTACTTATCCCGCTCATCGGGTTTAGTGCCTTATTCCTGGTCACTGCTTTTACCTTTTACCAATCGTTTACCAATTCCGACGGCGGCATGAATACCTACGGCAGCAGCTGTTACACCCAGTACTTTCTTACCGACTGAATCTGCGCCTGCGACAATGCCGGCAACAGGGATTGTAACATTTGGCAGTCTCTCATAGAAAGGTGTCATGGTGTCCCAGAAATTTGGTTCGGTGCACCCTGTACAGCCATGACCGACACTTACTGGCCAAACACCTACATCGTTAAAGCGTACAGCCGGGCAGTTTGCAAATGTCTCAGGGCCCTTGCACCCAACTTTAAAGAGGCAGTAACCAAGTTTGTGGGCTTCGTCACCGTACTGTTCGACAAACCGACCTTCATTAAAGTGAGCTCTTCTCTCACAGTGGTCATGGATTTTACGCCCATAAGCAAAGAGCGGACGGTTCATGCTGTCCAGAGCCGGCAGTCTCTTGAAGGTAAGATAGTGGAGGATGGTTCCAAGAAAAGCAATCGGATTAGGTGGACAGCCGGGAATGTTTATAATAGGTGTGCCACCCACCAATTCAGGGTAGTCTTGAACTCCGGCGGCACCTGTAGGATTTGGTGAAGCAGCCTGTACGCCGCCAAAGGAGGCGCAGGTTCCAATGGAGATAATTGCCGAGGCCTTTGGAGCAACTTCCGCAAGTATATCCATCGCTGTTTTTCCAGCAATTTTACAGTAAATGCCGCCATCTTTTCTTGGGATGGCACCCTCTACTACCAGAATAAACGGATGTTTTTCAACTGTTTCCATCAGGTTGTGCTCTGCCTGATGTCCGGCAGCGGCCATTACAGTTTCATGATACTCAAGTGAAATAATATCGAGAATGAGACGAGCAAGGTCCGGGTGAGAGGCGCGGAGCAAAGTTTCTGTGCATCCTGTGCATTCCTGGAAATGGAGCCAGACAACCCGTGGCCGTTCCGCTGTTGCAGCGGCTTCCACAAGCTTTGGAATCATAGCATCGGACAGCCCTAAAGCGGCTGCAGCCATTGTGCACCCCTTGAGGAAACCGCGCCGATCAACTTGCGGATCCAGAGTCTTGTTTACCGTGTCTGCCATATCAACCTCCTATTGCTTTGGCAACAATTATGCGCGAAGCGCGATTGCAACGACATCATCAATGCCGAAAAAAAGATAAATTGAATGTGTGCACATCAAATAGCTTTGAGAAAAAGCCAAACATTGTGCAAACAGTGCGCTAGTTGCACAATTAAACAACCTGGGTGTCGTGCAAGAGCCGCTCTAGATAGAGTAACTGCAATAATTACCATTTGGCAGCGGAGATATCAAGGAAAAATTGGCCGTATTGGCCTCTCGGGGTAGTGACGGTTGAGAAGTTGGATATTTCAAGATGTTGACTTTGATGCTTTACATAAGGATGACATGTTTGCACAATTGGAACAACAGTGCTATTTCTTAAAGCCGAATATGGAGCCTTTACTCTTGTGGGAAAAGGCGGGTTTTGTTCTGTGGGTTGACGCTCTCCTGGTTGAAGATATTTTTGACTTGTTTTGTTCGGGGGGCGATTCAATTCTCAGTTGCTGCTCTGTGACAGGTTCTCCTCCAGTGGATTCAATATAAAAACTGTAGAAGAGTGAGCATTTGCTGAAGTAGCTTTTTTTCCGGAGCCACTTTGGCCAGCTGTTATTTTTTCTATTGTGAATAAGAGAAGAAAGGTTAGTCAGCAGATTGACAATTTCCTGTCGGAGGGAACGGCGAAGATTGAGGTCGGTTCCAAGAGTCTGATCCAGTTCACTGCGCATCTGCTTTGATATCTGAAAAAGCTGCGGCCCTTTTCGGAAGGTGCTGAAAATCTGGTATCGGGACTCTGCCCAGGGAATAAGGATCAGGGCGAAGAAAAAGAAATCAGGCTGGCGGTGTATTTTGTGCTCCAGTGCTGTTGAATTAGTGCGATCTATAGTTTTGAACAGCCGAGAGAGTTGTGTTCTGGAATCAGTGCTACCTCGGGAACTTTTCGAAAGGATAGGGCGGTAGAGGGGGAAAAGGGCAGGGAAAATACCTGACTCCAATGCCAACTCAAACCAGGGGGAGGCAGCGCCGCTGTAGAAATCTTTAATGATTTCGTCACGCAGCCTGGAGGGCGGGCAGAAGGTCAGTTTGTCACTGTTTGAACAAATTGCTTTCCATGTATGTTTTTCGATTGTAAAGTTATTCCTTGCACTGTGGCGAATGGCACGCATCATTCGGACAGGGTCGCGGGTAATTCTTTTTACGGGGGTGCCGACCATTCGGACAATGGAGTTTTGGAGATCTTTTACTCCTTCCACATAGTCAATGATGGTGTTGTTTTCAATTTCATAAAATAGAGAGTTAATTGTGAGATCCCGGCGTTGCGCATCTTCACCCAGGGTGCCGAAGGTATTATTAGGGGCAAGAACCTGCTCCGGCCCGTCAATGTCGTGTTCACTTAAGGAACGCAGGGTCGATACTTCAATGACCTTACCTCTTTTAAAGAAGACTTGAACCAGTCTGAATCGTCGACCGATGGTGCAGCTGTTGGGGAAAAGTTTGCGTAATTGCCCGGGCTTTGCATTTGTGCTGATATCAAAATCTTTAGGTTTTTTTCCGAGATAAAGATCCCGTACTCCTCCCCCCACCAGATAACCGGTAAAGCCGGAACTATTCAATTTTCTGAGTACGTGAAGAGCATCGGAGTCGATCATTTTCAGGGTGAGTGGATGGCGCTCGTGAGGTATTACCAGGGCATTGGCGCCATTGGTGGAAGGTTCGGTACCGGTGTCGGCTTTTTTGGGTAGGATCATGATTGGAGAGGATATCTGTTAAACCGCAGGTCTGAATCCTCGCCCTTCTTTATAAACTGATTCTGCCTGTTTTTTGAATTGCCTGAAAATTTCAGCGACAGAGAGAATTTTATCCATTTTGTAGGTGTTCTCTCCGGAGAAAATAAGTCCGTCTTTGGTATTGCCGTCACGGGCAAGTGCAAGTCGCGTGTTAATGCAGTAAAGATGGCTGCAGTTTTTAATACAAACATATGGGCATTTCCTGGTGCTGACGTCTTCACCTGCATTCATCGCCTTGACAAACGGGTTATTCAGGGCACGGCCAGGGAGGCCGACCGGGCTGGAAGTCAGGACGATATCTTCCTTCTTTGCGTCCAGGTAGGCCTGTTTAAACTCATCGGCAACATCGCATTCTTCACTGAGGACAAAGCGCGAGGCGATCTGTACCCCGTCAGCACCATATTTATCCATCATTTCACCCATCTCGTAGCCATTGGTAATGCCGCCTGCTGCGATCAGAGGTACCTTTTTTATAACGTCCCTGACCGCTGGAAAAAGTTCCCTGAGAGGCTTGTCCGTACCGAGATGTCCTCCGGCTTCTTTAGCTTCAACGATAACGGCGGATGCTCCAAGCCTTTCAGCAAGTTTTGCCAGGGGTGGTGATGAAACGATCATGACAATAGGAGTATTGTACTTTTTGCCGATCTTGAAGATGTCCCGAGAAAAGCCGGCTCCGGTTATTATCATATCAATGCCAGCGTCAATTGAACTCATCACCAGCTCGGTAAAGTCCTTCATGGCGTACATGATATTTACTGCGATCACACCGTCTGTGGCAGATTTTGCTTTTTTTATATCTTTGTTGAGTTCCTCCGAGGGTATGCCTGATCCTCCTATGACACCAATACCACCACACTCAGCAACAGGAGTGGCAAGTGCTGACGTGGAGACGCGTACGGACATACCCCCCTGTATTAGAGGAAATGAAGCGCAAAATTTACCGATTTTAAGTGAAGGCAATTTCATGAGGAGACAACTCCTTTAATATGACATTATAGTATAGAAAATCAGATAATGCCTCTCTTACCCTGTTTTGTCAAGGGAGTATGGTATGGAAAATGGATGGAAAGATATTGCATTGGTCTGAATTTACAATAGAGAGAACGATATGGTGGAGACCTATTTGAGAATCGGTCGCTGCGGCTGTGCTTGACAAAAACATTGAATTGCGGTTAAATTCGCTGTTTTGTTAAAATCAATCACTCTTCTATCCCCCTCAGATTTTTGGAGACAGTTTTGAAGATTAAAGCCCTGAAAGGGTTTAAAGATATTCTGCCGGGTGAAGTTGAACTTTGGAAATTTGTGGAAGATACGGCCCGGAGTGTCTTCCAGAGATTCAACTTTTCTGAGATAAGGTTGCCGATCCTTGAAAAGACTGAACTTTTTGCAAGATCCATTGGAGAGGCCACGGACATTGTCGAAAAGGAGATGTACACTTTTGTCGACAAGCAGGTCACAATGCGGCCTGAGGCCACAGCTTCTCTTTTAAGAGCATATATAGAGCACGGTCTTTATGTTCATAAACCGGTGCAGCGACTCTTTACTATCGGGCCGATGTTTCGTCATGAGCGGCCACAAAAGGGTAGACTCAGGCAGTTTCATCAAATGGATATTGAGATTCTCGGTTCAGAAAACCCTCTTGTTGATGCCGAACTCATGGCAATGGCGGCAATGTTGTTTTCAGAATTGGATATTTCGGTCAGTCTTGAGTTGAACTCTCTTGGCTGTCCACAGTGTCGACCCGCTTATCGTATACAGTTGTTATCCTTTATTGAGAATAGACTGGACGAATTGTGCGAAGATTGTAAGCGGAGAAGCTCTACTAATCCGATGAGAGTGCTTGACTGTAAAAAAAGTAATTGCCGGGAGCAGGTTGAGCAGGCGCCGTCCATTCTTGAGCATCTTTGTGACGACTGTAAGACGCATTTCTCCGGGGTACAGAACGGATTGCAGCAGCTGAACGTCGATTACAGTCTCAATAAATTTATGGTTCGCGGGCTTGATTATTACTGCAGAACTACCTTTGAGTTTATCACCACAGATCTTGGTGCACAGTCGGCTGTATGCGCCGGGGGAAGGTATGACGGGCTCATCGAGAAACTGGGTGGTCCCAGAAAGGGGCCGGGAATTGGCTTTGCTATAGGCATTGAACGCCTGGTTCTTCTGATGTTACAGAAGGGCAAGGTTGTTGCTGAGGAATCAGATGTGGATCTCTTTGTTATAGGTCTTGGTGGAAAAGGTGAACAACTCAGTTATGGCCTGGTTCATGAAATGCGAGAGAAAAAATGCCGAGTAGCTATGGATCATGAGGGACGAAGCCTGAAGAGTCAGATGAAACAGGCTAATAAGGCCGGAGCGAAATATGTCCTTATTATAGGCGATGACGAAATTGAGAACGGTAAAGGAGTTCTCAGAAATATGGCAACGCAACAGCAACAGGGTGTCGAACTTGAGAGCTCTGCTTTGGTAGAAGCGGTGAGCAGTTAATAAAGATGGCGTCGTAAAAAGTCCGATCTCCTTCGTTGCAGGTTTTTCTCAGAACCTCAACATACCATATGTATTGTTGAGGGCCTGAGAAAAACACTACGCCTCGTATATCAAACTTGTTGACTTAGCCATCTGGAACTTCGAATGACCTTTTTACGAGTTTATCAATAAAGACAATCTTATAAAAACCCTAAATGTTGGATGGTTAAGTAAAAAACTTCATATGCGAGGCGTGCAAATTTTCTATTATTTCAGCGTACTAGGGTACGTTGGAATGATAGAAAATTTGCAACAACGAAGTTGATGAAGAGTTTTAACGACACCATCAATAAAATTCAGACTGAAAATTAATACTATGGAATCGATGGGAAATTTAAGCCGGACTCATTACTGCAATGATCTCGGTGTTGAGAATGTCGGCGAGCAGGTGACGTTGATGGGATGGGTGTTGCGAAGGCGTGATCATGGTGGTGTTATTTTCATTGACCTGCGGGATCGGCGGGGCATAACTCAGGTTGTTTTTAATCCCGAGGTTAACCCGGAGGTCCATGCAAAGGCACATCAGATTAGAAGTGAATGGGTTCTGGCGGTCAAGGGAAAGGTTGAGGCACGGCCGGGTGATATGGCAAACTCCAAGCTCAAGACCGGAGGTATTGAGATCCTGGTAGATGAATTACGCATTTTGAATGTCAGCGAAACACCTCCCTTTCCTCTGGACGAAGATGGAGAGGTTTCAGACAATCTGCGCCTGCAGTACCGGTATCTTGATCTGCGGCGACCTGAGATGTCCGCAAATCTGGTGATACGGCATAAGGCGGTGCAGGCAATTCGCAACTATCTCAATGATAATGATTTCCTCGATATTGAGACACCGATGCTTACCCGCTCGACACCGGAAGGGGCGCGTGATTATCTCGTTCCCAGCCGGGTCAATGCCGGAAGGTTCTATGCCCTGCCACAATCTCCACAGTTGTTCAAACAGCTCCTCATGATTGCCGGGATGGACAGATACTATCAGATTGTTAAATGTTTTCGAGATGAGGATCTGCGGGCCGACCGGCAGCCGGAATTTACCCAGATAGATCTGGAGCTCTCCTTTGTTGATGAGGAGCAGGTAATCTCCATGACTGAGGGTATGATAAAGGTCCTTTTTAAAGAAACTCTCGAGCTTGACCTGGAGCCTCCATTTAACCGCCTTACCTTCGATGAGTCCATGGACAGGTTTGGTACGGATCGTCCTGATATGCGCTTTGGTATGGAGCTGGTTGACCTAACCCCTATTGCTGCTGAATGCAGTTTCAAGGTTTTCCGGTCGATTGCTGATAAAAAAGGGACGGTTCGGGCAATCAATGCCAAGGGATGCGCCACCTTTTCCCGCAAGGAACTGGATATACTGACCGACTATGCCGTTCAGTTCGGCGCCAAAGGGCTCGCCTGGGTAAAGATGAAAGAAGACGGAGAGTGGCAGTCGCCCATTGCCAAATTTTTCACCGACGAAGAGCGGGCCGAGATAGCGGCGGCAACAGATGCTGTTCCCGGGGATCTGCTCTTTTTTGGCGCGGATAGTTCAAAAGTGGTTTTCCAGGTGCTCTCTGAGCTCCGTGTAGAACTTGCAAACCGTCTTGATCTGCTGAAAAAGGATGATTTTAATTTTGTCTGGATTACCGATTTTCCGCTCGTTGAATATGATGAGAAGGAAAAAAGATTCCAGGCATTGCACCATCCGTTTACTGCCCCGAAAGTCACCGATATCGATAAGCTGGAGAGTGATCCGGGGAAAGTATACAGTCGTGCCTACGATCTGGTGCTCAACGGTACCGAGGTTGGCGGTGGGTCAATCCGTATCCATCAGAAGGAATTACAGGAAAAGGTTCTTGATGTCCTTGGCATTGGCGAGCAGGAAGCAAATGACAAATTCGGTTTTCTCCTGCGTGCATTGGAACTGGGGGCGCCGCCCCATGGCGGCCTGGCCTTTGGACTGGACAGGCTTTTAATGCTGATCACCGGCGGTGATTCTATCCGCGACGTTATAGCCTTTCCTAAAACACAGAAGGCTACCTGCCCACTGACTGAAGCTCCGGCAAGAGTGGCCAGAAAGCAGTTAACAGAACTGCATATTCAGCCTGACTGGAAAGAGTAGGATTTATAAGTCCCCACAGGCACTTCATCTTCACGCAGTTGGTTCTGGTCGCATAGAAGGGCTATAACGAACAGAAACCAACTACGAAAATATGAGGCACCTGTGACGACTTATTTCTTGAAAAGTTACTTTAAATCAGACAGATAGCTACTCCAGAATTCCCGCCTAAACTTATTTACAACTATAGCTACAATACTTCTTCGTCGTCTGCAGATAATTCCAGACTATTATTGCTGTTATTCCGCCGGTTTCTCAAAACGACTTTAACATCGGGGAGGAATTCATGGAATGCATCGCCGTAAATTTCCCAGATAGTTATAAAAAGGGCAGCTATAATCGGGCCTATAATTATGCCAAGCAGGCCGAACATGGTTATACCGCCCAGGGTGCCGAAAAGGACAAAAAGGTCATGCATTTCGGTGTCTTTACCGACCAGACGTGGACGAACGATGTTGTCAAGATTTCCTGCCACGGCTCCGCAAAGGACCGCCAGGATGATTACACCTGTAAAATCACCCGTCAGAGCCAGGATAATCAGGGCGGGTACCCAGATAATTGCTGTACCAAAAGCAGGTATAACCGACATTACCGCCATCACCGATCCCCAGAAAACCGGTCCTTCAATGGAGGCAATGGCAAATGCAAGTCCGCAGATTGTTCCCTGCATCAGTCCGATAATCAGAGACCCCTTTATTGTGGCTCTGGCCACAGAGGTAAATCGATACAGTAGTCGTTGTTCATCATGGTCATCCAGAGGCAGGAAAAAGAGGATCTTTTCAAGAAGGATGTCGCCCATCGTGAGAAAGTAAAACATCACGTAAAGCATGATTATTGAGCTGAAAATGGCATTCATTGTCAGCTTGGTAAAGGATGACAGTGAGTCGATGAGAAAACTGGAAACGGTACCAACCAGTTCTCCCGCTTTCTGGATGATGATATCCCTGTATGGAAGGATATTCTCATAAAAGGGTATTTTTTCTAAAAAGTGAGTGACTGTCGTCGGCTCCGCGATAAAACTTTGAACCCAGGGGGTCACAGACTGTCCGACGCTGATGGCCTGGGCGACGATGATGGTGATTAGTGCTGCAAGGGGGATAAGCACAAGGAGGACTATGGAGATGACGGTCAGGATGGACGCCAGGTTTTCGCGGCCGCGTAGCTTTTTGCTCAGCCAGGAATGGCCGGGGCTGACCATTGCGGAAAAGAGTCCCGCCATGAAGATGGTCATCAGAAACTGATGAATCATGGTGAGAAACAGGGCTGAAATTATAAAAACCAGACTGAGGAGCGTGGTTTTATGCACCAGTTCACGTTTCATCTGTTCTCTATAGTTTTGCTGACTCCAAAGTGATTTTCTTCAAAGAGTACTTACACTCTTTTATATGAAAGTCATGTTCGCTCCCCTGACAAGGAGGGATTCGGGGGAGTGTTGACACAACAGGTAAGCGAGCCTGCGA
>DEIL01000303.1:0-18140 GCA_002352445.1 Desulfobulbaceae bacterium UBA2775
CACCTCTGAAGGTAAATGGTATTACCAGGAGATGAAGGGATATACCTGCCGCGGCGCAGGTTCCTCAGGGGTGCCCCTGCGTTTCAACTGTCCGGGAGAGATCAGTCTGATCACCCTGCATAGAAAAACGGTATAAAGCTCATTGGTATTACTGACGGGAATGACGGTTGATTAAATGTGATTCCCGGACAGTCTCCTGGGGCAAATATAGAAAGAGCGACTGTTTCCTTTTCTATTTTTATACTTCAAAAACTGACGAGTCGCTGAATAGTCCAGAAGGCTGCAGCGCTGCCGATGATATAGGGTGGCATGATTGAGATCCATCCTGTTTTTGGCATACTGAGGCGACCAATAATACATTTACCCATTGCGATGGTTGCAAAAACGCAGGCGATGAAGAAAAGCTGCCCGATCTCCACACCAACATTGAAGAATAGTAAGGCCGTGGGAATCGATGAATGGGGCAGACCAATTTGCACTAACGCCCCTGCAAAACCGAACCCATGCAAGAGGCCGAAGATAAATGCGACGACCCAGGGATACTTTTCTGTAAGCCCAGGGTTCCCTGATCGGCTGTGCAGGATTTCAGAGGCGACAAACATAATGCTCAGTGCGATTGCTGCCTCGACGGGTGGCCCTGGTACCTGAACCAGTCCCATCGTTGCCCCGGCCAGGGTGAGACTGTGAGCAAGGGTAAAGGCGGTGACGGTTACAACCAGGCGACGTACACCTTTTACCAGAATCAGCAGGGCAAGAACGAACGTGAGATGGTCGATACCTTCAAGGATGTGTTTGAAACCAAGTACGAGGTAGGTGCGGATCACATCAAACTGACTTGGTATCACGGGGAATGTGAAGGAGGAATCCCCCGGAGTCAGGCGGCGTGATTCAGTGGTGCCGTCGGTAAAATCGAAGCGGACAAGTACATCAGTAGATGTCTGATCGAGTCCATCTATCCGGATTAAGCCACCTTCAAGTCCGCCTGCGCAGTGTGTGCTCCAGCGTGCAAGGTATGCCATACCATCCCAGACCGATTGTGGTGGCTGCGCCTGGTCACAATTCTCGGGCAAGACAGCAGAAATTGCCATGGGCTTTCCACGGCTCGCAGGTTTTTTCCATAAGATCGAATATAAATCAGTGTCGACAAGCTGGAGTTCGAGATAACCTGGCTGCAGCGCATGTCCGTAGGAAATAGTAGCAAAACCGGCTATGCTGATGAGAAATGCTGCCAGTGCGAGTAATTGTCCCCGTACAGTCAACATTAGCGATTTTCCTTATCTACAATTTTGTCTGCATCTTTGCTGCGGAGGATTTCGACGGTGTAACGATTGCGCCGTTCGGCATAGTCCTGTGCGCGATTATCTTTTGCTTTAGCCGTTTGCCAGTTTTTCAATACCGCCGCGCGGACTTCTTTAAGCAGCGGCATGTGGGCGGGCAGGTCGTCAAGCGTGCGCACCAGATGTGTACCGTAAACAGATATGACAGGCCCGGCCCATTCTCCTGGCTCAAGCTGAGCAATCTGAATGTAAAACCCCTTGCCAAACACACTGTCAATTGCGTTCGGTCGCGACAGTTTGAGTTGTG
The DNA here is from genome assembly GCA_002352445.1 of Desulfobulbaceae bacterium UBA2775. GTDB lineage: Bacteria > Desulfobacterota > Desulfobulbia > Desulfobulbales > Desulfocapsaceae > Desulfomarina. Next base: position 1,585 of record DEIL01000303.1, read on the forward strand.
CGGGTAGAAGTGTACGATGACCCAGTGTGTTTGGATCTTTTGCCGGTTGTGACTGGAGTGTCTTCAGGGAGAGTGAAACGGTGTCATTGGACGGAGTCTTGCCAAGATAGATCTGCTCAAAAGCAAGGCGGGGTTCACTCCTGTAGTCCTGTTTATTTGCTGCGAAATAGGCCTCCAGTTCTCCAGGGGAGGGTTTCTGCAGGTAGCTGCCGGTGTCGGTTAAAAACTCCATTTTCTGCCGCAGCCGGCGACGGACAACCGCATCATTTTTATCCAGTCCAAGCGCCAGCGCATCACGATAGTAAACTTCCGACCTGACTTCCTCTTTAATCAGGTTGTCAAGTTCCCCATCCGTGGGCATACGATTCCACACCCCATTATATTCAGTCGTTAACTGGCTGATTCGTTCAGGAGTAATAAGGATCGTATCGACTGAAGTTGTTCCGGCGTCATCGATAATGGAATACAGCAGGAAAAACAGGCCGCCAATGGCGATGAAATGAAGCAGCGGTTCCCTCAGGAACCTCTGCAATGCAGGATTATCCATCCGGATCAGGATTCAGGACTGTACCAGATGGGTGACGTGTAAGCCCGTTCCTGGGTTGAGACGGGTGCTCCCTCCGGTAAATCAATACCAAACCTGAAAGCATCATAGGTAGACCAGCGAGGTGTCGGGATTTCCAGAACCCGTGCATAGTAAAAAGCCTTTTGCTTCACATCAAAATCGGGATCGGTCCAGATCGTACTCAGTTCCGATGCACCGATGGTATTGGTCCAACTTGCAGTGGCAGCGTCAACGGTGTTGCCCACAGCCGGCAACTTGCCGTTCTTGTCCTGCTCCCTCTTATCCGACCAGGCAATGTCATACACTTTCTCATGGGTTGTGCCGTCGGCATCAAGCCAGCCTTTCACAATCTGGATACGATCGAGATTGGCACCGATAGGATCACGCAGTGCGTAGATCATGAAGTTTGGCGCGTCAGCACCCTCAGGTTTAACCCTCAAGTCACCGCCCATTGGGACTCCTTTCTGATATCCCGCATTGGCCGGAATCCGGGAGTTCATATCCTGGTCGGTAAATTCCCAGCCGCCAAACATTCGCACAGACATCCTGGGCCCGGTTGTACCATAGACCTCCTTGCGCTGCATCGCGTCAAATATAGCTTCACGACTATTGTCGGTTGCCCAGACCGCAGCAAGTCCCGATGCGACCATCTGCCAGCCTACTATTTTTCCCTTGTCTGTTTCCATGAAGGGATGACTCATCCGGCCCGGACTTGGTTCGTAACCGGAATGTTTGCCGAAGAAGTTGTCTTCTTCAGCGGTTGCCAGCGACGTATGGCTGTCAGTGGCGCCAATCAAACCGAACTTGTAGGGATTGGTACCGAGGCTTGCCTCGATGGCCATGCCGCGCTTCAACGCTTCCCGGGCGTATTCACCAGCCAGCATATCGTTGGTTTTTGCCACTGAAGCATCGAGATTGGCTATATCCCAGGTTTCGTAGTCAGCAAACTCGTCATCCGGCGACAGGAAGGGATGTGCTTCGCCATCTCCTTTCATCTGTGTGGTTTCATAGAGCGGTTCCCACTTATCACGCTGGGTGACATAGGTCTCATCAAGCTTGGTGCCGTTCCACTGCGCTTCAAGGGGAAACATGATACCATTTGACAGGTTACCATTGTGCGCGATTGCCAGCACCTCACCCCCGGTCTTCTCTTCGTAATTGCTAAGATACTTCCACAGATCCCTTGGATCGGGGCTTCCCTGAGGCGCCGTCATGGTGAAAGGTACCACCTGTCTGGCCCGGGTCGCGCCATCCCGCATGACGACTACCCTGTGCATGTTATTGCCCTCTATCAATGAAGTCCACTCAAAGCCGATAAATGCGGTAAACCGCCCGGGATCATTGAACGTCTCGGCATCGTCGATAACTTTTTCCCACAGGTTTTTGAATGGTTTGGAGCCGGGCGAATAGAGAGCAAACATCTCCGGATCCATCTTGTTATTTGAGAAAGTGGTGATTAAATCAAGAGATGCCTTAACCGCTGCATCACCGCCTTCTTTGAATGCTTTTATCCATCGAGCTGATTGTTCATAAGCCATCAACTCCGGCTTCCCGGCAGCAATATCACCAAAGAATCCCATCCCATCGGAATGATCAGCCACAACCAGCCAGTCCAGTGGGCGTGACAATCTCACCGCCTGACCTGATGAGGAGACAACCTCTTCTCCACGGGCGAACCGGTAGGCTTCACGGGGAGACAGGCGATTGCCAAACAACCCTGCATCCATTGACAGTGCAGTGTGGAGATGAGAATCCCCCCACAGCGGTTTTTCAGGGATACCGCGCCTGGCGTAGGGTGAATAAACTTTGCCTGTATAGGCATTGGACAGTATGTCTGTTGTCGGCGTCCAGCCATCGGAAGCTGCTGCAGGCTGTGAACTCATTAAAATCGTAGTAAATAATGCTGTTACAAGAGATCCGGTGATATTTTTTCTAAAAAGCATAGTTATCTCCAGCGTTTGATTTTGTTTGGAAGGTTGACAAACTCGTAAAACCCAAACTATTCGCCGTCCCGTCATTCCCGCGCAGGCGGGAATCCAGTTATTTCAGTATGTTCTGGATCGAAGTCTACACTTATCTCCCGCCTGCGCGGGAATGACGAAGCAGGGGACTATTTACGACGCCATCAAGATTAATAATTTATATTGCCTGTTAACTGCATTTTTATATTGAAGCCATAGCAGTCTGCCTTGAACATTTAATAGTAACCATCTTTCGTTTAATTGCTATCAGGAAGCTGTTAAGAATCCAATCTCTTCGGGATATGGTTGTCACTTCCAGAGTGTATGCTGTTTACTATTCAACGATAGGGCCAGTCAGCGCTTATCCGGAAAACTGAACATCCATCACAGGATTGGTTAAAAACCGGAAATGTCAGGTCGTTGCTGGTGCAAATAGTACTATCTTCTCCTTAAATATATTGTAATGACGGGTGGTTATATTAATGTCCTTATGTGGCTCAATATTTGCATATAATATTGTAACGAATGTTTCGTATCTGCCCGTTTAGATGGTTTGTTTTTCATTGGAACAACCTCTATTACACTCAACAAGTTGTGCATTTATGAGCTGTGGCTCAGTGGCATATTGTCAGGGAGAAAAGTATGAAAATTGAATTTGCAGGCAAGTCATTTTCATTGAAGGGCTCCGCTGATATTTACTGCCTTATAGTTTCAGCACATACTATCCAGGGAGTCTTTGAATCTCTGTATGCTGCTAAAGTATGTCAGGATATGTGAGGTGAGCGGCCATGACCTTGAGTATTCAGAATCGAAGAAAACAGCAACGGCATCAATTTACCGACACTGTCACCATCTGTCCGAACGGAGTGAGCCAGGTGATCGATATCAGCTCTGGGGGAATTTCCTTTAGATGCCGATGTGAACATTGCCTTTCCAAAAGATGGAAGATCGATATAGTTGATACCACGGGTATCCATCTTCAGGAGTTTCCCGTGGAAAAAGTCTGGGAATCAGTAGAGGATCAAAAGAGATATGGTTCAATCTATACGGTGACGGTGGGAGTGAAGTTTAATGGCCTTTCTCCCAAACAGTATTCAGCCCTCTATCAACTTATATTCAGATAGTCTTTCACCCCTGCCTATTTTTCATCGTTTTCATTCTTGATATCATTAACCAGTCGCTTGAACTCCGGGTTGCTGCGCAATAATTGGCGAGCCGTCTCAACCAGGTTGTCCACCTCATTGCCGGGAAGGGAGAAGCTGGTAGCTATATTATTGAACAGCAGACGTTTTTTGGGGTCATGGATGGATTCAAAATCAACCTGGATAAAATAGGATTTGATCTGTCTGTCAGGTGTTGAAAGATCAGCAGTCCACTCCTTGAGACCGTTATCCACCAGAATAAGACTTTCCGTATTATAGCGCTGCAATTGAGCGTCACTGACTGCGTTAAGAACCTCGGCCACAGGTGGTTCATCTGCCGATTGTTCCATGGGGTTTTCCGGCTTTGTCTGTGCATTCACCAGAAGCACAACGATTTTATTTATCTTACTTTTGCTAAATTTTTGAGATGCTCTGCCGGTACTTCCAAGTAGACTTACCCGATCGTACAGGGCGCGGATGCCAAGGTTGTCTGTTATCCCTCCATCCACGAGGTGAATGTATTTTCGCTCTGTTTTATTGAAATACGAGTCAATTGCGGTAACCATTTCAGCAAGCCGGATATCATTCTCAGCATTTTTTCTGATATCTGCAAACCACTCAGGGGATTGCAGCTCACAGTTCTCGTTGTTTTCCAGGACGACAGGAGCAAAAGCGATTGGTACGGCAGATGAGGCCGCCACCGCCCTGGCTATTGTAAAACTGTCATAATCTGAGCATAACAGATCAAAATACCCCTGGGTGAACGAAAATCGGCTGCCAAGGCTCAAGTCAGTGGCATTGATCTGGATATATGGACCGGCACTGGCTTTGAGGTCAGCAAATGTACTGCCTTTGAAGATATAGGTGTCATAATAATTAACAGCAAGTTCGGTTCGGTCAAAACCGGTGGTCAGCATCTTCCACCAGTTAAGGGGATTAAACAGGCCATTGATCAGGACTTTCTGAACATTGTTTTTTAGAAAAACCTGTTCATAATCTTTAAAAATACGATCGCCGAACAGTCCATAATAGGCAGAGGTGAAGCTGCCGCCGGATACAGAACTGATACTGTCAACCTCATCAAGCAGTCTCTTTGTCTCGCTGCCTTGTTGGTATTGAGTGTCACGAAGTTCTTTCAGTACGCCATAGGAAAAGGTAGCGGCTCTGGTGCCACCGCCGGAAAAACTTAGCATCAGCAGGACATCACCACTATCTTTTGATAGCGGCATGTCCAGTTTTTCAATCCAGCCCTTTATGGGTTCACGGGAAATGATCTGTTCATTGTCTACCCTGGAATAAAACGCACAGCTATTCAGGGTCAGCAAGAGCAGCATGGTCAAGGCCGTCCATAGAAGGGGCAAAGTAATAAATGAGCAGCGATCAGAGTTCAGGGTCTTACCTCAAAACCCTGCTGAGAGAAGGGTAGATGGTTAAAATTTTACCTCCACACGTCGATTTTGTTGCCTGCCTTCCTTTGTGTTATTTAGAGCGGCAGGCTGACTCTCGCCGAACCCTCTGGCGGTTAATCTATTGGGGGCAACTCCTTTCCCTACCAGGTAATTGACAACAGCCCGGGCCCGATTCTCGGAAAGGTTTTGATTGTACGCAGTTGAACCTGTGCTATCAGTATGGCCATAGAATTCAGCTGTTACTGATGGATTGCTTTGGAAATATTCAACCCATCGATCAAGTTCGGGTATAAAAGGTTCTTTGATGGCCCACTTGCCGAACTCAAAGAGCACATCAGTAACCTCTAAGGTCATAGGCAAACCGGCTGCCTGTTCCTCCGGGGTAGTTGTCTTTGCGGATTCGGTGGTTGCCGATTGGTGCACGGTTTTATCTTTTATAGCTTCAGATTGTGGCATTGACGACCCACCCTGCTTCAGGGTGTAATGAGCCGTTGCATCATCATATTGGCCAACAGTAGACTTAACGCCACCCTGAGGATTTGAATAAGTCTTTGATCCTTCGTCCTTGCCTATGGTGTAATGTGCTGTTGTGTTTTCATATCTACCTGTTGTGGACTTAACTCTATTTTGGGGATTTGAATAGGTCTTTGTGTTTTCATCATACCGTGTTTCCGTCGTAGTACCAGCACATCCGCTCAAGAAAAAAAGAAGGAGAAGGATAGCTGGTATAAGCCTATAACAGGAAGGAGTAAGATTGGTTTTGTTCATGACGACCCTCATTTGTGTTTTTCGTTATCAACTGTAGTGATGTGATTATTCTCACTTTTCATAATCCTATCTTTTTTTTGCTGTTTTTTCCAGAAGAATTATTTTGACGACTACTCGGAAAAGGAGGGATTTACTTCCTTTGTATTTGAAGTAACTGACGAATATCATTGATAATCATGTCTGCCTGAAGTCCAGCTGTCCGCTTATCGTTTCTGTGCAGGCGCAGAGAACGTCTGTCCCCGGCAAAAAGAGCTGTTTTCCAGCCTGCCCGGGTGGCAGGGAAGATATCTTTCAGCATGTCATTACCCACATAAAGGACTTCATCCGGCGGGATGCCCTGCAGAGAAAGAGTAGAATTGAGGTGTTCGAATAGGACGGGAGAAGGTTTTCCTTCCAGTTTTTGATAGGACCAGAGGGTTAAATCCGGGTCGAAACCAAGATCTTCCGGTGATTTATCAGTTAGTACCTCGAAAATTAGTGGTGTATAGAACTGGGCATTGGAAATAATCCCTAGCTTCATTCCTTGGTCTTTCAGGGTGGCAACAGTTTCAAGCATACCCGGCATGGGCCAGGTCGGGTTAGTCCGACATTCGTAGGAAACAGCGAGTTTTCTGATGCTCTGTTCGTGTTCCGGTACAAGGTGTAAAGTGCTGAGAACCCTTTGCCACACATGCAGGATATTGATTTCCGGATACAGGCTCCCTTGCCGTCGCCGTTCATGATGACCTTTTTTGATTTCAGTCTGGTATAAACGAATACCGCCTGAAGCTTGCCGGGCAATATCCTCCCGATTCCATCCTCCATCTGTAAGGGCCCGGACGAAGGCCTGTTCATCATCTACAGCAGAATCAGGTCCCACATCTCCTGCTTTTGATATTAACAGAGTGCCATAGAGATCAAAGATAACCGCATTGACTGCCACAGGCTTCAGGTGTACAGGATGCCCGGTCGCGACCGGGGTAAGGGGGCGGACAAGTTTTTTGATCAAGTCGATACATTCAGACCGGGTGTCCATCTTAATCCACACGCAGCAGGGTTAATCGTTCAGGAGCCAGGAAATGATCAAGCAGGATTTCACCATCGAGAGAAGAAAGAGGTTCTACAGTACTGGCCGCCAGTTGTTTGTATATATATATCAAGCGTTCTCCATACCTTTCCAGACTGTATTTTTTCATGAGTATGGAGCGATTTATGTCAATATTTGCAGAGTTGTCCATCGGCTCCGGCAGGTGTGCAGGAATAAGTTCAGCAGCGCAAGCAGGATCATGGACAATTCTACGTAATATATCCTCCTGCATCTTCTCATCAAGACACCCAAAGTCGATACAGTCATTCCTGACCCACTCTCCCAGTACCCGGTCAAGACAATCCTCTGTCGGTGTTCGCCCATAGGAATGTAAGCGCTTTTCCTGCGCCGCTGCTGCGCTGACAGTGATCCTGTCGATTCCAAGCCATTCAACAGGCAGATCCAACCGCTCATAAAGAGACGGCAGCATGATTCCATCCTGTCGAAACTCCATTGTTATCTCAGGTAGATCGCGGCCGCAGACGGGCCTGTCAGCAAGCCACGGTTCAAGGAAGGCCATGCCGAACCCTTCTGCCACACTGGTGGTGACCAGTGTCCTGGCCTGCTGGAGCAACTCCTCAAAGCTGCAGTCTGCTTTGGCAGAAAGTTCAAACTCAACCGGCAGTTTCAGCTCTGTCGCCAGTCGCATCCATGCTTCATACCGGGGGCGTTCCTGGGGATTCTCCGGCCCCATGGTGGTGGCAAAACGGTGCCCCTCGGGAGCAACGGCTGACCAGAGGAGAAATTCGCCAAGGTTTTTTCGGCGGATGCCTCGCGTGGGATAGAGCCAGAGCTGCTGGGATGTTTTTTCCTTATACTCTGCAGGAAACTCTTTTCCGCCCAGCTGAATACCATTAGGCAGCCGGTGAAGACAGTCAGGCTCTGCTCCTCCATTGTTTAGAAAGGTAAAGTCCCGGCTGTTCAGAACTGCATAATGTATATGCGCCGCCTGTGGGTAGAGCAGGCGGGACATCGCTGTCTTTTCACCGTGAGCCATCTTTTCAAGCATCATATGGTAATTGGCAGGTCTCCCGTCTTCGGCAAAATCGTGTATGTGCAGGAGAAGGCGACACCCTTTACCTGCAAGATTCACCAGCGCGCCGGGAAGTGCCATATTTTTACCGAGGCTGTGGTTGTGTATATGCCAGATGTCAGGAGGAGCTCCCAGCGCATTTACGGCAGCCTTCTCCATGGCACGGGCTAGCTCTTTTGATGAGACACGTGGCCGCGCCGCTTCATACTGCAAGCCGGGAATAATGCGATATTCGTATATCTGGTCGTCAGCCGGGGCTTGGCCGGTTAACACCACCAGAGATATATTGTATCGGGAAAGAGCTTTGGCACTGTGCTCTATTGCTCTGGTTACCCCGCCACGCTGCAGATGATAATGGACTATGGCAATACGCATAGGAGATTGAATTAAAGATACCTGAAGTTGGAGTTTATTTATTACTGTCAGTGATCAATGCCGATTTTTTCCCTGTAAGCTACTATTTTCAACATGGGTGGTCTTTCTTCTTCATAAATCTCATGAATAACCTGTTCATAGCTGTTATCCAGCGCCTGAAACTGGCGGAGATTAGCTGTCAGTTCAGGCAGGTTGGCAACAATCCCTCTATCCTTTAGTCGTTTACAAAAGGTGCGCAGGATGCCAAATGACATCTTGCCCAAATCCCGAGTTTCCTGGTGTCGGTGCACACGTTTATCAAGATCGGTTTGGGCGAAAGCTTCAAGTCCATACTCGTAGTAGACATCAATCAAATGTGAGGTCTCAACCCCGTAGCCAATAGGAAAAGGAATTCGCTCAAGGACTTCGCGACGCACTGCATATTCACCGGAGAGGGGCTGAATAATGGCAGTCAGTTCGGGGAAAAAGAGGGAAAACAGTGGTCGAACCAGGATTTCAGTTACCCGGCCACCGCCGGTTGGGCGAATACCCTGAGAGAGAGCCAGGGGCCGGTCATAAAATGCTTTCACATATTTTATTTCCGACTGGTAGATAAGGGGAGCTACTATACCGTAGACAAAGCGTGGGTGGATATTCTTTATATCTGCATCCACATACACAATAATATCACCCTGCAGTTGATAAATGGCTTTCCACAGGTTCTCGCCCTTGCCCCGCTTAAATCCCATTACAGGGAGGATTTCTGCAGATTTGTACACATCGGCACCAAAGGAGGCCGCTATTTCAAGTGTACGATCTGTGGAACCGGAATCAATAACGGCAATTTCATCGAGCAGTGGATACCGATCCTGCAATTCAGATTTAAACAGCACCACTTCTTTGCCGATGGTTTTTTCTTCATTGAGGGTTGGAATGCAGAGTGAAATCTTAAGACCTTGTTTTTCTTTTGCCTTGATTAGTTGCGGCAGGTCAGAGAACTGTTCATGGTGGAAGGTATTTGACTGCAGCCACTCATTAATGTTAATCATGGCAGGCTCCATCAATGGCCATCAAAGCACCAATCAGTTGTGCAATCCCCGTGATAATCGGGTCAATTTCAATATATTCATCACCATAATGGATGTTGTTACCATAGGTCAATCCGAGTCCGATGGCCGGGATCTCGTGCTCCACGTAGGATGTTATTATGGGGGAATAGATACTTTTTTGAGGCTGGATGCCCAGGGCAGTCATGACTTGCCGGGTTTTGGCTACAATGGGATGAGAGGAATCCAGTCCGCCGGCCTGAGTACGGGCAATGTCCTCAAGATGCAGCGAAACTCCCTGTTCTTTACCCATTTCTTCCAGCATTGAGTTAATCTGACCGGTTACATCTATTACCACTTGATCATCATCGCTACGCAGTTGGAATTTCAGTTGTGCATGACGGGCCGGTATTTTATATGACGCCCCACCTGAAACGGCGCCAAGGACAAGGTCGGTATGACTTTCCACCGGCAGGGTAAGCCGCCCAAGCTGGTAGATTATCTGGTTGAGTATTTCAATGGCACTTTTATGGTTTACCTTACGGTCAATAGTGCATGAGATCATGCCTCCAAAGGATGCCATGGAGCGGTAATGCAGTCGGCCTAAAGGGATGCCTTCAACAACGATGGCTGATTTCACCGGATATCTGGAGTTGGTAAGAAAAAAACGAATCCCGCATTGATTGCCCTGGTCTAAACTGCGGCTGGTACCTAAAAGCAGCAGCTTACTTTGCAGCCTGATACCAAGTCCTTCAAGAATAGTCGGCAGGGTGGCCAGTAATGCAAGGCCAAGAGAATTATCAGCCACTCCGGGACAATAAATTTTTTCCACATCAACGGTACAGGTATGGTTCTCACTGGCCGGGAAGGGCGTATCTGCATGGGCGGTGAGTAGAATGGCCTGAAGGTTATCAGTCCCGGGGAGAATTGCCTGGGCATTTCCCACCTCATCAGTGCAACAGTTCATCAGGCCATATTCGTTAAATCTCTGTTCAAGAAACGATATCCGTTCCTGTTCACCAAAGGTGGGTGCGGGAATCTCACTTATCATCACCACATTGGCAAGCAGCATCTCCCGGAATGGTACAAGTTCTCCCGGCAGGCTGTGAACCCGGCTGATTATTTTCTCTATGTCAATATTATTCATGAAGGTTTTCTAAGCACTTAATTTGTTCACTGTCGGCCATAATCGTCCTCCAGCCGTTCGATGTCGTCCTCACCGAAATAATCGCCCAGCTGTATTTCAATAAAAACCACATCCACATTACCATTATTCTGCACCCGGTGCACATCTCTTCGTTCTATGTCAACTGATTCCCCTGGATCGAGGTCCAGAATCGCATTATTGAGGGTGACACAGGCGGTACCGCTGACAACCAGCCAGTGTTCGCAGCGATGTTTATGTCGCTGCAGAGAGAGCCTGTGCCCGGGTTTGACAACGAGGCGCTTTACCTTATGATCCTGTTCATCAGCCAGGATGGTGAAGCTGCCCCATGGGCGATGATCCGTCAGCTGAATAAATTCTTCCCTGGTGATTGTCATGATGACTACCTCCCGAATTTAAAGCTCAAGGTGGGCTTAACCAGCAGCACTGATAAGGTTCAAGCTCAAATGTCTCTGCCATCTCCTTCTCATCAATAAGATCCCAGGCGGTTCGGTTGCCCGAAAGAGCCGGGCCAAGTTCGGCCAGCTGCACCTGCTGTCTATGGCCGGTTACATTGTGCAGACAGGTTATGGTTCTGCTCTCCTGAGGGGTGCGTAAAAGAACAAATATCGTGTCAATCGTTTCAATGATTTTTTGCGGTGTATCGGGATGAAAGGCCAGATGTCGAGCACGCTTGGTCAGAAGATCCGTATAGTTGGAAAAGACCCTGGCGGTTATTGTCTCAGGATTTTCAAGGAGACTGCGCAGTTCCTCATCCTGCCAGCGACCACGGTTGATGGTTCGGTTTTCTCCAGTTTCAGCCACACCTTGATGATTGTTGCGGGAGGCTGTCAGACTGTGAAAATAGACTGCCGGAATTCCCCGGAGACTGAGCATAATAATCTGTGAACAGAGAAAACGAAGGGATTGAAGGTTGAAATCATTAGGATTGGCGGGGTCTTTCATGGCGTCAAAGTAGGTGATATTGAGTTCATAGGGAACTTCTCGGCCATTCTCACCTTTTCTGCAGTTGACAAAACCGCCGCAGTCACGGATTGTTGCAACGAGCTGCTCTATTTCCTCCTCTCCAAGCAATCCCTCGAGAGGCCGGATACCTATGCCGTCGTGGGAGGCGGTAAAGTTGATAAAACTGCAGCCCTCAGGGGGTGGGGTCAACTTACTGGCCCATTTACGCAGATGACGGGTAGACCCGGAATGTATGGTGTGGAGGATGAGTGGCGGCAGGCTGAACTGGTACACCAGGTGCGCCTCGTTACTTTCGCCGAAATAGCTGATGTTCTCTTCATGGGGAAGATTGGTCTCCGTGAGAAGTACTATCCCCGGGGAGACGTTGTTCACTACATCACGCAGCAGCTTGACTATCTCGTGGGTCTGGGGCAGATTGATACAGGAAGTGTTGATCTCTTTCCAGAGGTAGGCAATGGCATCCAGACGGATAATTGCAGCACTGTGGGAGATATACCCAAGCAGGATATCGATCATCTCCAGCAGTACATCAGGGTTGGCGAAATTGAGATCCATCTGATCACTGCTGAAGGTAGTCCAGACAAAGCGTTCCCCGCAGGCAGTATTTACCGGAGTTAACAGTGAACTGGTGCGTGGACGTACCACCATGGACAGGTCAGTGTCCTGTTCCATTTCGATGAAATAATTGCGGGCCGGGGCGATGCCGCTGATATAGTCTCGAAACCAGTGAGAACGGCTGGATACATGATTCAGCACCAGATCGACCATCAAGTGGAAATTATCCCCGAGAAGGCTGATATCATCCCAACTACCAAGGTGTGGATCAACCTTGCGATAATCAATGATAGAAAATCCATCATCAGAGCTGTATGGGAAAAAAGGCAGGACATGTACACCGGAAATAATTCCTGCCAGGTGATCATTTAAAAACCGGTGCAGGGTCGCCAGGGGGGCTTCTCCATCTGCGGTGATCATGTCTCCATAGGTTATCAGCAGGCAGGATTTTTCATCCCAGCATGGAGTCTCCGTACTGCAGCTTTTTTCAAGATAGTTGTATCGTCCGGCTATCAGGGACAATCGCTCCAGGAGCCGGTCGAGCTGCTGGTCTCCATACAGTTTTTCGAGCCTGGCTCTTAAACTCTCTTTAAACGGTTTTAGTAATCTCCACATCAGACCAACCTCCAGTTCAACGTTGACAGGTGTGAGTAAAGGGCTTTTTACATGCCGAATTTCACATTACTGAACAGTGTCTGCAGGCAGTAATGTAGAATGGGGTAGCCATAAAATTTCTTTGCAAGTTTATAATTGTGGTCAACCATTTTCGTTCGATACGCTTCATCGTCAAGCAGGCGGCGAGCCTCTATCACAATTTTCCGGTTAATAAAGCCATCCATTACAGGGACCCGAAAGTTTTTAGGTTCGATATCACGCACCCAGACAGGATAGCGATTCACTATGATTGGTACACGAAAGTAAAACGCCTCCAGCAGGGCATTGCCGAATCCTTCATAAATACTTGGGTACATAACCAGATCAGCATGGGGATAGAGATCGTGCAGCACATAAATTTTCTTGCCGTCTCCATTTACGTGACGATGATCTCCCACTCGATCGCCAAAAAAACGGAGATCAACCCCTTCAGACTGTGCAAGTTCCGCCATCTGGTCTGGATAATCGGAGCCCTCATCCCCTGCAGAGTGGGAGATGATCAGTTTGCATCGTTTGTCTTTTAAGCGCTGCACAAGTGCAATTGAGTGCTCAATGCCTTTACGCGGGACAATTCGGGTCGGTTGCAAAATGAGTTTATCGTCAGGCTCCAGTCCCATTTCCCTGCGGACATCCGCCCCATAGTCGTCGGTTTCATCCGGTGGATGGTCAAAATCAAACACATTGGGAACAAGCATGGATGAGATACCCTTGCGCAATGCCAGCTCTTCCCGGGCACTTTGATTGATCACTACATGCTGGAGATGGATATCCCGGGGTGGGAAAGCCATATCCAGGAAATCTGGCACGTTATTGACCTGGAACCGGCTCCGCTCCCAGTAAAAGTCATGGTGGTGAGCAATGGCCGGCATCATTGTTTCAGACAAGAACTCAGTGAGTGCCATACCAAGAGGCAGGTGCATGGGTATGGCCAGGGCGTTCTGGATAATGAGCAGGGTAATATCAAACTGCTCTACAAAATCGTACAGCGTGCCTTTGAGGTATTCCGTCAGGTCATGAATGCGGCGGGTGACGTCTGGGGCGCGATGGGTATGGCCCCATACACGATCATTGATCCACTGGTTTTCAGGATGGCCGAAGTATGCCTCGGGTACGCACATGGAGACGTTGCTGTCGCGATCCAGCACACCGCCGTACCAATGGCTGACAAGTTGATCCTGCCACAGCACCTCCGCCCATTTGGCAGACTCCAGGGAGACGCCGTCTGTCCCGGCAAAACGGGTGGAAATAAAAGCGATCTGTTCAGGCATGGCTGGGATCCTTGCATATCTTCGAACTCGCTTTGGCAAAAATGAAACAACAATTTCGCAACTTTATTATAGGCGAAAAGAGAGGATAAAGTCAAGATAATCGGCAAAACAGCTGGGTGCAGATGGCCCAGATAAACTGCATCGAGCAACTTTTTTCAACCTGATATTCTTCACCATAATGTGCAATTTTTTTCTTACAAAAGAAAAAAAAAAGTGTAGGATTTACGAGGTAAGAAGTAATATTTTTGGGCAATTTTTTGGACAATGTCGTGATTGATAGATGTTATCAAATTCCAATTCGAGGATAACAAGGATGAAATATCGTAACGGAGTCGTATGCATAGTGTTAATTTCCTGCCTGTTGGTACTGATCCAGGCACCAAATTCTCTGGGAAAACCCGCTGCGTCCATGAAGTTTTCATCGGTTCGTGAAGAAAATCCTAGACCTGGTGGCCAGGAAACTCTTATCCTGCCGTATGCTTTTCCTTCAGATTCGATGGGAACAACTATCGGGGTTGGCGGTTTGAGAAAAGGATTTTTTCAGGATCAATTATTGCTTGCCGGAACTCTTTTCGGCAGTGTTGATTCAGCCTATGGTGCAGTTCTGGGTATGTGGGATCTTGCGGTGTTACCATCGTCGGATCGGTTTTATTTCTCTGCAATAGGGTCGGTGGGACACTATCCGAGACAGAAGGCATATACGGAGTTGGACCCTGTTTATGGAATTCGAACCGGGTCAAATGACTCAGATAAAGATGATTATGTTGAGCAAGAAGGTGATGATAACTGGTGGGAAATGAAACTGGAGTATGTTTTACCCATTGGTGCAATGAGTGATAGCGGAATGGCTACGTATAAATTGAAAAACGGTATACTGGCGGCGGGGGCAACTGGTGGGGAGCAGTGGAACCCGCTGGCATCCGGAGCCACCATGCTGGTGTTGCGGCAGTTCAATCGCTATCAAAACTATGAGACGGAGGTGGGGGATATTGAAGGTACTATTCATCCTCTGGAGTTTGGCATTCTCTACAACAACACCGATTTTTACTCTAATCCTTCAACGGGCAGCAGCCAGTACCTCTCTTTTACCAAGGATTTTGCCTGGCTCGATTCGGAAGAAACCTGGACATTTTTAGAATTTGAAGCAAGTAAATATTTTTCCTTCGGTTCCTCTGATCATGCACGTCAGCGAGTGGTTGCGTTAAATCTCTGGACCGGAAGTTCACCCTCCTGGGAAACATCCGTCGATGAAAATGGGGGTGAAATTATTTCCCATAACCCTCCCTTTCTGGAAGGTGCAAAACTCGGTGGCTTTTATCGATTCCGTGCCTATCCCAACAACAGGTTTAATGATCGATCCGTTTTATATACGACAGCCGAATATCGCTATACTCCCAAATGGAATCCAATAGGGGAAGTCTCCTGGCTGAGATGGCTGAAAATGGACTGGATGCAGCTTGTTGCGTTTGTTGAAGGGGGACGTGTGGCTGATGAATACTCCGACCTGTTCTCCGACTGGAAGGGAGATGTCGGGTTTGGCTTCCGGGCAATGATGGCAGGTGCAGTGGTTCGGTTTGATTATGCTGTCTCAGAGGAAGGTTCTGCCGGCTGGGTGATGTTTGGACAGCCTTTTTAGTGCCTTACGCCATAAAAGCTGTAATAAAAAACAAGAAATCTAAAGTGCTATTTAACTCAAGTGGTTAATACCTGCATCAAGGCACTTATCCAGCGTAACTAAAAAGTTTTCCGACTTGTCGGGTTAGTGCCCCTGATGGGACAGAAGAACCTCGGAAGCTCTTAACGACACCATCAATTTCAAAGGTACTCAAAGGGGGAGTATGGCTTTTAGTACAGGAAAATGGGGCATGATCCCTTATATTGTTCCCTTTGCCCTTTATCTTCTCTTCAGCCAGGTTGCTGCCCATTATAGTGAATTCTACCCGTGGCTCTATATTGCCACGGTAATCATGGTGAGTGGGGCGACCATTTATCTTCTCAGCGGCAGATACTTATTTAGACCACATATAAATGTAGTACCAGGGATTATTGTAGGTTTTATTGGCATACTTGTCTGGATACTGCTCGCCAATTCCCATTTAGACGAAGCTGTTTTTTCAATTCTTCCAGCCTGGCTGCAGCCTGACCCTCGATTGGGGTTTAACCCCTTTGAAGAAATTGGCAGCCCATTTTTCAGATGGCTGTTTATTTTGGTTCGCCTTCTGGGGCTTGCTCTGCTTGTACCCGTGGTTGAGGAACTTTTCTGGCGGGGGTTTCTTTTACGATGGGTGATCTCTGCAGATTGGGAGGAGCAGCCGATAGGTGTCTATACTCTTCGATCCTTTTTGTGGATCGTGATGCTTTTTACTCTGGCTCATCCTGAATGGTTTGCTGCGGCAATCTACTGTATCCTGCTCAATCTTTTACTGTACTGGAAAAAAGATTTATGGCTCTGTATAGTGGCCCATGGTACCAGCAATCTGGTTCTGGCAGTCTATGTTCTGCTGACAGGTTCATGGGTTTTGTGGTGATCCCGGACAGCCCCTTTATATGTAAGTCATGTGCTGTCTGGAAGAAAAAGGGATTCAGAGGAGTGTTGACACAACA
>DEIL01000303.1:18160-22209 GCA_002352445.1 Desulfobulbaceae bacterium UBA2775
GCGAGACTCCGATCCACAGTCTGCGAGGACGTTTGGCAACACTCTTCTGAATCCCGGGTACATTACTTTCATGTTTCGTTGTGAAATTCATTTCATGGGTGTTAGTAGGGAGTGTCCGCCAGAAACCTGCTAACGTGGGCATGCATATCTTCAACCTGTTCAACTGAAATATTACTCATGGTATTCTGGGATGCACTGCTGCACAGCTCAAGCCAGGTGATGATCCTTTTGTGCTGCTGTCTGTCGTAGAGTTTTTTCTTATATGCTTCTCCGGTGAGTTGGAGCGGTTTTTTAGCTGCTGTCGATCCCGATTGTTGATTGGAGATGCTGATGTTGCCGGCGAGGCAAAGATTTTGCAGATGCTTTTCAATGACCGCACCGATCAGTATGATTCCACTTTGCAGATTGCCTTCCTCCATATGGATCTTTGCCATAGCCATAAATTCAGTCAGTATCTCTGTAGTAATTGCACCTCTTGTGGTTTCGACCCAATTGTTTTGCAGCTCTGTCGTGGCGGCGGAAAGAATACCAAGCCCCCGTTTAGTTCGACTGGTTCCGGGGCTGGTTACTTCTGATTTAAAACGTAGATAATATTGACTGTTGTCACCGAAAACCCGGCTCAGAAAGGAGAGCCCTGAAATCCTGAAATCATGGAATTGCTGTTCATTTACAAAGGTCTGCTGTTGAAACCCTTTGCTTTCCGTGGCGAGAACCTTCTCACCCATTGCGATGATGGCCTGTACCCTGGCGGCCAGATCTTCTCTGTTTTTCATGATCTAGTTACTCTTGATTGTATGGTAAAAAAAAATCCCCAGCTTTGTCATTCCCGCGCAGGCTGGAGATAAGCGCAGACTTCGATCCAGTCATTTCTCTTTGACTCCTGGCCCGGACATTCATGAAATTAAATGTCCATCTCATATACTCTGTTCTGACAATTTTATCACCTGGCCAACTATTTTTCTTTGCTATCTGTATCAATTTCATCCCCGTCAAAATCATAGAGTCTTATGGCTGCCAGGAGAAGGAAGAGTGTGGCAGCAATCGGAGCAATCCCAGGTGCGGCCATTGCCAGACTCTGCAAAGTCTCATTAGTCAGCTGCAGTTGAGGAGCAAAATATTTTAAGATGCAGTATGAAAAAATTGCCAGCAATACACAGAGCCACCATGGAATCCGCAGAAAAGGAGGAACCGGGGAGTGGCTGTTCTTTTTCACGATTGTTCCTCCAGTACAAGTTCGACAATTTCTCGTACTTGGGGGCTGCCATCGTGCAGGAGCTTCCGCACATGGGATAATGCTGCATCAGTACCTATTATTCCAAGGAGGGAAACCGCTTCCCCGCGAAAGAGAGATTCTTCAGAATTAAGTACTTCCACAAGAGAAGGAATGGCCAGGGGGAGCTTATCCGGCTGGATTTCTACAAGTTCCTCAAAAAGAACTGAGAGGCCAAGGCGTACGCTGAAGCGTTCATCCCGCAGGAGATCTCCTGTCCATTCGTAGTAGTGTGGGTCACGACGAAACATTGCGACAATGTTTTCAACATGGCCCAGATCAAGGAAATCGGCTATTACCTTTTTGAGCTCCTGGCTGCTGACTTCAGTTTTTGATTCTCTCATAGTTCGATACTTGATGGTCTCGTAAAAATGTCATTCAAAGTTATAGATGGCTAAGTTAAAAAGTTCGATATACAGGTAAGCGTAGACTTCGAGGCGTAGTGTTTTTGACAGGTACTTGGTTATACATGTGGTATACCAAGTGTCTGTCAAAAACCTTCAACGCAGGAGATCGGGCTTTTTACGACGCCATCATACTTTACCAGTTGAACAGTGGCGATACACTCTCTATTCCAGATGCTGGCTATTTTTCAGATCTATTGCCACCAGTTTTGCATAATGACCATTGTTCCGTAGCAGCTGATCATGGCTGCCTTGTTCAACAATTTTTCCGTGACTCATGACTATAATTTGATCAGCGCGTCTAATTGTTGAAAGCCTGTGGGCAATGATCAGAGAGGTTCGTCCTTTGAAACTGTCTGCAATGGCTTCCTCAAGGATATTTTCAGACTCTGTATCTATGGCGGCAGTAGCTTCATCCAGAATCAGGATTTCGGGAGCCCTGCAGAGCACTCTGGCAAAAGCAAGCAACTGTTTCTCCCCGGTGGACAATTCCTGGCCCCCCTCTCCTATCAGGGTGTCAAGTCCCCCGGGAAGTCTGTTGACAAAACGGGCCATTCCCGTACGCTGTAGAATTTCCCCCACTGTTTGTCGAGAACAGCCAGTGTCCAGGACGATATTGGCCAAAAGACTATCCTGCAGGATGAAAACATCCTGGTGAATGACACCGATAATGGTTCGTAATTCTTTCAGATCCAGATCAGCTATATTTGTGCCGTCAAGTGTGATCTTACCCTCTTGGGGGTCATAGAATCGCAGCAGTAAGTTGACCAGTGTAGTCTTGCCAGATCCGGTAGTGCCGACCAGTGCCATGGTTTGACCGGCGGGCAGAGTGAGCGAAACATTGTTCAGAACCGGCGTATTGTTTCCATAATTAAAGGAGACATTGGTAAACTGCAGTTCACCTTTGAATTTCTGAATCTTGACAGGATTGGCCGGTTGGGAAATCCTGTTCTCTGTATCGAGCAGTTGAAAAATACGCTCTGCTGAAGCCATTGCCGATTGGACGATTGAGTATTTTTGAGAAAGTTCACGAAGTGGCTGGAAGAAGAGCCGCATATAGGAGAGGAATGCAACAAATTCTCCAAGAGTAAGTCTTTTCTGAATGACTTCACCACCGCCATGCCAGATGATAAGAGCAATAGCGGCTGAACTCATGAATTCAGTAAGAGGCATAAAGGTGCCAAACAGCTTAATCTGCTGCAGAGTCCGCTGCAGGTAACCTTCACTCAATTGATTAAAGGCTGTTTTGCTCGACTCCTCCCTGCCAAAGAGCTGCAGGATACTGATTCCGGCGATGGCTTCTGCTAAAAAGCTGTTGAGTTTTGCCAGCTGGGTGCGGATTGCTCTGAAACGTTCTCTTGCCAGACGGGCAAAGAAGACGGTGGTGATCAATGCAATCGGCACAAATAGAGTCATGGTTGTCGCCAGTTCCGGGTTTATCCAGAACAGCAGTGCCAGTATGCCGATCAGCCGGAGAAAATCGTTAAAGAGAGTAACGATAACCGAGGTGAACATTTCATGCATGTTTTGGATATCATTTGTTAATCTGGTTACAAGTTTTCCCGTGGGATGAGTGTTAAAAAACTCCATATCAAGTTCAAGAAGATGCAGGAACAGTTTTTGCCGTATAGTGTGCATTATAGACTGGCCTATCCATTCCAGAGTCAATATCTGGCTGAATGATGCCAGAAAAAGCAGAACTATAAAGCTGCCATACCAGATTGCTGTTCGTCCAAGTCCGGAGAGTCGCAGTTCTGAAGAGAGGAGTTGGTTGGTAATATAATTGTCGATGCCGTTTTGCATCAGGTAGGGAAGGGAGAGTGTTGTCCCGGTCACCAGTAAGGAAAGAAAGAGGGCAAAGGCGAGGAGGGTACGGTAAGGCATGCAGAATGTACTGATTCTACGCCAGAGATGGATGTCGCCGACGGAACGGGGCGGTCCTTCTTCTTGGTAGCCGAAATTCATCATGTTACCCTGAGCTCCCCATCGGATTGGGATCGCATCTGTTTTTTATACATTGAACTATACAGCGCATTTTCACCCAGAAGCCGTTCATGGCTGCCTATATTTTCCACCTGCCCGTTTGCAAGAACGATGATACGATCGGTCATCGACAGGAGTTTGGTTCGATTGGAAATGATGATGACCACTTTGTTTTTAAAATAGCGCTTAAGGCCGGTAAAAACCTCCTGTTCTGTTTCCACATCAACTGCCGAGAGTCCATCGTCTATAAGGAGTACCTGTCTGTCGCAAAGCAGCGCCCTTGCAAGAGCCAGCCGTTGTCGCTGTCCTCCCGAAAGTTTGATTCCCCTTTCTCCGATCAGGGTCTGGTATCCTTTTTCAAAGGAGAGAATATCTCTGTGGACGGCAGCGTT
>DEIL01000127.1 GCA_002352445.1 Desulfobulbaceae bacterium UBA2775
CGCGAACATTTTAACGTTTCTGAATGGAGTCCCGACAACAATATGGGGGGATGGATAGCAAAACAAGTAGAGATGGGTGAAATGCCCCCGGCAAAATATCTGCTTCCTCACCCAGAGGCACGATTTACGGATGAAGAGACCGCAATTTTTGTCAAGGGTTTAAAAGAGACTTTTGGGCACTAAGTGGGACAGTTTAGTAAATATCAGCCAGATTCTACTGCTGGATGATCTTGAAGCACGGTATCACCTGCTCAAATAATGGGTAACTCAATCATGATACGCCCAGCAACTATTGACGGCAGCAAAACCTTAACTGACGTTTCCTTTACATCAAAAGGCTTTTGGGGGTTACCCCGAAAGCTATTTTGATATTTGGAATGAAGAGTTAACAATTACAGAAGAGTATATTTCAAAGAACCATGTCATCATTATCGAAGTTCAAGAAACAATCATTGGATATTATCCATAGTACTTCTGAGCGACGATCTGGATTTACCTCAATTTAAAATGGAAAAAGGTCTTTGGCTGGTACATATTTATCAAACCTGAATATATTGGACATGGCTACGGTGCCAAACTCATGGCTCATATGCTGAAGGATGCAGTAAAAAAGGGTGGTCGGAAATAAAAATATTGGCTGCCCCGAATTCAAAGCGATTCTATGAAAAATTAGGAGTAAATTATATAAAAGACATACCTTCAAATATTGAAGGCCATTCGGTTTGTTATTTTGAGTGGGAAATAGAAAAATGAACCCATCTCTCAAGCAACCCTATGCCTTAATTCTAGTTGATATCTATCCGGCACAAATTTTACGTTTACGAAATAACCCTATCAACCGACAGCGGTCTCTTTAAGTGCAGCCTTGTGGATGTACATATTGCGATCAGCAATAATCAGCAAATCCTTGGCATTGTCAGCATCCTCCGGGAAATGGGCCACGCCAATAGCTGCCCCGAAGTAAATGGTATCCGACCCGGTTGCTTGCAGGGGAGTGGAGAGAGCTGTTTCGATGTTCTTCCTGAGCATGGCAAGGTCTTCGCTAGAGTGGATATTTTCCATAATCACAACAAACTCATCTCCAGCATAGCGAGCGACTAAATCACACTGACGGACGTGGGTTCGCAGGCGCAAGGCAAATTCTATCAGAGCCTGGTCACCAACATCATGCCCGAAGCGGTCGTTGATTATTTTAAAATCGTTTATATCGACAAACATGACGGCTAAAGGTTGGCCGACCTGTGGATATTGTCGGATAACGGCATTGAGACCCTGCTCAAAAGCATAGCGGTTTGGTAACCCGGTCAAGTGATCTGTCTGCAAACGGTGTTGCATCGCTTGAAAACTTTTAGCTAAAGTACCGATTTCGTCATTACGACGGATATGGAGAGGTTCTTCCGGAAAACCGCTGCCAATCTGGTTGACTGCAAGTGAAAGCTGTTTCAGATCGGCTGTCACCCAGTTAAGAATTCGCAGACCGATAAGAACAACGACGACTGTAGCCAACACGCCAAGAATAATCGTACGTATGACGTTAGAACTGATTCCACCCGTAAAGTCACGATCAGGTAGAGCGACAATATTGACCCATTGTAACCCGGCACTATCTTGAAACATGGCAAAAGCAACATGGATTTTATCGCCCTGGCTGTCTGTAAAAATAAATGTTCTGGGCTTATTGCTTTCCAACGACTGAGACAGATCAGGCTGAATTTGCTGATAAATCTCTGTTAGCAGAGGGTATCCACTGTCTGCTGCATTGATCCTGACATTGTGACCGTCAGCAGTCCGCTTAACGTTGGGGCTGCGGGATGAGGCGATCAGCAGCCCGTTAGGCTCAAGAATAAAAGCCTGCCCGTTTGCTGAAATATCAAGATTGCCAATAAAATCATTTAGCGCTCGCAAGGGCATGTCTGTTGCGACAACCCCCTGCAGTTCTCCATATTGATCTAGCACGCGCCGAGCCCGAGTGGCGACCAAATCCTGAGTTGCAAAGTCAATGTAAACCGCTGTCCAGATATCTCGGTTAGTGGATTGTGCCGCCTGAAACCAGGGCCGCTGGCGGGGATCAAAAAGAGTCTCCTCTGTCGATTCAAATTGTGGTGCACCGTTGATGCCGTCGATCCGGTAGCGTTTACGATGTTCAGCGGCTCGATATTTCAGACGCAGTTCACCCTGTTCATAGGAGTGCCGATAGAGACCAATAGCTTGCCCCTCAAGATTACCATAATAGACATAGTTGTTAGGATCAATATGCAGCGATGTTGCAATCCAGAAACGGGTACGGATATCATCAATATCGGCCTCAATCGTCTCTGGTGCCAGCATACCGTTAGGAAACGCGGCTTCCAACGTAGCAACTGAACCGACCACATGCCGATCAATCGCTTGGCCAATACGGCTGACAGTTTCCTGCAGCAGGTGCTCGGAGACAGTTAATACTGCCCGACTGCCAGCAAAGTAAGAAAGAGCCCCAATGGCAACAGCAAGAATGATGACCAGAGCAACGTAGGGAAAGATCAAAGCAGTACGTAAAGAGGGGCTTTGCATACAGAACCTTCAGACAATAAAACAGCAGGCTAAAAAAGCTTGGTTGATCAGAAGATGATAACTAGTCAGTAAGATGCCATGTTCTTTTAATTTTATCTAGACCATATCACCTGAAAAATTTTGTCATTTTTTAAATTCAATGTCGAAAATGGTGCAAATAGCACCTAGCCCAACACTGGTCGCAGCAATAAACAACGGCACAGTAAAACCAGCTTTAGAGTCTGCCAGGACTCCAGCAACAATAGGTCCCAGGACCTGCCCAGTACCAAAGCATGCAGTGAGGATAGCGGCGGCTTTTCCCTTCCCTTCCGTGCGCCGTGTTCCCTCTGCTAAAGTCAAAGCAACAATGCCTAAAAAGGTTCCACCGAAAGCTATTGCAGCAAAAAAAACTTCAACCACAGTATCAGCATAGATACTGACAGCGATACCTGCCGCCTGGATAACATAAGCCCATACCAGGGCATTCTTGTAACTTGTACGTCGAGCGACAGAGGGCCAGAATACCGTTGACAGTGCAGCGGCAACTCCAACAGCAACCCAGCTATAGGGAGCAAAACTTTCCAATCCGGGAGTTACAGCTATGATAGCAACGATAAACGTAGCTGAAACAATATAGCCAAATCCTTCAAGAAAATAGGCCAAAGCCAGAAACCAGAGCTTCTCTATTGCAGATTTGGCATTTGTTTCGTGAACAGTGACCGGAGGGATAAACTCTTTTTTTCTTCCTAA
>DEIL01000325.1:0-10447 GCA_002352445.1 Desulfobulbaceae bacterium UBA2775
TTGGCGGCTTTGGTTTTGTTGCCGCTCACGCTTTTGAGCACAGCTATAATATATTCCCGCTCGTTCTCCTCCAGACTCTTTGCGGTATCCATATGCTTTGCAGGGGCAAGGGGCTGACTGATCATATGATCGTCGTAAGCATGCAACTCAGCCGGCAGGTGACATACCTGAACATCTCCATCGCCAGAGAGAGCCAACGACCGTTCGATAATATTTTCCAACTCTCTTGCATTGCCGGGAAAGTCATACTCCTCCAGGCACTTGAGAGCCTCAGGGCTAACAGTGCGAGTTTGGTCATCCTCGCTTGAAAATTTGGCGAGAAAATAGTTGGCCAACAGGGGGATGTCATCCCTGCGTTGACGCAGGGGCGGGACGTGCAAGGTTACCACGTTGAGGCGATAGTAAAGATCTTGACGGAACAGTCCCTCCTCCACATCTTTTTTAAGATCACGATTGGTGGCGGCGAGAATGCGCACATCTATCGGGATCTCCTTAGTGTCGCCCACTCTGATAATTTTTTTCTCCTGTAGTACCCGTAGGAGCTTAACCTGCATGGTCATCGGCATGTCACCTATTTCATCCAGAAGGATTACACCGCCGGAAGCTGATTCCAGTAAACCTTGACGCATTTTCCCTGCACCGGTAAAAGCATCCTTGGTATGGCCAAAGAGTTCACTGAGCACGAGTTCTTCAGTCATGGCTCCACAGTTGATTGGCAAAAAGCGTTTGGTGGCACGAGGACTGAGTTCATAAATAGTACGGGCGACAAGTTCTTTGCCGGTACCGGTTTCTCCGGTAATGAGTATATTACAATCCAGCTGGGCAAAGTGGGCGATGGCATCTTTTAATTCCAGGATTTTCTTGTTGTGGCCAATGAATTGTGTTACCCCTTGCTGCGCTTTGATTCTCTGTTTCAGGAAGCTGACTTCGCGGCGTAATACAGTTTTCTCTGTTGCTTTGATAATAAGATCCTGAAGCTCTTTCAACTTGATCGGCTTGGCCATATAATAAAAGGCGCCCCGGGACATGGCTTTTACTGCCGAATTAATTGTGGCATAGCCGGTGACGATGATCACCTCTATTTCAGGGTGAATCTGTTTGGCACTTGTCATTACCTGGACACCGTCTACATCCGGCATCTTGAGATCGGTAATAACCAGATCAAAAGCCGTAAGATTGAGAAGAGAAATGGCCTCACTCCCATTCGCAGCTGTCGTTACCTGATACCCCTTTTTGCTCAGGAAATGACTGACATTCTGTAAATTAATAATTTCATCATCTACCAGCAAAATGCTGATTGTAGCTTCTCTTGACATTTTCCTCCTAAGGCGGCTTACCCCACAATTCCCGGGGTTTTATGGGGAAATGGGAGAGTGATAATAAACCGGGTACCTCTGCCTTCCTCTGATTTCACATGGATTGTGCCATCATGTTTCTGAATAATGCCGTAAACTACTGCCAGGCCAAGACCGGTACCTAGGCCTTCTTTTTTGGTGGTGAAGAATGGGTCGAACACTTTCGGCAAATTCTCCGTTTTGATGCCGGTGCCGGTGTCTTTTACGGTGATAACTGCCTGATTGTCTTTAGCCACAGCTGTGATGGTAACACTCCCCGGGGGAGTTTCAATTGCCTGCATACCGTTGATGAGCAAGTTAAGTATTGCTTCGACCATTTTCTGAACATCGAGATTCAGTATAAAATTCTCTGGTATAGTTTTTTCAACAGTGATACCGGCAGGAATCTCACTGGCAACAAGATGCATGACTTTATCCACCACTGCCTTTAATTGAATTTCCTGCATCGAAAAAGTCTGGGCTCTGGAAAACTCCAGCAGCTCCCTGACAATTGCACCGGCTCGCTGGGTTTCCTGATCAATGGTTTTCAGCATCTGTACCGTGAAAGGTGATTGTTCGATATCGGTTTCAGCCAGGGCTAGCTGGCAGGAGGTGGCAATATTGTTGAGCGGGTTGTTAATCTGGTGAGCAGTGCCGGAGGCCAGGGTGCCGATGGAGGAGAGCTTCTGGGCCTGGAAAAGTTGCTCCTGATTTTCTTCCAGCTCTGTAACCATGTTGTTAAAGGTGTGCAGCACCGAGCTAACTTCATCATGCTTTGGGGGCAGCTGCAACTTGCGAAAAGTGCCTGAAGCGATGGCTTTCGCTGCCGTTTCAATAGATTTCAACGGGATAATGATTGTGCCGTAAAGAAGGGCCAGCGCAGCAATAGTAAGGAGGATGAAAAGGGCAATAGATTGAAACAGTAATACCTTAAAACGGCTAACAAAATCTGTCATTTTCTTCTGCTCATATTGGACAAGTCTATCAGTAATACGCACCAATTCATGGCCAATATGCCGTAAAGTTACCGGTGGAGAGCATTCGAAATCACTGGTTTTCGGTATACATTTAGCTTTAAAAGCATGAAACGTTTTAGCATACTCCAAGAGGTTTTTTTTCAGCTCATCCAGGTGCTGAGGATGGGCAATTAATGTTGAATCATTTGTCAGGTCGGATATATATTGCTGAGCTTCATATACATATTCAATAACGAGTAGAAAATCGTCTTCATCGTGACGTATGATAAAATTTTTTTCATAACGTCTGATCTCAAGGCAGAGATTGTTGAGTTTCCCGGCGTGCGTAAGATGGGAAATATCTTCTTCAAACACATTGAAATCATAGAGGAAAATACTGCCATAAACAGCATAGAAGGTGAGGTAAAGCAAAAGCCACAAAATCATTTTTTGACGTATATTCAGATGAATCATAGTCGAGTTCTTTTAAAAGCAATCAAAATTTATCGTTGTTCAAGTTGCCTTTTTCTTCATTTGCAATTTCCAGACCATAAAAAGTAAGGCCTGCTTTCTTGATCTCAATCAGCAGGACATGTTTCTATTGATTTCCCAGTGAGATTGAAAAGCATAACCTGTGGTAAGGATTTTTAAGAGAATAACTTCTCTTTCGTCTTTAAGCAAAGCAATGTTGCAATACGCAACGAATGTTGCTGTCTGCAACATTACAAAATGCAACAATTGTGGATTTATATCGATTTATAGCATTGATAAGCAAGGAAAATTCTATCTTGTCTCACTTCATTCTCACCCCATGAATCTCTGCAATCCTGTTACATATTGAAACAATCGATTATTTCAGTGTTTTCTTAACTATCTGAATATTTTTCTGTCCAGGTAGCTGGCATAACGGTTGCAAAGAGGTCACACAAAGTCCTATATCCCTCTACAATTTTCGTTGAAACATGAAACGAGAAAATAATATTTTTTAACCATTTAACAACGAGGAGAAAAATGACTCTATCAATTACGCTGGTTATGGGGGTGCTGTTTTTAGCCATTTTGCTCTTTATTTTTGAGTGGGTGCGTGTCGACGTTGTCGGCATCCTCATGATGATCATCCTTCCCTTACTTGGTCTGGTGACTCCCAAAGAGGCTATAAGCGGTCTGTCAAGTAACGCGGTAGTGTCGATTATTGCTGTAATTATTATCGGTGCCGGACTGGATAAGACAGGTGCCATGAACTCCCTGGCCAGAGTACTTCTGAAGTTTGCAGGGAAAAGTGAGAGTCGTATCATGGTGCTCATCTCGGGCACGGTGGCTTTTATTTCCAGCTTTATGCAAAATATTGGTGCAGCTGCCCTGTTTATGCCTGCGGCAAAACGTATCTGTCGACAGACCAATATCCCTGTTTCCCGTATTCTTATGCCCATGGGGTTCTGTGCCATTATTGGTGGCTGCATTACCCTCATCGGTTCCAGCCCCCTCATCCTGCTCAATGACGTGATGAAGATCTCCGATCCGAATATTGAACCTTTTGGCCTCTTTGCCGTTACTCCAGTGGGTATAGCTTTAATTATTGCTGCTCTTATCTATTTCATCGTTTTGGGTCGTTTCATTCTGCCTGCAGGTGATGGCCAGGAGGGGAGCTCCGGTCCAATGTCGACCAATCTTGAACAAACTTATCAGGATATCGGCAACCTTTTTGAAATCCAGGTGCCGGACTCCTTTGACGGCCCAAAGACCCTGGATGAGTGCGACATTCGACCCATGTTTTTTACAAGTGTGGTGGCTATTGCTTCAAAAGGCAGTACTACGAATTTTTCTCCAGATTTGACCGAAACTATTTCCGGTGGCGATACTCTTGCGGTTGAAGGGCCGCCCGAACTGGTTGTAAAGATGGTTCGGTCGTTCGGCTGGCAGATCAAAGAGGATCTTGAAATCTTTGCTGAAAGTCTCTCTCCAAATAATGCAGGTATCATGGAGACCATTATTACACCACGCTCCGAACTGGTTGGTTCGACCCTGCAGACCTTTTCATTCCGCAAGAAAAATGGTGTCAATCCGCTGGCCATCTTTCGCGGCAATAAGACCTTTGTCGGAGGTATTTCTACCATGATTCTGCAGCCGGGAGATGCTCTGTTGCTCCAAGGCCCCTGGGAAAAGTTTCACTACCTCAAAGAAAAACAAGGTTTGGTTTTTACTGAGGACGTTCAGGGTGAAATTATACGTAGTGATAAGATGAAGTTTGCAGTCGGCAGTCTCCTGCTGGCTTTGACCATGATTCTTGGCTTCCATGTTCAACTCTCCATTGCTCTGCTCTCCGGTGCAATGGCCATGGTTTTGAGTAATGTGCTTTCCATTGACGAGGCGTATGAGTCTGTAGACTGGATGACTGTTTTTCTCCTTGGTGGTTTAATTCCCTTAGGTATCGCTTTTGAAAAAACAGGGGCGGCTAAACTGATAGCCGAGACCATTATGGGTACGATAGGAACCGTATCACCGCTGATCCTGCTTACAGTTATCGCCATTCTCACCTCGTTTTTCACCCTGGTAGCCTCCAATGTCGGCGCTACAGTACTCATGGTTCCTCTGGCAATGAATATGGCGGGTACAGCCGGTGCCGATCCTCGTATTGCCGCCTTGGTGGTGGGTGTCGCCTGCTCCAATACCTTCATATTGCCAACCCACCAGGTAAACGCCCTGATAATGCGGCCGGGAGGCTATAAAACTTTAGATTATTTCCGGGCTGGCAGTGGTATGACTATTCTCTACCTGGTGGTGATGATGGCGGCTATTTCTATCTTCTACGGGATTTGAAATTGACAAAGAACCCTGATAACAACCGATTTTTTTAAACCTGACCCCCGGATGTACAATGAATCTTTTCAACAAGAAAAAAGAGAAAGGGAATATCTCCTTTGACAGTGATCCCATCTCTAATCGACATCTCAGTGACCTGAAGCTGAAAGCCCAGAAAACTGACCTGCCCGAACAGGTGGCCAGCCAGGTGGAGTCAGAGCTTGACAGACTTGGCAAGATTGATCCGATAGCTGCGGAATTTTCGATCGGTATTAATTATATCGAGACCCTGCTCTCCTTGCCATGGTTTGTCGAAACCAGGGACAATCTCGATCTCTCCCGGGCTGAATCCATTTTAAACCAACACCATTACGGACTGCAAAGTGTCAAAACCAGAGTACTTGAATATCTTGCCGTTAAAACGTTGAGGAGCAAACAGAAGTACCGTATTCTCATCGTTGATGATGAGGATATAGCCCGCACTAATCTGATGCATTATTTTGCCGGCCTGGATTATATTGTTGAAGGGGCAAATAATGGTGTTGAAGCCCTGCAGAAGATAGAAACGATGCAACCTTTTGATCTGATAATAACCGATTTGAAGATGGACCAGATGGATGGTCTCACTCTCATCGAAAAAGTAGCAAAGTCCTGCCCTGATACTGATATTATAATGGTTACCGGTTATGCCACAACGTCTACTGCGGTAGATGCCATGCGGAAAGGAGCTACCCACTATCTTGCCAAACCGGTGCAGCTTGATGAACTGAAGCATACGGTAGAGGATATTCTAGCCAGGCAGGTAAAGCTGCAGGTATCGGACGGCCCGGTTCTCTGTTTCAGCGGTCCTCCCGGCACCGGCAAGACCTCTATCGCCCGTGCGGTAGCAGCTTCTCTTGGACGAAAATTTGTGCGGCTTTCCATGGGCGGTTTACGGGACGAAGCTGAGATTCGCGGTCATCGTCGTACTTATGCCGGTGCCATGCCCGGACGCATCATAAATGAGATTAAACGGGCTGGAGCAATCAATGCCTGTATGCTTCTCGATGAGATTGATAAGGTGGGTCAGGATTTCCGTGGAGATCCCGCCTCAGTACTTCTGGAAGTTCTCGATCCGGAGCAGAATTCCAAATTCATTGACCATTATCTTGAGATTCCTTTCGATCTCTCCGCAGTTATGTTCATAGCCACCGCCAATGACTTGGATCGACTATCCGGCCCACTGCTTGACCGGCTGGAGATCATCGAATTCTCCAGTTATACATTGCAGGAAAAACGGGTCATAGCACAAAAAAAATTACTCCCCCGCCAATTTGCCGATAACGGTCTGACCGGCAAGTTACCGAGGATTTCAGAGCAGACCATTGACCATCTTATCACTGGTTATACAAGAGAATCAGGTGTACGCGGATTGAACCGGGAGATTGGAACTCTCTGCCGTAAACTTGCACTGCAAAGTGTAAAAGAAAAAGAGAAAACCACGGAATCTGTGGTAATTGATGAAAATCTGCTCGTCACCTATCTCGGCCCCCGTAAATATAGACAGGAGGCAACCGAGGGTAATGACCAGATCGGTGTGGTTACCAGCCTTGTCTGGACCCGCTTTGGCGGAGAAATTATGTTTATAGAAGCTTTGCAGATGCCAGGCAGCACCAACCTGATTTTAACAGGATCACTGGGAGAGGTGTTGCGTGAGTCCGCACAAATTGCTTTGAGTTTTATCAGAAGCAATGCTGCATCTCTTGGCATTGCAGAGGATTTCTATGATCATTCCGATATTCATATCCATCTACCGGCCGGCGCTGTATCTAAAGATGGGCCTTCTGCCGGATTGGCCATAGCTCTGGCCCTGATATCCCTGCTCACCAACCGCCCGATTCGGCGTGATGTCTCCGTCACCGGCGAGATGACTCTCAGCAGCAATATCCTGGGTGTGGGTGGTATCCGTGAGAAACTCCTTGCTGCCACAAGATCTGGATGCCGAAAGGTGGTACTGCCCCGATTGAACGAAGAGGATATTAAATCATTACCGGACGATGTCACAGAGAATATCGAAATCATTCTGGTGGATCAGCTCCAGGAGGCAATTGGTCATCTGTTATGCGATTCTGCTTGATTTCTATTCGGCAATCAATCTGTACCGTAGCTCCCTTTCAAATCCACAGCCCTCTTTCGTTGAATATTGTTACATAGTTTCATTGTGTAACGTTGTTTGATCATCAAGACATTTAAATATTAAAAACAGTGTAATTCCAATAAGTAAACTATGTAAAGATCATCGGTTACAACTCTCTTTTGTTGGGTGCTCCTTTCTGATCGTTACAACACGCAACACCAGCTGGATCGATCATCTGTCATTATTCCCTCCGTACTAGCACAAGAATAGCTTAACTAGCTGAAAAGATACCTTTTATATTTATAATCGCTGTGTGGCATGGTCTATGCAATTTTAAAGTATGAAGCTAACAAGCTATTTTCTGCACCAGAACTCATAACGTAATTAAGAAGGAGAATGCCATGGGATTTATTGATTGGATAAGCTTAGGAAGGAAAAAGAATGAGAAAGTCAACGTAACCAAAATAAAGAAAAAAAATATTGGTATGGGTGAAATGGCTGCAGGAAACCAAACAGCAGCGGCCAACGCTCTTGAACAGATGCTGGCACAAAAAAACGCCACCACTAAAATACTCGTGGTACAGGATGGTGACTACCTGTCTCAGGTTACGGATTATGCCCTGAAAATGGCCCAGCGTCTCGATTGTGAAATCATTGCCCTGGATGTCACCGACAGCCCCCTGCAATTCTCCGGTGAGCGGAGGGTGCGGGAAAGCAGCCGTTTCCAGGAGAGGGCACGTCTAAGTGCGGCAAATTTTACCCTGCAGGCCGAATCTCAAGGTGTGAACATAAAACACATCATGGAAATTGCTGATCCGGAAGAGATTGTCGCCCGACTCAGTGCCGAGGATGTCGGTATTCGTTATGTGCTCACCAAGCCTGACCAGGAGAGCCTTCGTGCAAATCAGGAACGTCCACAAGTGCCGGTCTATGATCTTAATTGCTCCCGCTTAAATTACTAACGCAGAACTAATGCCATCTATTCATGAAAAAAATCATCTAACTTTTAGAGTAAAAGGGGAAACATCATGGAACCCATCACAATCTTTTCCGCATCTGTTGGCCTAGTTTCCATTTGCCGTCTGACTTTTGTCGCGGTAGATTTTTTTGGTAAGGGCTTGTACAGTAAAGGAAGTAAACCTGTCAAGCGAGATGACTGGTACTGTTTTTTCAAAACTTCTGATTTGCTTGCTGGTAAGAAGTCGCAGCACACATCAATGCCTGAAGAACGTTTGGAGCAGAGGCGCCGTTTACAGCAACGTCCACGTTTGCGAGCCGAGAGGAACTTATACTAACCTGTCTTCTTCATCCCCGTATTGTAATACTTGATGGTGCTGCCCGGAATGTTCTGGTTTCTTTTTAGAGACGCAGCCCTTCATTGTGATGATATCATCAACTTCAAAAAACCCAGAAGATCCCTTGGCCCACCAAGTGTATTTGTTATCACTATATCTTTCTCCAGAAGCGGAAGGGACTCTCTTCTAGTTATTTTAATACCTTCTGGATCGGAGTCTATGCTTACCTCCCGCCTGCGCGGGAATGAGAAGAACCGTCGACGCCATCAAGACTTCTTCTTCATTATATTGACAATAAAGGAAGTATACTTACTTTTCTATTGTGCATATGACAAGATAGAACAGAAGATACGTTAATAACTGATTATTTTTATCTCTACACTGATGAGAGGGAATTGCATGTCACAAATAACTAAAATACTCTATGCGACTGATTTATCTGAAACTGCCCAATCAGCAATGACCTGGACCAGAAGCCTTGCTGAAAAGTACGATGCAGACATCACTATTATCCATGTCATTCCCGAGTTGTTCAAAGAAATTACTCGTTTTGCAGCCGATCGGTCTTCTCCATCTATTAATGAAGAACGGAAAAAGGCTGTAAATTCAAAAAAAGAAGAGATACTAAGATTATGCGGGGAAAGGCTAAAGGATCTTCCTAATTGCCAAATTGAGTTGAAGAACATCATCGTTAAGGCTGGTGATCCCGCCGAAGAAATTCTCATTACTGCCGATAAAGGCAACTTTGATATAGTTGTCATGGGTACTCATGGGCAGGGCAAAATCAGTAAATTGTTGCTCGGATCTGTTGCCAGAGGGGTCGTAGATGAATGCAAGGTTCCTGTGCTTACAATCAGGCTTTCTGGATAATAAGCAATCCTCAGTGTAGATTATTCGTTACATGTTCAATCTTTCAACTATTCGCTGCTCCTGGCGTCTTCTATGTTATAAACTATCATATCAAATACATACATACAATCAGGCATGTCATGGCGGGTTGTATTAACCCTTAGGTAACAGCAACTTGCTACAGCCATTTTTTTTGAGGGCCTATGACATAAGTGATGCAATCCTTTTGGCAAGTGTCATATTATTCTGCCTCGTTACCCTGACAATTTCCTTGAAGTTGAGATCGAACTGTCTGCTTAGCTTTAGCAGCTCTTTTTCCTTCAGGCAGATATCTGGCCAGGGAACCCGGCCCGGGAGGGAGAGAACGACCTTGTTTCCCCGATCAGGTACCGGCAGGAAAAGTTGGTCTGTAAAATGGGTTGCAAGCAGAGTTTTTATCTGTTGAAGCTGTGTATTATCATTGCTCCAGATGTTGCAACTGACCACACCATTTTGGTTCAGATTGTCTGCACATAACCGGAAGAACTGATCTGAGTAGATTGTAGGTGCCATCCCCTGATCGTCGAAGGCATCGATAAGGATAATGTCATAGGGAATATCTGTGTAATCTTTTAAAAATCGATAGCCATCGTCACAGTGGACGATTATCTTACTGTTTTCCGGCAGTTGGAAATAGCCTCTCGCCATATTAATTATATGCTTGGAATAGTCAACAGCGTCTATATGGCATCGGGGAAAGTGGTGGCGGAAAAAACGAACAAATGAGCCTGAGCCAATACCAATGATCAGGATATTCTGCGGCTTCGGTTGGATCAGCAGTGCAAGAAGCATATATCTGGTATATGGCAAAACTAACTGATGGGGGTTGGAAAGCGATATTCTGCTCTGCACTGTACCTGTGGGAAAGTACAGAGTGCGATAATCACCACTGTCTCTGATTTCCACCAGGTGGTCATTGAAGTAATCTTTATGAATTAACACTCCCGGCGTTTGTGACATCTGTATTCCCTGGTGCTTGAATGTTATATGCTGTTTCTGGCATACTTGTGGTGGATGATGGTACTCGTATAAGATTAATATTTGATGGCGTCGTAAAAA
>DEIL01000325.1:10467-45523 GCA_002352445.1 Desulfobulbaceae bacterium UBA2775
TACCATATGTATTGTTGAGGGCCTGAGAAAAACGCTACGCCTCGTATATCGAACTTTTTGACTTAGCCATCTGGAACTCCAAATGACCTTTTTACGAGTTTATCAATATTTAAGATATCTTAATTATTTGAGCAACTATGGCCGCCCCCTCAATTAAAATAATTTACTTTGCAACCGGCATAACCATTTGCTCATTGTACGCCGCACAACCTATTCAGCCTGTATTTCAAAGCGAATTTCAACTCAGTAACTTCCAGGCCATCCTTTTTACAACCCTGATGATGGCACCTCTTGGCTTTGCGCCGCTCTTTTACGGCTATTTACTGGAGTCTTTTTCAGCAAAGGTTATGGTCAGGTGGGCTCTCTTTAGCCTTGGCATATTGGAGTTGCTTTTTGCCATTGCTGATAACTATCTGCTGCTCCTTGCTATCCGGGCCGTTCAAGGATTGATGATTCCGGCAATTCTCACCTCCTTGATGAGTTATATATCATATACATCCAGCAGGGAAAATGTTCAGCATGCCATTGCCAGCTATATTGCCGCCACAATCGTGGGCGGTTTTCTTGGTCGATTTTTGTCAGCTTTTTTTACCGATCTCTTTGGCTGGAGGTTTTTCTTTATTCTTCTTGGCTTTCTCCTGTTGCTGACCTCCTATTTTTTGCGGGATATGGCAAGAGATATCAAGATGAAATATGCAAAACCAACGTTTGTTGAGATTATCGGTTTGCTGCGGTCAAAAGAGTTTTTCTGGCTTTATTCGGCGATTTTCTGTCTATTTTTTGTTTTTTCGGCGCTGATGAATTTTTTACCCTTTGAATTAAAACAGATGAACCCGGCATCTGGTGAATCTGGAATCGGTCTGCTTTACCTCGGCTACAGTATGGGGATTTTTGTCTCTTTAAACAGCCGATCCATAATCCGATTTTTTGGCAACGAGCCGGACGCCATACGCGCAGGAATTGTGATTTTTGTCCTGGGAACATTAATTTTTATGGTTGAACACTACGCGGTTATGTTTGTTGGTATGTTTATCTTCTGTACCGGGCTTTTTATGGCCCATTCACTTTTGTCAGGGTTTGCCAATAAGCTTGCAGAAGAAAACAAGGCCATAGCAAACGGTTTTTATATCTCTTCCTATTATACAGGAGGCACTCTTGGCTCTGTGTTGCCGGGTGTGGTTTTTTTTCAATTTGGCTGGCCGATGTTTCTCTTCTCGCTTCTTATGATGCTGTGTATGGCCCTCTTTTTTGTCCGGAATCTTAAAAGGGCTGTGGTCATCTAGTTTCTTCACTTTCTATTACTAACATTTTTTTCCAGAGCCCCACTCTATATCGCCAGCATGAGACACAGAAGAGCAGGACGATGAACAACACCACCCATAACCACGCTGTAATGACACCCATCTGAAAAAACTGGACTCCTATTAATACCGGCAGCACAAAACAACTCATGGAAATCAGTGCAATAGCTTTCATCATAAAGCGGGTGTCACCGGCTCCTCTGAGTGCACCACTGAACACCATATATAAACCATCGAAAAGAAGATATGCTGCGATAATATGGAGAAGTTTTCTGCAGAGTTCAAGGACGATTGCCTGGTCACCACTGGTATGTTGAGCGGAGATAAAGGGGCCGAGTACAAATTCCGGGGCAAAGATGAAGAGCAGATCGAGACATATGATGTATGCTGCGAGCAGCTGTAGAGCACTCCGGACATAGCCTGCGGCCTGTTTTGGTTTTTTTCTTCCCAGTGCCTGGCCCACAAGAACGCTGACTCCCTGCGAGACCCCCATGGAAGGCATAAAGGCTAGAGAATTTATAGAGATTACAATATTCGTTGCGGCCAATTCGAGCTTACCTATCCGTCCGACGATAAGAACAAAGAGTGTGAAGGCTAAAATATCCAGAGTGAACTGGAGTGATCCGGGAACACCAAATCGCATTAAGCCAGCGAATATTTTGCGGTCAAAATGATATCTGGAAAAAACCGCGAAACGGTGGTCATTCTTGCGGGTGAAGATCAAAAAAGAAAAGCAGACTACCTCGATTACCCACGCATTGACTGTTGCAATTGCCGCACCCTTTATGCCAAGCTCCGGAAAGATTCCGTAGCCAAAAATCAGTGCATAGTCAAGAGGGATATTTATTATAACACCCAGAAAAGTGATGAGCATGACTGGGCGGGTGAGCCCACGTCCGGTAAAAAAAGTCGCAAGGGTTACTGTCGCCACACTGAAAACCGATCCTTTACAGAGTATGGAAAAATAGATTCGTTCCAGTTCCTGAACATCCTGTGGATGTCCGGCGAGGGCGAAAAGAGGCTCAGTTACAAAGAGAGCGAGCAGCCAGAAACATATCCCGGAACCGAGGGTGAAATAGATTCCCTGCCAGAGAACCTGACCCACTTTCAGGTGATGGCCCCTGCCGGTGTATTGGGCAATAAACACTCCGGCGTAACCGCCGACGCCGCCGAAAAAGGCGACAAAAAGATATGAGGTAATGCCTGCAGGGAGAGCCGCGGATATTGCATTTAAACTGTAATTTGCCAGAAAGACCCGGTCGGTAAATGTCATCAGTGTGGCTGCGGACATGCTGAGTACCAGCGGCAGGCAGACTGTGACTACCTCGTGGTAACTGCTCTTTTTAAACCATTGCCGGAAATGCTTATACATATTTTGGAATAGTGATTAGTTTGAAGCATAAGTGCAGATTATTTTTTTGATAGCAAGGAACAGGGTCAGGTTTTACACCAGCTGGTTGTTGTTGAGTAGTAGAAAGTTGACAGCAGGTTGTCCAAAAAACACAATTTTAAGGCAGAATATAAGTGACAGCAGTAATTATTGATAAAGAAATATGCACTGGATGTGGTATCTGCATAGATGTCTGCCCATATACGGCTATACAACTGGCAGATAATAAAGCCGAGTTTATGCTGGAGGATTGCTTTGCCTGCGGCCATTGCCAGGCAGCATGTCCTGTCGATGCAGTTGTGGTGAGCGGGCTGGCATCTAATATGGCTTTTTCCACATTTACCGAGATGGAGAGGGTGGTACAGCCAGGAACCGGGGAGGTAGCGGAAATAGTTGCGTTGATGCGCTCAAGGAGATCCTGTCGCAGATATCTGACAAGCCCCGTCCCTTTGGCACTCCTGGAAGATCTCGTAAAAATTGGAACTACTGCACCTTCCGGGACGAATAGTCAACCATGGAATTTTACAATTTTGCCGGAACGAGAAGATGTCCTGGTACTTGGAGGTTTGACTGCGGCGTACTATCGTAAGCTTAACAGGCAGGCACGAAACGGAGTTTTACGGTTGCTGGTAAAGCTGTTTGGCGGAGACAGCCTTGGAAAATATTACCGAAGATATTACGACTCAGTGGAGGAATCTCTTCGGGAGTGGGAAAGGGAGGGGACAGACAGTCTTTTTCACGGGGCTGTTGCTGCAATTCTTGTTACTGCGCAGCAGGATGCAAGCTGTCCGGCTGAAGATGCCCTTCTGGCGACTCAGAATATTCTGCTGGCGGCACATATGATGGGGCTTGGCAGCTGTCTTATCGGCTTTGTCGTTGAGGCAATG
The DNA here is from genome assembly GCA_002352445.1 of Desulfobulbaceae bacterium UBA2775. Lineage (GTDB taxonomy): Bacteria > Desulfobacterota > Desulfobulbia > Desulfobulbales > Desulfocapsaceae > Desulfomarina. The sequence goes on from DEIL01000325.1 coordinate 14,046, forward strand.
CGGCGTACCCCTGACATGAGACGGAAAATGGAAATTGGAGATGGTGAGGAAATATATAGTGTTATTGCCCTTGGTTACCCCGATGTAATATATCATAGAGTTTCAAATCGTAAATCGGTGGTGCCGAGAATTCTCAAATTTGGTACTGAGGACACAGAAAAAACTGATTGGGCTGTTGAATAGTTTCTGGAGAGAACAATGAAATCGAAGGAATTGCTGGAGGTTGTATTATTTTCATTTGGGTTTAAATACGGTGCCCCTGGCAATGTGAACGTGATCTGGGATGTCCGGTTTCTTCCAAATCCATATTGGGTAGAAGAATTACGGCCGGAGACAGGACGTGTTGATAAGGTGGCGGCATATGTTCTTGAAAGCGATGAGGGCAGGGGCTTTCTTGCCCTCATCAAGCCAATGACAGCGTTTCTTGTAGAGCAGAACAGTACGGCAGGGAAAAAGAGCCTGCATATCGGTATCGGTTGTACCGGAGGCCGCCATCGATCCGTTGCGATGACCGAGGCTTTGGCGGATTTTCTTGAAGGATTGTCCATAGAGCACACAATTTTTCACCGGGATATTGAACGGGATGGCAACGACAAACAGTAATAAGTTCGTAAAAACCTCAGTTTCGATGGATAAGTAAAAAAGGGTGACATGACGGAGTGGGGAGTTTTTACCTGTTGGAATAAGAGGGTGGGTAATTTTTACCTGGTCACTCTCGTAATTTTTGAAGTGTTGGTTTTGTTTGGTTTATGTAATAGTTGTAAAAACAATCAGTTATGATAATTTCTCTATTTTGGCACACCAGTTGCTTTAATCTTTACAACACGAGGTTATCGAGCTGGCGCCAAGCTCGAAGTAGAAATCAAACTGTACGTAGTAACTGAAAGAGGCAATAAAAACTCTTTCGATAAACATTCAAATTGGAGTGATAAAATGAAAAAGAAAATAATAGTAATGGTTATGGTAGCGGGTCTGGCTTTAGCAGGTACAGCTTCAGCGCAATGTGGAAAAGGCGGTGGAGGATATGGCCATCAGGGGAAAATGCAGGGTGGTATGATGTACCAGCAACTGGACCAGGAAACCCAGGATAAAATTGCTAAATTCAGGGATGATAACCAGGCTCTCAGGAAAGAGATAGTAATGAAGCGTGCTGAGAAACGCGCACTGCTGAACAGTACCAATGCTGATCCGGCTGTGGCCGCAAAAATTGCGGGAGAACTTTTTGATCTCCGTGCAGCAATGAGAGAAAAGGCAGCAGCCGCAGGTGTTGACAAGTATATGGGACGTTTTGGCAAGGGGTCCGGCCAGCAGGGAATGGGAGGATCAGGGCCGATGGGACGCGGACATGGCAATTGTCAGGGAAGTGGCAGATCCTAGACTTGTTGGTTAAAAACTTTAAATTTCTTCCTGCTTGCCCCCAATGTATTTCATGTCAGCTGAGTTTTCAGTTGACATGAAGTTGCATTGGGTTTTTTTTGTGTATGATTAATTGAGGTGTCCTGTAGAATCACTTGTTTTTTTATTGCCTGGCATGTTTCCGGCCGGGAAGGAGGAATATGAAAGTTATCACTATCCCATGCTCTTTTGACAACTATGCTTATCTCATAATCTGTGAAGAGACAGGAGAGGCGGCTGTTGTAGACCCCTCGGAGTTCTATCCTGTCTATCGTGAGCTTGAAAAATACAAAGTCCCTTTAACTGCAGTTTACTGCACTCATCACCATGCAGATCATATTGGCGGCCTGGAAGAGCTGGTTGACGAATTTGACGGACTTACAGTTTGTGGATTTGAAGAAGAGGCGGAGAGAATCCCTGGATTGAATTCTCTTCTTACGGAGAAGAGCAGGGTCAGCATCGGGGAGATTGGCGGCAGGGTTCTTTTTACTCCGGGCCATACGAGTGGATCTGTCTGTTACATTTTTAATAATCATCTCTTTACCGGAGACACTCTTTTCGGTGCAGGATGTGGCCGAATATTTGAGGGAACGCCGGGGGAAATGCACGATTCTCTCAATGTAAAAATCAAAATGCTACCCCTGGAAACAAAGATCTATTTTGGCCATGAATATACGGCGCAGAACCTCAAATTTGCCCAGTTCATCGAACCCGACAATATGGCGATAAAAGAGAGACTTGATGCGATTGCCGGGAAGCAGGGTACGGCCCTGATCACTCCCCCGACAACCCTGCAGCTTGAGTGTGCGACAAATCCATTTCTCAGATGTAAAGAGGAGGGGGTCTCAAAAACGGTTGCTGAGAAGTGTGGCGTCGACCAGCTCGATGTTCTCTCTGTCTTTTCCGCACTTCGGGAAATGAAAGATAATTTCTAAGAAAAACCTGCCGGCTTTAACGCATCCTAAAGAATTCGCTTTAAAACCATTGTTGACCTTCCCATAACAATAGGATAGATAACACAGCAACAATTACGCTTTTGAGTATTGGCAAGTATATTGAAAATTTGGGAGGATTTTATTATGAAAAGATTTGTCTTATTGGTGGCAGCCCTGATGACCCTGCAAAGTTTTAGCGTGGGGGCAGCCACAATTTCTGTGAACCAGTTTGTAGAACATCCGGCTTTGGATGCAGTTTTGAAAGGATTTCAGGATTATCTGAAAGAAAAAGGAGTTGAAGTTAAATATAATGTGCATAATGCCCAGGCCAACATGGGAACCGCGACCCAGATTGGACAACAGATGGTCGGGGAAAAACCGGATCTGCTGCTTGCCATTGCAACTCCTTCGGCGCAAGCCACAGCCCAGGCTGTCAGCAAGGCGCCTGAAGAACTTAAGCGACCGTTTCTTTTTTCAGCCGTTACTGATCCTGTTGCAGCGGGCCTTGTAAAAGATCTGCAGCACCCGCCAAAAGGTATAACCGGGGTTTCTGATCTTCTGCCAATTGAGAAGCATATCAAAATGGTGCTCTCTTACGACGAGAATATTAAAACCCTTGGGCTGTTGTACAACAGTGGTGAGGCAAACTCCAAGTCAACCATAGCTGCAGTGAAGGCATTGAGTGAAAAGCTGGGCTTTAAAACCGTAGAGGCCACTGCCTCAAAAACTGCTGATGTCTATCAGGCGGCAAAATCTCTGGTTGGTCGTGTCGATGCTGTTTTTATCCCTACGGATAATACCATTATCTCTGCTCTTGAATCAGTTTTGAAAGTAGGCGTTCAGAATAAATTACCTATTTTTGCAGCAGATGTGGACTCTGTAAAAAGAGGTGCCGTTGCCGCCATGGGCTTTGACTACTATAAGCATGGATATCAGACAGGTGCAGTGGCCGAGAGAATTTTGAATGGAGAAAAACCTGAAAATATTCCCGTCTCATTTCAGAAAGATCTTCAGCTCTATATTAATGCGGGATTTTCTGAAAAGATGGGTCTTACTCCTCCCGAGGAGCTCTTGAAAAAAGCAGCCAAGGTTTATAAATGATAACATCGTAAAAACTACAGGGATCCGTTATTCCCACGCAGGATGGAGATAACGTAGACTACGATCCAGTTATTTCGAGACGTTCTGGATTCCCGCCTGCGCGGGAATGACGGGAGAGTGGCCAAATGCAGTTTTTCAAGGTAGTCACATGACTTGGTACGCAGCACTTGGTGCAGTAGAACAGGGACTTGTCTATGGCATAATGGTGATCGGGGTCTACCTGACCTTCCGGATTCTTGATTTCCCTGATCTTACTGTCGATGGAAGCCTTCCTTTAGGGGCTTCCATCTCTGCTGTTGCAATCACCCATGGCGTCAATCCCTATCTTTCTCTGGTTATTGCTCTTGCCGGAGGTTTCCTGGCAGGAGCAGTAACGGCAATTTTGAATACCAAATTCAAGATATTGCATCTGCTTGCCTCCATTCTGACTATGATCGCACTTTACTCCATCAATATTCGTATTATGTCCGGGCCAAATGTAGCCCTCCTGGGACAGGAAACGGTGTTCGATGCGGTAATCGGTTATGGGATTCCGGCACATTTTGCCGGATTAATAATTTTTGGCCTCTTTGCTCTTATCGTTCTCAGCTTTATTGTCTGGTTTCTGGGGTCTGAGATTGGTCAGGCAATTCTTGCCGTGGGTGATAACCCGCAGATGATACGAAGTCTTGGCGTAAACACCGATACCATTATTATCCTTGGTGTAGGGTTGTCTAACGGACTGGTTGCCCTGAGCGGTGCACTGGTTGCACAGAACCAGGGTGCCGCTGATGTCGGCATGGGGATTGGAACCATTGTGGCAGGACTTGCCTCGGTCATTATAGGAGAGACACTCTTTGGTTGTAATACCATTGCCAGGGCCTTTATTGCCGCTTTGCTCGGTTCCGTGGTGTATCGATTGGCCATTGCCCTTGCTTTAGGGCTTGAGTTTGGTGGCTTCAGGTTTAATCCCAGCGATCTCAACCTTATTACGGCGGTTTTGGTGATCAGTGCTTTAATTGCACCTAACCTCAAGAAGAGGTTAATCCAAAGGTGATTAGTTTAAATGGAATAGTAAAATACTTCCATAAGGGAAGCGTTAATGAGGTTTTTGCCCTTGATAATATTGACCTGCAGATTAATGAGGGTGATTTTGTCACGGTTATCGGTTCCAATGGTGCTGGAAAATCAACACTGCTCAACTGTATTGCCGGCGGATTTTTTCCCGATTCCGGTAAGATTATAATAAATAGTCAGGACGTTACCGCCTGGCCTGAATATAAAAGGGCGAAGTTGATCTCACGCGTATTTCAGGATCCCCTTCTCGGCACCTGTCCTTCGGCAACTATTGAACAGAATATGGCGCTGGCCTCACTGCGCGGCAAAAAGCGTGGGCTTGCCAGGGGTGTAAAGAGTCGGGACAGAGACAGGTTTCGTGAGGAGTTGAAGCAGCTCGGACTTGGGCTGGATGAGAGACTACTTGATAAGGTCGGTCTGCTCTCAGGAGGGCAGCGACAGGCTCTGACCATGCTTATGGCTACCATGCTCAGGCCGGATGTGCTCCTGCTTGATGAACATATCGCAGCCCTTGATCCGAAGACAGCGAACCAGATCCTTTTATTGACGCAGGAAATTGTAAAACAGAGCAGACTTACCACTCTGATGATCACTCATAATATGAAACATGCAATCAGTTTCGGCAATCGGCTTATAATGCTTCACCAGGGTGGAATACTGCTTGATCTGAAGGGTGAGGAGAAGAAAAATCTTACCGTTAAAGATCTTCTGGCTCAGTTTTATAAAACTCAAGGTGAAGAGTTGGCCCTTGATTCTCTTTTACTCAATTAACCTCCCCTCACTCACTTCCCAGGAGTTTGTTCCAGTCCATTTGCTTAAAGCTGTTATGCAGCATATGGTTATCATCTTCTATTCGTACTTTCAGATTGGAAAAGGTTTTTTCTGCAAGGGGAATAACCTTGTCGGCTGGAGTTACCGTATCATGCTGCCCTATAATAAGGATGGTTGGTATGGGCAGCATCACCTTTGGAGCGTGATAGTTTCCATAATTGAGTGCAGGGGCCAGGAGAGTGAGTCTGGTAACTCTGTCAGGAAATCTGAGGGCAAAACAGGTAGCCATTAACCCGCCAAAACTTGATCCGATCAGGCTCAGTCCATTTTCTGCCGAGCATATCTTTTCCATCTGTTGCAGTCGTTCCTTAAGGTCGCCGCTGAAATCAGGACTGACTACCTGTGGGAAACTGTCCGCAAAAAAGCGTGCCTTGGTGCCCTTACTTGAAGACTCAAGACCATGGAGAAAATATATTTTGGTTGTCTGCATATGATTACTGAAGCCTCTGTTTTAATTAAAATTGAATGTTGAACAGGGGATACAAGTCAGGGCATGCAATACTTTTTCGCTCAACAGGCAAACTACCTAACCCTAGAGAGCAAAGAGAGAAAAAAGAAAAGCTTTTCTCTGTGTTCTCTGTGGTTTTAGTCCTTAGAGTTATTTCGATAATACCTTAATTGAGAAATGATATATTTGTCAAAAATATCCGGGGCGATGGGAGCTGAAAGAAAAATGGGTGGCGGCACAATGCCACCACCCATTACTTTTGAGGAGTCAATCTGTTTGTTGGTTGTTATCCAGAAAATTACTGGATGGTGATTTTTTTAGCTTTTTCTTCTGTCGGTTTTGGGATCTCAAGTTTGAGTATCCCGTTATTAAAAGTTGCCTTTACATTGTCAACATTGACTTCAAAGGGCAGGTTGAAGGTACGTTCGAATTTGCCGTATCTTCTCTCCCTTCTGTAGCTGTTTTCTTCTTTAATCTCATCATCACTCTTCCGTTCTCCACCTAGAGTCACGAGCCGTCCCCTGGTATCGACAAAGATGTCTTCCTTTTCAATCCCGGGAAGCTCTGCGTCTATAATCACCGCATTATCCTTCTCATAGATATCTACCTTCAGGCTAAGATTCTCCTGGAGGATCTTTGGTGCCACACTGCTCATGACAGGTGTAAAGAAATCATCTAAAAAGCCATCGAAAAGTCTCCCCGCATTGCTTGCTCTTGGGACCAGGTTGCGTTGTGGTCTGCATTTCTCAAGTTGCATAGTATCTCCTTTTACTTTTTGTTGTTAAGCTTATTTTTTCTTTTGAGGTGTATCTCTTTACTCGATATGGTAATAACTAATATTGTGTTGTCAATAATAAAATATTACTATTTATGTAAATTATTAAAAGTAATATGAATCGCACGGGGGGTGAGCAGATTATGAGAAAAAAACTAAATGCTGATATTCATCTGGAATATCTTGAAAAATCTACTGCTAATCTCCGGGGACGGCAGTCTGTCAGGGCTACGTTTAAGCTTACTGAGAGATCTATTGATGCCCTGAGTATTCTTGCCTGTCAATTGGGGATTAAGCAGAAATCACTCTTTGATCAACTTGTGGATGATAATGAGGCTTTACGACTTATAGCACGGGAATTTGAGAACTTTGGTCGAGCAGGACAACGTGTTGCAAAAACATATGTGATCTCCAGAAGGACTCTGGAAAATCTTGAACGGGTGGCAAACAGGTACAATACTCCGAGAGATGCACTGGTTGAATTTTCCATTGAGAGGATTCTGCCCCTTATAAAGCAGGAAAAAGAAAAGCATGGCAAGAGGAAAATTATTTTGCAGGATTTGCAGAAATTTTTTAAAGAGGGTGCAGAGATGCTGAAGAAGACAGAAATGGCATTGGGGGATGATGATCCGGTTTTTCAGGAGATGTTGAAAATGATGCGTCATGTGAACGGCTGCCGGGAAGAGGTCGGGAGTGTTGTTGAAAAAGGGAACAGAATAGAGAATTTTTGAATATTCAGATCAATTCCGACCAAGGATATCTATGCATAATTTCATTTTGTTGAGCCTAACAGCAGTCCTGTTTCTGGCTGGTTGTGCAGCGAAGATGCCAGGCCCTCCACCGATTGCCGTACAGGTCCCTGATAGAAAAATTGATTATAGCAAGGAGGTAAAACCGATCCTGGTGAAACGGTGCGTCGTCTGTCACAGCTGTTACAACTCACCGTGCCAGCTTAAACTCAGTTCCTATGAGGGGATCGATCGTGGAGCAACAAAAGAGGCAGTATACAATGGTGCCCGGCTGAAAACCATGGATCCAACACGACTCTTTGTCGACGCTCAATCCACATCTGAATGGCGTGATAAAGGGTTTTACAGCGTTACGGAAAACAGTGCGGAGTCAGGCTATAATAATTCATTCATGATTCAGCTTTTGGATCATAAGATGAAAAATCCAAAAAGCAAAGGAGCCTATCACTCTGAAGCGGCCGATCTTTCCTGTGCTCAAACCGGCGAAGAACTCGGAATTTATCTGGAGAAACATCCCAACGGCGGCATGCCTTTTGGCTTTCCGCCTCTTAAAGAATCCGAGTTCCAGACCATCGCCGGCTGGCTCGTTCAGGGAGGCGCAGGCCCTGGTGCTGAGGAGCAGGTTCAATTAGATGCAGTTCCGCAGATCGACCTGGAAAAAGTTGATCAATGGGAAGGATTTCTCAATCTTGATGATGCAAAACATGCTATGACGGCCAGGTATCTCTATGAGCACCTGTTTCTTGCACATATCACCTTTAAATCCGGAACAAATGCATTTTATGAACTGGTACGATCCAGTACCGGTCCGGGACAGCCTATAGAGATAATTCCGACAGTTCGACCCTATGATGATCCTATGGGGATGTTCTTCTACCGTTTCAGAAAAATTCATTCAACGATTGTTCACAAGACTCATATGGTTTTTGAACTGGGGGAGGGGAAGCTCGAAAGAATCAGGCAGCTCTTTGTTGAACCGGAATGGCTGCTCACTCCGCATCGGGTAGGCTATGAGCAAAAGATGAGCGCCAACCCTTTTCGAACATTTGAGCAGATTCCCGCAAAGGCAAGATATCAGTTTCTTCTTGATAATGTCCATTATATCATTATGACCTTTATCCGCGGCCCGGTCTGTAAAGGCCAGGTGGCGCTTAATGTAATCCACGATAATTTCTGGCTGTTCTTCCTCGATCCTGAATATGATTTGAGCGTCAAGTACCCCGGTTTCCTTAAAGAAAACGAAAAATACCTTGAGATGCCTGCTGAAAGTGTAATTGAGACTAATCAGATCAGAGGATTGATTACCCGGGAGTACCGCAAAAAGGCGGCAAATTTTTCTAAGGAGAGGCAGCATTACTACTCGATGCTTTATCGTTATGACGGCCTTGGTCCTGAAGCTATCTGGGCTGGAAATACGGTTGCCGATTCCCCGGCTTTAACCGTTTATCGCCATTTTGACAGTGCATCAGTTCACCGGGGAGTTTTTGGAGATCTGCCGCCAACGTTATGGGTGATAGATTTTCCTCTTCTCGAGAGGATTTATTATTCTCTTGTTGCCGGTTTTGATGTGTATGGAAACGTTATGCATCAGCTTGCAACAAGGGTTTATATGGATGGGTTGAGACAGGAAGGAGAAACATATTTTCTTGACTTCATGCCGCTGGAAACCAGGGAAGCTCTGATGGCGGAGTGGTATGGCGGGTTGTCGTTGGGTCAGATCGATCACACATCGTCCAAGAGCAGGCAACGACACAAATTTACAACCGATGACCCCAAAAGGGAATTTGTGGAATATCTGGTGGAGAATGTATTTAAGTCTGAGTTGAACATTCAGTTTGACGAAAATTATCTTGGGGCAGGGGAGGAGTATCCTGTGCTGCCCGATAAATATGAGACCCCGGGTGATTATATTCGCGGGTTTAAGGCCATTTCAACACCGGGAATGTCGTTTTTTACCACCGTGGCTGGCCATAATGCTAACCTTGCTTACATTCGTATAAAAGTTCCTGACCAGAAAGATGTTATTATCTCAGCGGTAATAAATAGATGGCATGACGATGTTTCAACTCTTTTCGATGAGAAGAACCGGTTGCGGCCCGAAAAAGATACTGCTGCATTTATTTACGGTTTTGTCGGTTCCTATCCCAACTATTTCTTTGAGGTTGATTTGCAGGACCTCCCCATGTTTCTAAGGCTTCTTGAAGAATATGATGGCGGAAAAGAGGCAATTGAGCAGCTGGATAAATTTGGAGTGAATCGGGCGGATGAGGACTTCTGGGAGGTGTATGACTGGTTTCAGGGGAAATTCGATGAGTCGGATCCGGTACGTTCAGGGTTATTTGATCTGAACCGTTACTACTATTTGGCTTTGTAACTTTCTCCAGGTCGGAAGAAGAGGGAAGAGGATTATTCTTCTTTTTGCTCATCAAGGATTTGTTTGATACGGCTGTCGTAGTCGGGGGGGAAGCGGTAGACTTTTGCTCCGGTGTCATAATGGTGTATTTTAAGACCGCGTTCCTCCGGAGTCGCATTGAAGAGGAACAATAGGAGCAAATCGTTGCTGACCCAGGGGTGACTGTACCACGAGTCGTGAGCCCTTCCCAACTTCAGGGCTTCTGAACCACCTAAATCAAGTACATTAAGTTTTGGTGTGTTCATAAGGTCGACTATCATTTGTTTCTCTTCATCATCGAGCTCTCCGATATCCGGACGGCCAAGCCTGGAGGTTTTGTTGTTTTGCAGGGAGGCCAGTAGGAGGACTGTGTCATTTATATTGGTGTTGATAGTTGTACGTTCGACAATATCTTTGAATTTCAGAAATCTTTCGAGAAAAGGTTTAAAGGCTGTATCCGGCGCTGCAAAATAGACCTCGCCAATGCGCAGCTGTTTTTTCAGCTCTTCACCAGACAGCTCGGGGTGGAGGGCAGGGAGAGCAGCCAGGGAAGGGGCCACAACCTGAGCCCCCGCGCTATAGGCCAGGATATTAATTTTCCTGGCGTTGGTGTGGTGGGCCAGGGTTTCTATCAACCGGGTAAATGCAGATACCGTCTGTCTGGCATGGAGTACATCTATTTTGTATTTAAGGAGATTTTCAGCCGAGGGCCATGAAAAGGTAAGGACAATTGAGTTATGGCCGGTATAGTGGTAATACTGGGCTCCCTGGGCTGTGGCCCGGTAAAAGTTGCTGTTGGCTCCATGGACATAGATGGTCAGGTCTTTGTCCATGGCGCCTGCTAGAAGTTGATTTATTTGGTCAAAAAATCCCTGGGCCCGCGCTGAACTCAACCGAAGATCGTCATCCCTGGTGTATTTTGCCATTTCCCTGATGTATTTCTGGCTGAGCAACAGTTTCCTGTCACGGTCTGACGTGGTGGACTGCTGGAACAACTCATCCCATGTCATCTCCTCGTCGCCCACTCTGTAAACCACATAGCCGAGTTCCAGAGTGTCGGATGGGAATATGGTGTAGCCTTTGGAATTACTGAGGGTATCAAAAGGTCGGCGGTTTGTGGCATAAAGTGTATAGAGGAGGTTTTCATCCTTATTGCCCTCACTCATATCAAAAAATCTAGTATCTGATTGGATTGCAACAGGCGCCGGCATGAGATAAACCTTGGGCTGGCAGCCGGCAAGGAGTATGGCGAGGGCAAGTATAAGCACTTCAATAAGATAACGTTTAATCCTATCAATCATGGTAAGCTGAACAGTTATCTATTTTTGAATGGTGGAAGTAACTTTCTTCCCGGCGGCCCCCACTGCAGCGGCCGTTCCTGCTTTTTTGACGGCCTTTTTCTTCACTGATTTGCCATCTTTTTTACCATTTTTGAGATCTTTGCTGTCCTGAACGCCTTTATCATCATTTTGACTCTTCAAATCTTTTTTATCCAAGACACTTTTATTGTCTTCCTGATTCAAGACAACTCCGGCTGGAGAATTTTTGGCTGCTGATTTTTTGCCGGAAGCCGACCATGCCGGCGAAGTCACAAGCAGCGTTGTCAGCAAGAGCGAAATAAACAGGAGACGATTACCAGAAACAGTTATTCTCTTCATACTCTATTCCCATCAAACTTTGTGAACTGCAGGTTAACCCGGTTAAGGTGCCGAGGTAAGGGTTATCAGACCCTGGATACGATCCAGTTCAGAAAGAGTATTGGCGTAGGTGGCATTTGTCAAGTTCTCCTGACTGAGGGCCTGGGAGTAGGCATCCTGAGCTATAAGAACGTCCAGGGTTGTTGACCTGCCGGAATCAAATTTTATCTGTTCAGCCTCAAGACGTTTCAGGGTTGCCAGGCTGGTTTTCCGTGTTGCCTCAACGGCTTTGATGGCCAGTTCCACATCACGCACTGTCGTTCTGACTGTTTTCTTGATCCGCTGTCGCAGGAGTTGGGCATTTGTCCTGGCCTTACTGTGCAGAGCACTGGCTATCTGGACATTCCCTTTTGCTGTCGAGTTTTGAAGCGGCATGGAAAAGGTCAGTCCAATCTGCCAGAGATTATCCGGATCACTCAGGCTGCTGTCAATAGAGTCATTATAAATTTCGTCTGTTCCGCTGAGGCCGACATTTCCAACCAGTGCAAGATTCGGCCGCAGTTTATCCGTGGCACTTTCTTCCTGAATCCTCGCGGCATCAGTGGTGAGGTCTGCAGCCTTGATATCCGGCCTGTTTTGCAGGGCATTTTCTAGAATTACAGGGAGATCCAGCTCAACCGGGTCTGTCGGAGGCTGGTCTACAGGTTTGTAGGAGGTGAGCCAGTCTTCACTGTTGAGCAGGAGTTTCAACTCATCTTCGGCCACACCGATTGCTCTTTCAGCAGAGATAAGACGCTCTTCACGTTTGGCAACCTCTGACTGTGGCTGGTAGATTTCAACCGGGGCGAGTTTGCCGGCATTTATCTTTTCCTCTGTCTCCCCCAGGAGTTTCTGGGCCAGGGTTAATGAAAGCTCCTGTACCTTGATATCTTCCCAGGCAAAGACCAGGGTCCAGTAGGCTTTTTTGACCAGTGCTGCAAGATTTGCAGCCTGGCTGTCAACCTGATGGGTAGCAGCTTCCTGCTGTTTCTCAGCTGCTCTTATTTCTGCAGTCTGGACTTTCTTACCAAATCCCTGGAGCAGGGGCTGGCTGAGTCCAAGGAGCAGACCTGAATTGTATGACGGGTTGAAAGCCAGGATTTGGGCATCGCTGTCATAACTGTTGTTGTTCCAGCCGAGGATGACAGCGGTACCGGTGGCAAAAAGTTTTTCGGCCCTGGCATTCCAGGTTCCTGTGTTCTCCTGCTCGGCGGTACCTCGCACCAGTGGAGTCAGTTCCTGATTCTGGACACCGGCATCAGCAAACATGAGCACATCGAACCGACCCTGAGCTGCATATGCTTCACCTGCTGCTATCTGCACATCTTCCCGTTGCAGTTTGAGGTTGAGGTTGTTGGCAAGAGCCTGTTCAACTGCACTCTGAAGACTGATTTCCTTGTGTCGCGCCCCAACCGCATGGCTGCTGGTTGAAATGGTGCAGAGCAGTGCGAGACCGGCAAGCAGATTTATACTATAACGCATCAGTTTTCCTTTGGTGGTTGTTCTCCAGCCAGAAACGGATATGGTTTCCAGTAGATCTTTTTTATTTTCTGAGCCATATCTCTACGTACAATTGTTACCCTCTCAAAGAAAAAGTAGAGTGTCGGCACAACGATAAGAGTGAGAAAAGTGGCTACAATCAGACCGAAAACAACCACTACCGCCATTGACTGCCACCATTGGCTCGATTCACTCACCCAGGAAATGGCCCCCTTGCGGAAATCAAAAGAGACGCCTGTAATCATTGGGATAAGCCCAAGGATAGTGGTTATAGCGGTCAGCAAAACCGGACGAAGTCTGGTCGCTCCTGCTGATATTACAGCATCTTTTAATGCATACCCTCGTGATCTCAGCCGGTTTGTATAATCCAGCAGGACGATGGCATTATTTACCACCACGCCCGCCAGGGAAATTACCCCTACACCGGTCATGATAATTCCAAATGGAGATTTAAAAAGAGTTAATCCCAAAAAGGCACCGCCAAGTGAAAGAATGACTGAAGTCATGATGATAAACGGCTGGCTGACGGAATTAAACATCGTGACCAGAACGAGAAATATCAGCAGCAGAGCGACAAGGAAAGCTTTTGTAAGAAATTCTTCTGATTCTTTCTGGAATTCAAATTCACCGGTGAAGGTAATTTTATATCCTGAGGGTAGAGGAAAATCTTTAAGAAATTCTGCGGCCTGGGCCCGGGCTACCGGGCCGGGGATTTTGGTTTCGTCAACATTTGCCTTTACTGTTACTACCCGTTCATTATTGATGCGGTTAATGTCACCGATAGAACCTGCAAAGGTTACCCGGGCCACCGTCGATAACGGAACCATCTGACCCGAAGGGGTGGGGAGCATTAACTCATGCAGAATATCAACAACTTTTCTGTTTGATTCTTCCAGTTGCACTGTAATATCGTAGTCTTCATCCCCTTCCCTGAAAGAAGAGACCTCCAGTCCGTTGTAGGCACTTTTCAGGGCAAAGCCGATCATGTCGGTTGTCATACCGAATAGAGCTGCCTTCTGCCTGTCTACCACCACCTGTACTGACGGAATGCCTTCGACAAAGTCATCACGTACATCTTTGACATGGGGGACTTGAACAAGTATGTCTTTGAGCTTTTTAGCTATAGATCCGAGGATAGCGAAGTTGTCTCCGGAAATTTCAATATTAATAGGTGCTCCGGTCGAGGGGCCTTCTTCTTCCATGGCAATGGTTATCTTGCCGCCGGGGATATCTTTGACACGTTCACGGATGTCAGCCACCGTATCATGGGAAGAGCGCCATCGTTCATCGAGCTCCAGCATGCGGATACCAACATGATTTGGGGTATTTGCTGCAAAAGATGAGCCGCCGCCGGCGGTCACCACGCCTTTCATATAGACGGTTTTGATGTTTTTCAGGTCGCTCGGACCAAAATATGTCTCACCATTGGGTTTTTCATATTCCTTTGGCGCCAGAGCTTCAGCAACAGTCATTGGCGCGCCGGTTGAATTTTGTTCATTCAAAACAGTCTTGCCGGCGACGGCAAATTCAACCCGCTGGATTATTTTATCAATATAGTCAAGATCTGCTCCCTCGGGAACATCCACATTGACATAGATACCTTTCGGGTCAATTTCCGGGAAGAACTCAACAGGTTTTTCAAGGCCTACTGCAAGGAGCCATCCCTGGAACAACAGGATAAGAATACAAAAGCCGGTGGCAATGATGGTGAGGGGTTTCTCCAGTGCATTTGCCAGGAGTCTGCTGTAATTTGTAAGAAGAAACCCTTTGATCACCACAGGTTTTTCAATACCGTTTGCAGTTTTACCCTCGTTTTCACTATGACGGCGATCCCGTTTTTTAACCTTCATAAAAATAGAGGCCATTGCCGGGTTTATAACCAGAGCCACAAAGAGACTTGAGGCAAGGGTTATGATCAGTGTGAGGGGTAGATAACTCATGAATTCTCCCATAATGCCGGGCCAGAAGAGCATCGGGGAGAACGCCGCAAGGGTTGTGAAAGTGGAACCGATAACCGGGTATGCTACTTCCGATGTAGCCTTCATTGCAGCTTCAACGCGGTCGGCGCCCTGTTCCATGAATCGATAACAGTTTTCAACGATAACGATGGCGTTGTCGACCAGCATGCCAAGCCCCAGGGTCAGGCTGAAAAGTACTACCATATTGAGCGTGATCCCCATCAGGTAGAGTATGGTAAATGAGAGCAGCATGGAAAATGGGATGGCCATGCTGACAAGGATGGCGTTGCGGATGCCCATGACAAAAAAGATAACAATCAGAACCAGTACCAGGCCGCTGAGAATGTTGTTCTCAAGATCAGCAACCATCATTTCTATGTCTCTTGCTTTGTTAAGTACCTTGGTGATTTCGGTACCACCTGGCCAGCTCAGCTGATCTTCAGCAATAATTTTGTCAACGGCTTTACTAATGGAGATGATGTTTTCTCCTGAACGTTTTTTTACTGCAATGTTAACAGCTTCTCTTCCGTCCAGCCTGGACCTGCTTGTCTCTTCCTTGAAGCCGTCAACCACTCTGGCGACATCTTTTAGATAGACAGGTTCCCCGTTATAGGTCGTGAGAATCAGCCCGTAAATTTCCTCAGGTGTCTTAAACTCACCGGGTACACGCAACTGAAAGCGCCCCTTGCCGAGCTGTATATTGCCGCCGGATGTGTTGGAGTTCTCACTTCTGACCTTTGTCTGGAAGCTGTCAATGGTGAGGCCATAATAGGCCAGTTTCTCCGGGGCGACTTCAATTCGTATCTCCCGTTCCAGGCCGCCTGTCACCTCTACTTCCAGGACACCGGCAATACCTTCTATTTCATCCTTGAGGTCATCTGCAATGTCTTTTAGACAGGGTAGACCGCAGGTTCCCGAGAGTGAGAATACAACGATAGGCATCTCTGAGAAATTTACCTCAAATACAGAGGGGTCTTCTTCTAGATCACTCGGCAAGTCGCCCATTGCCTCATCAACCTTATCCTTCACATCCTGTATAGCCTTATCGATGTCAGTGCCTGTGACAAATTCTACGTTAATGGATGAAAGCCCTTCGGAACTTACCGACTTGATTTTTTTCAGCCCATCGAGGCCTTTCAGTTTCTTTTCAATTTCGATAGTTACAGTTGTTTCTATATCAGTGGGCGAAACACCCCGATAGCTTGTCGAGATAAATACATTGGGGATGGTAACATCCGGATCACTTTCCCGGGGCAGCACCTTATAGCAGTAAATACCGAATATAATCAGGAGAACAGCGAGGACACCAACTGTTGTACTCTTTTTTACTGCAGTGTCTGAAACTATCATAAGGCCAGTTCCTCTGGACTGGTGATCGCCTGAATAACCTTTACTTTCTGATCATTATCCACATCCCGGTGGCCTTCGATGATAAGTCTGTCCCCCGGCTTGAGTCCGTCGGTTATCTGAACCATCCATTTTTCCATGATACCAAGCTGGACAGTTCTTTTCTTTGCAACTCCGTCTTCTTCAATGTAGACGAACTGTTCGTCATTGCGGGAAATAACGGAGTAAAAAGGAATCGCCAGGGTATTTTCTATCGTTTGTTTGACAATATCAGCCCTGATAAACATACCGGCAAAAATGTCTCCTGCTTTATTGTCAATAACGAGCTCAAGGTTGTAAAGCCTTGCAATTGTTTCCGGTGATGGTGAGAGGAAATGAGTTTTGGCGGAGATTTTTCTATTGTTCAATGCCTGAATGGTGATTTCTACTCTGTCCAGTTTTCTGGCGGCTGGAATATCTGATTCGGGAATACCGATGACCCCTTTCAGTCTGTCAAGTTCAAGGATTTCAGCAATTGGATCACCCACCGACAGCTGCAGGCCGATTTTGGCATCCATACGGCGAACAATGCCATCCATGGGAGAGGTGACCGTGGTTCGGGAGTAGAGCAGTTTTGCATTTTCATAGTCAGCCATTGCTGTCTGCATGTTGGTTTTATTGGCATCCATGGCGGAAGTTGGAATAACCCCTTTATCATATATAGACTTGTCTCGTTCATATTCAGCTTTAGCGAGTTTATAGGCGGCTTCTGCTCTATCAAGCCGGATTTCATAATCTTTTGATTCGATATGTGCGATAATATCGCCCTTTTTCACACTGTCCCCCTCCCGTACCAGCACTTCTGTGATGGTACCCCCAAGTTTCGACATGAGCTGAAGACGGGTCCACGGTTCAATTGAGCCCGGCAGGTTGATGCGGTCAGTTATCGTTGTTGGGGACAGGGTTAAGGTTATTGCGTTGACAGCCGGTTTTTCCTGCACTACCTCCGCCGCTTTGTTGGTGGCAATAAGGGCACTTTCTTTTTTGATTGTTCCAATCAGCAGGATGATGAGAGCAATCATTGCGAGAAGGACAAACCGGGGAAGATTGTTCCAGAGAAAATAGACAATTCCGGCTCGTGTTGTGGAGGGACGGGGAGGCTGCTTATCCATGAAAATGCTCTTTATTTTGATTTTGAATCGGAGTGAGGCTGTAATCCTTCCAGTGCCTGTCGGAAAATAAGTTCGAGTGCGGAACTTACCTCTTCGGTCGGAATTCGCCCTGTGTACCAGGACGACATAATAAGAATATAAAGACCGTAAAAATGTCTGGTGATATGAAGAAGCTCAATATTCTTTCGAAGCTCACCTCTGTCCTGTGCTTTTTTCAGGATAGGAAATAACAATTGGAAATATTTGTCATCGATTTCAAGATGATCCTGCGCGTCATTTTCATCCGGGAAAACTGTCTGGCGCATAAAAATCCGCCCAAATTCCTTATTACGGGTAACATGGTTGAATTCAGTCATGTAGATTGTCAACACCTGCTCAAGGATTGGTGCATTCGGGTTTGCCTGTTTTACCAGTTCTTTGTGAATCTGATCCAGTTCGTATTCACAAAAAGCATGGAGAATTTCTGTTTTTGTCTGAAAGTATCCGTAGACTGTGCCTTTACCAACGCCGGCAGCTTTAGCGAGTTCTTCAATGGATGTGTTCTCAAAACCATTGGTGCTGAAAAGTGTAATTGCAGCGTCCATTATGGCCTGCTTGGTTTTTTGTTTTTTTTCTTCTCTTATAGACATGTAATTCTCCTGATAATTTCGACTGCAGTCGAGACTTAAATGATATTTTGTCTATGGTCAAGGGAAAAATGACTGTGGTCGGAAAAATGCAACACGTAGCGTGCGGATTTGTGGGTTGCTCTACGGAGTCTCACAAGCTCGCTTACCTTTCCACTTTTTACTGCAAATTTCTTGATTTTCAAACATGTTCATATTCAATTTTTATCATACGAGCTTCTCGCAAAGACAGATAAAAATCAAACACGAAAATGTTAAGAGGTAAGCGTAGACTATGAAATACTAAGAAATTTACAGGATGACGCTCCAGAAAACAACCCACAAACCCTCTTGCAGATAGCGTAGACTTCGAATCCTTAACCGGACACTACTGAAGAGAAATAGAATTTCGTGAAAATATTCCGACCTCTATTGTCGGAAAAATTATTCGCAGGAAGCTGAAAGAGGAAGATGACTATGCCAGACAATTTGTTAGCCCTTTTGGTGCTGTCCTGGCGTTAAAGATTGTTTTATTGCTTTAATGCAAAAGTTGTTTAGGCTATCTCCAGACTGCATTGCCTTGAGGGATAGAACTTTATGTAATTCGCTCCCCAATCTTAACTGAAATTTCCCTGAGTATTTTTTGTTTGTGGGGGTTGGCAGTTGTATACCTTCGTTTTTGTATATTTCAACCCACTCATCTACGATCTGGCAGAGTTCATGGTAAACTTTTTCCTCATTTTCTCCGTGGCAGCATTGACCAATCCAGCCAGGAATCGAGCCAATGTAACATTTGTCTTCTTCTGACCACTCAACGAATTTTATATATTGATCTCTTTCTTTCATTTTTGGGTCTCCACGATTTTTCTTTTTACTTCGTTTTCCTGATATTTTTTTGCATCTTCGCCCAGTTTGCCAGATATTGTGACGGCTATTCCTTTCGGGTGAATATAGTTCCGATGACTGCCCTTGCCTCCACGGTTACTGAAGCCAACTTTTTCGAGTTTTTTTATGAGTTCACGAATTTTAGGTGGCATAAGCAGATAGTACTGCTTTGGTACTATATTGTCAATGTGGCGATTCTTGTACATTACCTTAACAATGTTAATTGTCTGCTTATCCAGGGTGAGTGGGTGTTGCCTCAATGGCCACAGTGGCTCCTTTATATTTACAGAAAAGAATGTCTATTGACTTTTTGACTTAGCCATCTAAAACTTTGAAGGACTTTTTACAACTTCATCATTAGTGTCATGTGAACCAGAGAAAAATTAAGTTTATATGAAGACCATTATATAGAGGAATAAATATGGAAGCGCAGGTTGGAGCTAGTCAGATGTTGAGTCAACTGGCAGGATTATTACCATTTGGATATGCATTTGGTGCAGGCATGGTCTCAGCCGTGAATCCTTGTGGATTTGCGATGCTGCCGGTCTACCTTACCCTGTACCTGGGAGCAGAGGACAGCAGTTTTCGTCAGAAATCACCGTTATGGAAGATGTTGAAAGCGTGCTGGGTTACTCTGGTTGTAACTGCGGGGTTCGGCCTGCTTTTTGGTGTCGTGGGGGTAATCGTTTCGGCAGGGGGCTCATTTCTTATGGCGGTTATGCCCTGGATGGCTGTCGTTGTAGGTGGTCTACTGATTTTGCTGGGAGGATGGATGCTGCTTGGACGGAGCTTTTCCCTGCCTTTTATGCTCAAAATTGCTGGCAGAATAGGCGATCCCAGGGAAATGAGCATCTCGGGATTTTTCCTCTTCGGAGTTGCTTTTGGAGCAACTTCTCTCAGTTGTACTTTGCCCATTTTTCTTATGGTGGTGGGCAGTTCCGTTGCAACAGGAAATTTTCTGGCCGGAATATACCAGTTTCTCAGCTATATCCTTGGCATGGGTAGTGTATTGTTGGTTTTGACCTTGGGGATTGCGCTGGTGAAGGAGGGGGTGGTTGTCGGTACCATGCGTAAGATTCTTCCGTATGTACAGAAAATTTCAGCATTGCTCCTGATGATTGCCGGTGGTTATATTGTCTATTACTGGCTATCCAGCGGGTTGCTTTTTTAGTGCCTTACTCCAGAACTTTTATAAGAAAAAACAAGAAATAGAGGACCGTCGTTTAAAATTATATGGTTGAATATGCTTCCATGGCACTTCTCCAAGCATTCTAAAATTCCGATTTATTCGGGTTAGTGTCTTACTCCTGAACTTCTGTCATAAAATACAAAAACCACAGAGGACACAGAGAGCATAGAGAAGGCTGAAGAAATTCTTTTCTCTGTGTCCTCTGTGCTCTCTGTGGAGATAGAATGTGGTTTTTTGGGGCTGGTGCTGACTATTTTATGAAATTCGTTTTTTCAGCTGTTCCAGGGTTTCTGATTCCATTTTGAAAGAGTGTTCCGCTGCCGGGAAAGTTTCTTCCTGGACTTCTTTTTTATATGCTGCCAGAGCTTCCAGAATGATCGGGCGGATTTTTGTGTACTGTTTGACGAATTTGGGGATGAATTTGTCAAACAATCCTATCATATCATGGGTCACCAGTACCTGACCGTCTACATCTGATCCGGCGCCGATACCAATCACCGGAATGTTGACAGCTTCAGTTACCAGCCTGGCAAGAGGGGCAGGTACGGCTTCAAGGATGATAGAAAATGCCCCGGCGGTTTCCAGTGCCCGGGCATCATCGATGATCTTGACGGCACCATCGACATCTTTTCCCTGCATCTTGAATCCACCAAGGGCACTGGCAGTCTGTGGAGTCAGGCCGATGTGTCCCTGCACCGGGATGCCGGCCTTAACGATGGCAGCTACGGTGGGGGCAAAGTCAACACCGCCCTCAAGTTTGACAACGTCACAGCCTCCCTCTTTCATCAGTCGACCTGCGTTCATGATGGCGTCACGAATAGAGGTGTTGTAGCTCATAAAAGGCATATCACCAACTACGAGGGGGTTTTTGCAGCCCCTAACAACAGCGCGAATGTGGTGAATCATGTCCTCCATGGTCACCGCTACCGTACCTTCCAGCCCCATAACAACCATGCCCAGAGAATCACCCACCAGTACAATGTCTACTTCGGCCTCATCGGCCATAAGACCGAATGGATAGTCGTAGGCTGTCATCATTACCAGCTTACGGCCCTCTTTTTTCGCCTGTCGAATATCCGGGACGGTAACTTTGGTGCTGTTCATGGATACCACTCCTTGTCTTTATCTGTTGTTTTACGACACCATCAATAATGGGCCTGCAATGTTTCTATCAGTGTGGTGAGTGTCCGGTTCACAGGCGCGTCTATACCCAGGCGCTTGGCCTCTCGAACAATAAAACCGTTGATTGCACTGATCTCGGTAGGGCGCAGGGCATCAACATCCTGCCCCATGGAAGAGCGGTTGGAGGCTGTGGACTTGGCAATAGCAAAAGTCTGTTCGACCATGTCTGTGGCGACATGGATACCCTGTGCTTCGGCCACGGCAGCAGCTTCTGCTACCGCGGCGGCGGAAAGTGCCCGGGTTTGAGGAAGGTCCAGTAACTGGCCGTTTTGAATGGAGGTAAGCGCCGTGATTGAGTTAATGCCGATGTTGACCAGAAGTTTATTCCATACAATGGGCCGGATCTCTTCCACCATATCGGTTTGAATGGCGGCCTGGGTTAAAAAATCCGCTACCCGGGCAGCCGGGTGGGAGTCACCCTCACGCCACATGCCAATACATGTAGTCGCTTTTCCGGCATGGCGAATGCATCCAGGACCAAGTAGTGTTGCACCATGGGCGGTAGTGCCGGCCAAAACCTGCCGACCGCCAACGGTTTCGGCCAGGATGTCCGCATTTCCCATACCGTTTTGCAGGGTAAGTATTACACCATGCTCTGCAAGGAGGGCTGCAGCAGTGTCGGCTGCGACTTGTGTGTGCAGTGATTTAACGAAAATGATTATCAGGTCAGCTTTACCTGGTTTATGCATATCTGTTGTTGCATTGACAGGAATTATGCGCGTGCACCCTTCCCATTCGATACTGAGACCCTCCTTCTGCAGGACCTCCACATGCTCCTTCCAGACATCCAGCATCCATACATCAGCTCCCGCCTCGGTGAGTAGCCCACCGAAAAGAGATCCCATGGCACCTGCACCGATGATTACTGTTTTCATTTTTTATGGCCGGCACAGCACTTGCCTTTTTCTGCACCACGAATATCACTCTGATGTTTGGCTATAGAGATAATAGTTTGCAGCCTTTTATTTACCTTGTCGGAATTGTTCTTTTTTTGTGCTTTTTCCGCTTCTTCAACGATAGCCAGAAATGCTTTTGATAATTTTTCCGTGCTTAACATATTTTTCCTCCTGGAGAGTATTATTTTTTTATTCTGTCTGGAAGAAACAGGTAAGGCTAAATAATAAAAAATCAAAAATAAACGCTATTCTTTGCGAAGAGAGAGTGCAATACGTTTTCTCTGTGCGTCCACTTGCAGGACACGCACCTCAACCTGCTGCCTGACACGTACAACTTCTCCGGGATCTTTGATAAAACGATCTGCCATCTGACTGATATGGATAAGGCCGTCCTGCTTGATTCCCAGGTCGGCAAAGGCACCAAATTTGGTTACATTGGTGATGATAGCCGGCAGCAGCATCCCTGCTTGAATATCATCGATGGTGAGAATATTATCTGCGAAACAAAACTGCTTAAAGGTATCTCGCGGGTCTCGTCCGGGTTTATTCAGCTCCTTCATAATGTCAAACAGAGTCGGCATGCCAACGGATGCATCAATATATTCTTCCAGCTTTATACCCTTTCTTGTCTCTTCCGATTGCAAA
Organism: Desulfobulbaceae bacterium UBA2775; assembly: GCA_002352445.1. Taxonomy (GTDB): domain Bacteria; phylum Desulfobacterota; class Desulfobulbia; order Desulfobulbales; family Desulfocapsaceae; genus Desulfomarina. Next base: position 36,762 of record DEIL01000325.1, read on the forward strand.
AAGGTTGGTAGAGAAACAGTCACATCTTTTGCCATTTGCTGAATAAGTTTATATCTTTCGGGGTGGACAGCACTGTTGTCGAGAGGATTCGAGCCGTTTCTGATCCTGAGAAAACCTGCACACTGTTCGTATGCTTTTGGGCCCAGCCGGGGAACCTTGAGTAATTCTCGTCTCGTTTTAAATGGACCGTTACTATTTCTGAATTCGAGAATATTATCTGCCAGGGTTCGACCCAACCCCGAGACGAAAGCCAACAGTTCGGCGCTTGCGCTATTGAGTTCAACACCCACGCTGTTGACGCAGCTTTCAACAACAGATTGCAGCTTGCTTTTTAACTGTTGCTGGTCAATATCATGCTGGTATTGACCTACTCCGATAGATTTAGGGTCAATCTTTACCAGTTCAGCAAGAGGGTCCTGAAGCCGTCTGCCAATGGATACGGCTCCACGTACGGTGATATCCCGATCAGGGAATTCCAGGCGGGCTGCTTCCGAGGCGGAGTAGATTGAGGCACCATCCTCATTGACCATTGTTATTATGATATTGGAGTCAAGATCCATTGAGCGGACAAAAGCTTCTGTTTCACGACCTGCTGTCCCGTTACCGATGGCAATTGCTTCAATCCGGTAAGTATTGATTTTGTCGCGAAGAATTTCTCTTGCAAGGCTTTGCTGTCTGGTATTGTGGGTTGGGTATATTGTCGTAGTATCGAGGAGCTTTCCCTGGCGGTCAAGACATACCAGTTTTGCCCCGGTACGATAACCCGGATCCAGAGCAAGGACACTTTTTTGACCAAGGGGAGGGGCGAGGAGCAGTTGTCTAAGGTTGGCACCAAAGATTTCGATGGCCTCTGTGTCGGCTCGTTGCTTTAGTTCTTTGCGGATCTCATTCTCAAGAGATGGGCAAAGCAGTCGTTTATAGCTTTCTTCAGCAGCACTCTTCAACTCTTTTTGCCAGTTGCCGGCAGGGGCATGGAGACTGGTGAGAGTATCTAAAGCCTCTTCCCGGGGAGGGCGAATTGTAAGGGTAAGAACTTTATTCGTTTCCCCTCTGAACATGGCCAGCAACCTATGTCCCGGAGCCTCGGAAGCTGTCTCCTGCCAGTCAAAATAGTTGCTGAATTTTTCTCCCTGGTCAATATTTTTTTTCACGACCTTTGTCGCTATGATTCCCCGCTTAAAAAAGATTGCTCGAAGCTTCTCCCGTGTTTTCTGGTCTTCACTGATCTTTTCTGCGACAATATCCTTTGCTCCGTCAAGGGCCATTCTCTGATTGTCAACACCCTGTTCGAGGTTTATAAATTTATCGATGTCCTGAAGATTCCCTCTGCCGCTCAGAAGAAGTTCAGCCAGTGGCTGCAAGCCTTTCTCCGCTGCCATCAGGGCCCGGGTTTTACGTTTTGGTCGATGGGGAAGGTAGATATCCTCAAGGGTTGTCAAGCTTTCCGCCCCCTGAAGCTCTGCTAGAAGTTTATCTGTAAGTCGATCATTTTTTGTCAGTGAATCGATTATGGACTTCCGGCGTCTTTTAATCTCCTGGAGTTTTTCCTGTTCAATCCTGATGCGGTCAATAGCCACCTCATCAAGGGAACCTGTTGCTTCTTTGCGATATCGGGCAATAAAAGGGACAGTTCCTCCATCATCAAGCAGGGAAAGAGTTGCTGTGACCTGTTGAAGTGGGAGTTTGAGATTGCCGGCAATAGCTGGAGCGTAACTGTTTGAACTGATCATAGTGGGGTATGGTTTAGAGAGCAGGGTTAACGCGTTGAAACCTGTTCAGGTTGCTGAGCGTATCGCCTCGGTGACAAGAAGGGCTTGTCTGGTGGCAGCTACATTATGAACCCTGATAATTGCAATATTTTCTATGTAACAGAGGGCCGAGACTACAGCTGTCACTAAATCCCGTTCTTCTTCAATTGCAGTATCCGTGATATCGCCAAGGAAGCGCTTACGACTGTGGCCCAGCAGAACAGGTATTCCAAGTGAAGAGAATTTTTTTAGATTCTTAAGAATGGAGAGATTATGCTGAAGGGTCTTGCCAAAGCCTATTCCCGGGTCGATAATCAGCCTGTTCAGGGCAACACCGTTTCTTGTTACCCAGTCGATACGCTCTCTGAAAAAATTGAGGACATCTTCTGTCACATTCTTATACTCAGGGGCAATCTGCATATCGGCCGGTTTTCCCTGCATATGCATAATTATCACAGGAACTGTCGTTTCTTTGACCAGTGAGATCATCTCGGCGTCTTTCTGTAGAGCAGATATATCATTGATAATATCTGCTCCAGCCTCTAGTGCCTCACGGGCCACTGCGGCTTTGGTTGTGTCTATGGATATTGGTATGGAGTGATTTCTCCGGATTCCCCTGATCACAGGAATTACTCTTTGCAGTTCCTCCTCGGCAGCCACCGGATCAGCAAAGGGGCGGGTTGATTCGCCGCCGATGTCGAGAATATCCGCTCCTGCATCGATGAGTTTGTCCGCCTGGGCCAGAGCATCATTAAGTGAGGAAAAATGACCACCATCTGAAAAGGAGTCCGGGGTTATATTGAGTATACCCATTATCCTGGCAGGTAACTCTGTTTTCATTTCTGTTCGGGCGGTTCCTGTTGTTCAGGTGGATTTGCCTCTTCTTCGGAAGTTTGATCATTATCTGCTGCCTGTTCCGTTGAGGTTTCATTGACGGTCTCTTTTGCTTCTTCCGGTTCAGGTGCAACCTCTTCCTTCTCTGGTGCTGCTTTCTTTTTCTTGAACTGGTATTTCCCCGGTCGCAGTTCCTCGATCAACTCTTCAACATCCCATAACTCCAGGGTCTCCTTCTCAAGAAGGTCTTCAGCCAGGCGTGTCAGGATATCACGGTTTTCTTCAAGCAGACTGGTGACGGTGTTAATAGCGCTGGTGATGATTTTCCTTACCGCTATGTCAATCTGCCGGGCAGTTTCTTCACTGAAATCCCGATTTTGTCCAATTTCCTTGCCAAGGAAGATCTGTTCATCTTTTTTACCGTAGGTCAGCGGCCCAAGATCATCACTCATACCCCATTCACATACCATCTTGCGGGCCATGGAGGAAGCTCGTTCGATATCATTGCCCGCTCCTGTGGTGATTTCATCAAAAATAAGCTGCTCTGCTATACGACCACCGTAAAGGATACAGATTGTGTTCTGCAGGTATGTTTTTGAATGTGTATATTTGTCGTCTTCAGGCAGCTGCATGGTGAGCCCAAGTGCACGTCCCCGTGGTATTATGGTGACTTTATGGAGTGGGTCTGTGTCTTTAAGAAGCCAGGCAACAAGAGCATGTCCGGATTCATGGTAAGCGGTAACCTTTTTCTCTTTATCACTGATAATCATTGAGCGCCGTTCAGCGCCCATCATGATTTTATCTTTTGCCTTTTCAAGCAGCTCGAGAGTAATCTCCTTAGCACCTGTGCGTGCAGCCATCAGCGCCGCTTCATTAACGAGATTTTCAAGATCTGCGCCGGAAAAACCGGGGGTTCCACGGGCAAGAACCTCAAGGTCTACCTGGGGAGCCATTTTGGTTTTCTTGGCATATATTTCAAGTATTTTCTTTCTGCCACCCACATCGGGGATGGGGACTACAACTTGACGGTCAAAACGGCCGGGACGGAGCAGAGCAGGATCAAGAACATCAGGCCTGTTGGTTGCGGCAACAATAATTACACCATCGTTGGTCTCAAAACCGTCCATCTCAACCAGAAGCTGGTTCAGGGTCTGTTCTCTCTCATCATGTCCGCCGCCAAGGCCGGCACCACGATGACGGCCAACCGCATCAATCTCATCGATAAATATTATGCAGGGGGCATTTTTTTTGCCCTGGGCAAACATGTCACGAACACGGGAGGCACCAACTCCGACAAACATCTCAACGAAATCAGATCCGGAAATGCTGAAAAAAGGAACATCGGCTTCCCCCGCTATTGCCCTTGCAAGCAAAGTCTTACCTGTACCCGGTGACCCTACAAGCAGAACACCGGTGGGAATACGACCTCCAAGTGCTGTAAATTTACCGGGATCTTTCAAAAAATCGATTATCTCTTCGAGTTCTTCTTTAGCTTCATCGATTCCCGCAACATCGGCAAAGGTGACCTTGTTGTCGCTTTGCTCAGTGAGTTTGGCCCTGTTTTTACCAAATGAGAGTGCACCGCCTTTGCCGCCACCCTGCATCTGACGCATAAAGAAAACCCAGACACCGATGAGCAGCAGCATGGGGAACCAGGAGACAAAAATAGTCATAAACCAGGAATCCTTTTGTGCTTCCTTAACAGTAATGTCGACACCGGCCTGTCTGAGAATCGGAATCAACTCTCTGTCAGCCATCGGGTAAATTGTCTGAAACGGTTTGCCGTCCTGGAGGGTACCGCTGATCACATCCCCACTTATGGCAACACGGTTGATTGCCTTATTGTCTACACTTGCAATAAACTCACTATAAGTAAGCGAAGTCTTGGTGCTCTGCGGCTTGTTAAAAAGATTAAAGAGAAGGATCATGGTTAAACCAATCACCAGCCACATGCTTAGATTTTTATAAAAAGTATTCAAAGAGGCCTCCAGGTGCGCCCATTATTTATCTTGCAGTTATTTGCTCAACTATGCGGTTTGTAATACAAAAACAAGGGTGAACTCAAATATAAACCATGTACACTGACATTAAAGTAAAACATAAATTGATATTGTCGAGATAAGATTGCAGCATTTTACCTTATCGTCTGGATCATGTAAAGTACTGGACAGGTTGCACTCCCATCTCATTTTGCACAAGTTCCCGCATACCTTTGACCAGAGCGGCGGCACCGGTCACGGTGGTTGTGTAGGGTATGTGAAAGTCGAGAGCTGCTCGACGAATTGTGTAGGAATCTTCTGTAGTGCGTTTACCAAGAGAAGTGTTGATAATCCATGATATCTGGTCATCCTGGACTTTATCAAGGATATGCGGTCTGCCCTGTGATATTTTGTTTACATGTTCACAGGCTACCCCTGATTCTCGCAAAACGGTGGCTGTACCAGTGGTTGCAAGTATTGTAAAGTTCAGCTCTGTAAGGGTTTCGGCCACGGGTACAATACTGTTTTTGTCTCCATGGCGGACACTTATAAAGACATTGCCGGATCGGGGCAGGGATGACCCTGCCGCCAGTTGTGATTTAGCAATTGCGAGACCCAGGTTTTCGTCAATGCCCATGACCTCGCCGGTGGACTTCATTTCCGGACCAAGCAGGGTATCAACATGTTCAAACCTGTCAAAGGGGAATACTGCCTCTTTTACCGCCCAGTGACTGATATCCGTTTCACCGTTGATGCCAAGTTCATCAAGGGTCGCTCCCAGCATTACTTTAGTTGCCAGCTTCGCAAGAGGTACCCCCGTTGCCTTGCTGACAAAAGGAATAGTTCTGGATGCACGGGGATTGACTTCAAGTATATAGAGCTGATTGTCTTTCACGGCGAATTGTACATTCATAAGGCCGATGACACCAAGCTCAATGGCCATAGCTCTGCTTGCCTGTTTAATTTCTTCGATAATTTTTTCAGACAGAGTGTGGGGCGGCAGGATACATGCGGAATCTCCAGAGTGAATGCCGGCTTCCTCAATATGTTCCATAATGCCGCCGATGATTGTCACCTTGCCGTCACAGAGAGCATCAACATCGACTTCAATGGCATCTTTTAGAAATTTGTCGATCAGTATCGGATGTTCAAGCCGTTTATCTCCCATGGCGGTCATAAAATTTTTGATACCTGCACGATTGTACACGATGCGCATATCACGGCCGCCCAGAACATAAGAAGGTCGTACAACTACTGGATAGCCAATGTTGTCTGCAGCGGTGACAGCCTCCTCAAAGGTATGAACGGTATCATTATCAGGCTGGCGCAGGTTGAGCTTTTGCAGAAACTGCTTGAAGCGTTTCCGGTTTTCAGCCCTGTCAATTGCATCCGGCTGTGTACCGATGATTGTTACCCCTGCCTTTTCAAGGGGGACGGATAAATTGAGCGGGGTTTGCCCACCAAACTGGACAATGACACCATCCGGCTGTTCCTGCTCGATAATGTTAAGTACATCTTCCCGGGTGAGCGGTTCGAAATAGAGCTTGTCTGAGGTATCGTAATCGGTGGAAACCGTCTCCGGATTTGAATTGACCATGATCGATTCCACCCCGATCTCTTTTAAGGCAAAGGCAGCATGGACACAGCAGTAGTCAAATTCAATCCCCTGGCCAATGCGGTTGGGGCCGCCGCCGAGGATGATAACCTTCTTTTTGTCTGTTCGGATTGCCTCATTTTCCTGTTCATAGGTTGAGTAATAGTATGGGGTGTAGGATTCAAATTCTGCTGCACAGGTATCAACCAGTTTAAATACCGGGGTGACTTTCAAGTTAGTACGAAGATCCCGGATATCATCTTCAGATGTTCCGGTGAGAAAGGCAAGCTGGCTATCCGAGAATCCCTGCTCTTTGCAGAAGCGCAGGAATTTATTGTCCAGTCCCGGGAATCCTCCCTTGCTGATTTTTCTTTCTGTTTCAACAATCTGTTTAAAATTATAGAGGAACCATGGATCGATTTTGGTAAGGGCGTATAGCTTTTCAAGATCCATATTACGTTTGATTGCTTCGTAAATTTCACCAATACGTTTGGAACTCGGCTGTCGCAGGCCGTGCTCAAGATCTTCCAACTCGATTTCAGTTAAAATCTGTCTGCCGTCACCTCCAAACCCGTACCGTCCGGTCTCAAGAGACCGCATGGCCTTCTGGAAGGCCTCTTTAAAAGTTCTGCCTATGGCCATGGTTTCCCCGACTGATTTCATGGCAGTAGTGAGTATATCATCAGCTTCAGGGAATTTTTCAAAAGTAAAGCGCGGGATTTTTACCACGCAATAGTCGATGGTAGGTTCAAAGGCAGCACAGGTCTTCCGGGTGATATCATTTTGCAGCTCATCCAGAGTATAACCGACGGCCAGTTTTGCGGCAATTTTTGCTATGGGAAATCCTGTTGCTTTGGATGCCAGGGCAGAGCTTCTCGAAACCCTCGGGTTCATCTCGATGATCATCAGTTCGCCGTCTTCCGGGTTGACCGCAAACTGAACATTGGAGCCTCCGGTCTCTACGCCAATCTCTCTGATTATGGCGATTGCAGCATCCCTCATATCCTGATACTCACGATCTGTAAGGGTCTGGGCCGGGGCAACAGTTATACTGTCACCGGTGTGAACTCCCATTGCATCAATGTTTTCGATGGAGCAGATGATAACAACATTGTCCTTACTGTCCCGCATCACTTCCAGTTCGTACTCTTTCCAGCCAAGTAGACTACGTTCGATCATGACCTCAGTTGTCATAGAGAGGTCAAGCCCTGAACTGCATAACTCTTTCAGTTCATGGCGGTTATAGGCGACACCGCCGCCGGTTCCGCCCAGAGTAAAACTTGGTCGAACAATTACCGGAAATCCAATGCCATCGCCTGCAGCCATGGCATCTTCGATAGTCTGAACAATTGCAGATTCAGGTACCTTGAGACCAATGTTGTGCATGGCGTCCCGGAATTCTTCCCTGCTTTCCGCCTTTTTGATCACATCTATATCTGCTGCAAGGAGTTCAACCTTATACTTATCAAGCACTCCAAGTTCAGAGACCTTAATGGCTGTGTTGAGAGCGGTCTGTCCGCCAAGTGTCGGCAGAAGGGCGTCGGGACGTTCTTTTTCGATGACCTTGGCGACAAATTCCGGGGTGATAGGTTCAATGTAGGTACTGTCGGCCAACTCCGGGTCGGTCATAATGGTTGCCGGATTGGAATTGATCAGGATTACTTCATACCCTTCTTCTTTCAGCGCTTTTACTGCTTGTGCTCCGGAATAATCAAACTCGCAGGCCTGGCTGATGATGATGGGTCCAGATCCGATTATAAGGATTTTATGTATGTCTGTTCTTTTTGGCATAGATGAATTTTCAGCTGTGTGTTGTTATTTTTTGTACTCGGACAGACGCTCTATTCCTAGGAGCCTGTCCGAGAATGCATTTTGCCCCAACTCTTCGTTATTTTCATAAAAATAATGCTCGTAATATCATGTATATGACTGTGCAAATTTTTCTAAAAAACCTCGATTTGAGAGAAAATGCTTATTCTCGGACAGCCTCCTAGCGCATCATATCAATAAAACGATCAAATAGATAAACAGCATCATGGGGGCCTGGCGCGTGTTCCGGGTGGTACTGTACGGAAAAAGCGGGGAAGTTTTTGTGGCGCATTCCTTCCAGGCTGTTATCGTTGAGATTGATATGGGTAATTTCAATCTTGTCTTTTGGCAGGCTTTCAGCATCGAGGCAAAAACCGTGATTTTGAGAGGTTATTTCAACGTGACCGGTGGTAAGGTCTTTAACTGGCTGATTCCCTCCACGGTGACCAAATTTTAATTTATAGGCTGAGCCGCCGTAGGCAAGCCCAAGTATTTGATGACCAAGGCATATCCCAAATATCGGCTTTTTACCCAGTAGAGCCTGGATGGTTTCAACAACACCCTCAACACCTTCAGGGTCACCAGGGCCATTGGAGAGAAAAATGCCGTCTGGATTCATGGCCAGCACCGTCTCTGCATCGGTTGTAGCCGGTACCACCTGTACCTGGCACCTTTTATCTGTCAGCAGCCTGAGCTGGTTGAATTTTATACCAAAGTCAAAGGCAACTACCTTATATGGATTGGTAATATTCTGTTGAGCCGTTGTGAAATTGATGCCCGGTACAGGTTTATTATCGG
>DEIL01000187.1 GCA_002352445.1 Desulfobulbaceae bacterium UBA2775
CGGATCTCGCCATCTTGATAGGTATACCCGTCAGTATCAATTTGAATCACCGCACGCTGGTCCCCATTCTTATACTCAAGCCGGTTGGAACCGGAAAAACGATAGCCAAAATCTGCCGAATTATAGCTGTCTGCGGTCAAATGAAACTTGGGTTTATCCTTATATGGTGCACCACTGGTGGGGCAGAATGTCGCACAGTTGCCGCACTCGTTGCAGTAATCACCGATATTGAGAACCTGATACTTCTGGCTGATCCTCCCTGGTTCCAGGTCTATGATCTCGACCCCACTATTCCCCTGGGTAGCCTGTTGGATTGGAAATGAAACAGGCTCCATTCGAAATTCCATATTGGCACGGTTGGGGCAGACCGAGACACATACACTGCAGATTTCATCACACTGCAGACAACGGGCCGCTTCTGCCTTAGCTGTAGCCTCATCAAGAGTTCGAACAACCATCTCAAAGCCGAATCGTTCGCTAAAACTGATTTCAGGGGTTACGATACCCGGTACTCTGCGCGCTTTTGCAGAGCGTAATTCCTCGGGATTTACTGATTTAGCCAGCAGGCCAACTTCAACTTTACTCTCCTCAACCGCTCGCCTGGCAATGGACCCGGCAACATCCTTACCGTCACCAATGGCCTTAATCAGGGTGGAAGCGCCGCGAACAGCATCGCCGCCTGCGAACACATTTTCAATCTGAGTTTCATATGTAACAGGATCAATTTTAAGCTTCCTGTCCGGAAAAAAATCCGCATTTACGCGCTGACCGATGGCTGAAATAACACTGTCTGCTTCCAGCTCAAACTCCGATCCCTCAATTTTGATGGGCCGTGGTCGTCCGGAGTCGTCTTTTTCTCCAAGTTTCATCTTAAAGCACACATTGGCCTTGACCCGTCCACCTTCCACCAGCATACATTCGGGCGCAGTCAGTTCAATGAGATTTACCTTTTCATCCAGCATCCCGATGACTTCTTCAAGAGCTGCTGGCATTTCATCCTGGGTTCGCCGGTAGATGAGGTTTACTTCCCCGTCCGGTCCTACCAGTCGTTTGGCAGTTCGAGCTGCATCCATGGCAGAATTACCCCCGCCAATTACAACAACTTTTTTCCCCAGATCGACTGTTTCGCCACGTCGCACTGCACTGAGGAAATCCAGGTTATCCATGACGCCCTCGGCATCCTCACCTGGAACTCCCAATTTGAGGCCTTCCTGTGCACCGACAGCGACGTAGAGGTAATCAAATTGTTTCATCATGGATTCAAACTTAGACTGATCAATTGCAGCGTTGTAGTGAATGGTGACGCCTAAGGAAAGAATCGCGTCAATATCTTTTTTTATACTTTCGTCATCCAGACGAAAAGTTGGAATCGCATCAGAGGCCCAGCCACCGGCAAATTCCTTACTCTCAAAAATCTCCACTTCAAAGCCTTCCAGTGCAAGAAAGTAGGCACAGGAAAGCCCGGACGGTCCTGAGCCGATGATGCCAACCTTAATTCCATTAGATTCGGCAGGTTTTAATAAGGGCTCATCACCAGCGGTCTGAATAACGAACCTTTTAATTTCTCTGATGAGGAGTGGATTGTCATAGTTGATACGTGTACACTTGGACTGACAGAGATGGTCACAAACCATTCCCTGGATATTGGGGAAGGGATTTGTTTCAAGAATTATTTTCCTGGCCCTGGCATAGTCTCCCTGGGCGGTGTAGTAGAGGTAGCTTGGAATATCCTGACCGGCCGGGCAGGTTGACATGCAGGGTGCCTTGATACAATCAAATGGTCCGAGTTCCGTTTCGGTTTTGATGCTGTCGTAGGGATAACTCTCCTTCTTGAAATTGACATCGTCCACCACGGTTTCGGCATATTCTTTCAAATTTTCCCATCCGGCCCGGTTTGCCTCCTGTTTTTTGCCGCTTCTTGCCACAACGAAGTTTTCAATAGTATCTGCACCGGCTTTATCAAATGCTTTCTGCAGAGTTTCAAGATACTGGGATAAACGAGCATATCCACCTGGCTTTAGCAGATCGGAACAGGTGGTGATCGGTTTTAAATTACAGGCCAGGATATTTGCAACATTTTCATAACTGGTTCCAGCGGAAAATGAGATATCCAGGTTACCCTCAAACTCATCCTGCAACCGCCTGGCCAGATTAATGGAGATTGGGTGCAGAGACCTGCCGCTCATATAGACCATCGACTCGTTATCCGGTAAATCCTGCTCTTCATTCTGGGTTTCCAGAGTGTTGGTTAATTTAATGTTGAAATCAACGCCTATCTTCCCGGCACTTTCCAGAAGCGATTTGATCAACGACACGCCGTCCGGGTATTTCAAATCATGATCAAAGGCCAGATCGGGAACCTGGGTTTTAAAGCCCAGTTTATCATTTAAAATCCCTCGAACACCTTCATCGCCGAGCAGGGTGGGATTGAGCTTAATTGTAGTGTGGAGTTTTCGCTCCTCTACGAAATAACGACCTATTTTTTCCACTTCATCCGGTGGGCAGCCGTGCATGGTTGATACAGTGACATTATCCGACATGCAGTCGGGGATGTTTAATTCTCTGACCCGCGGGTAAAAAGCCGCAATTTTTTCAATTTTAGCCGCTTTTTCTTCCCGGCAATCTGCCATTCTGTCCAAGAATCTCTGCACCGTCGGGCTCAGTATACCTTCCAGGTTATAACCAACACTCATATTAAAAATAAATCCAGATTCGTCCGGTTCTCCCCAGCTGAATTTATCTTTCAGGATATGCATTACAATCCAGGCATTGAGGTATTCATCAAAGGATTGATCCAGTTTTAACTCCTGGGACCACTCACAGTTATATCCTTCATCGCCCATGTCGATACAGGGTTTGGTTACTTCCAGTTCATCAAGGATCTGGATAGTTTTCAACTCCATATACCGCCCACCCGTCAGCCATGCAGCAATCAGGTTCTGAGAAAGCTGGGTATGAGGGCCTGCTGCTACACCCACCGGAGTTTCCAGCAACTGCCCGTAACGACGCATTCGAAAAGGATCGGTGGCTTTAGGTACAAAAAACAGATCTTTTTCGATGCCGAAAATTTTGCCTTTCTTTTCGTCCTCCAGGATCCATTTCAGCAGTGTCTCAATATCGCAAACCCATAATTTGTCACTAGTCATGTTTTATCTCCTTCTATTGTGATGGCGTCGTAAAAACTCTCCGATTCCGTCATTCCCGCGTAGGCGGGAATCTAGTTATTTCAATATGTTCTGGACTCCCGCCTACGCGGGAATGACGATCTTTTGCCAAAACATAGTTTTTAAGATCATCATTTGTACTTATTGCCTTTATCGGGGTTTCAAACAGCGTTTACGGCTGATATATTGTCCCCACCCTTTTTCCACCATGAGCCTCCCTTGCTGAACCACAACACGTCCCCGGACGATAGTAGTGGTTGGCCATCCGCGGACTAGTCGGCCCTCAAAGGGAGAGTAGTCCGCGTTTTGCCTCAGGATGTTCGGAGTGATAACTTTTTCCATGTTCGGATCAAAGACGACCACATCACCGTCGGCTCCTGGAGCCAGGTTGCCCTTGCGAGGAAAAAGGCCCATTAATCGGGCCGGTGCCGTCGACACAACTTCCACGAAACGATTAAGAGAAATACGATTCTGTAACACGCCTTCTGAAAACATGAGAGGAAGTCGGGTTTCCACTCCCGGTATTCCTCCCGGTGCCCGACTGAAATCATTTTTCCCATGCGTAAACTTATCGGCAAAATTAAACGAGCAATGGTCGGTAGCAACAACATTGATACTCCCTTGCTTAAGGCCTTTCCAGAGTGCCGCACCATCCACAGCCTTACGGGCCGGAGGTGCCATAATGTATTGCAACCCCTTTTCCGGTTCCTCGTAACATGAATCCTCCAGCAGCAGGTGTTGGGGGCAAACTTCGGCGTACACCGGCAACCCTCTATCTTGTGCTGCCTCAATTGCCAAAAGTCCTGCAGCGGTGGATAGATGGACAATGTAAACAGGTACATTTCCTACAGCCTGAGCCATGCTGATGATTCGATAAATGGCCTCCGCCTCACAATAATCAGGTCTGCTTTGAGCGTGATATTTGGCTGCCAGTTTATTTTCATCTTTAAATCTTTGACAGAGAAATTCTATAATGTCATGATTCTCAGCGTGAAAAGCGGTCAGCAAGCCAGATCTTTTAGCCTGATTCAGCACACTTAAAATCTGCGGATCCTGCAGACGTCCACCATATGTCAGATAAATTTTACCACTGGATACCCCTTCAGATAGAAGAGAAGAAATCTCATCCAGAGTTTGTGAGTTTAGGTGCTGGAAGACTCCATGAAGTCCGAAATCGACCACGCAAGACTCCACGGCTTCTTGCTTATTGACCTGAACCTGGTGCATCAGGGAACAGCCTTCAGGTCCAAAAGAAGGGTGCTCAACCACGCAGGTGGTGCCCCCAAAAGCTGCTGCGGCAGTCCCATCAAAAAAACCATCACTCACTTTGAATTGCCCCACAGCCAGGTTTAAATGAGTGTGAACATCTACCCCACCAGGCATCACATACTGGCCTGCAGCATCGATCACATTGGCACCCGGGCGGTCCAGTGCTTCTCCCGCATCGGCAATCACCCCGCCAACGATAAGCAGATCTGCCTGCATCGTTTCGTCAGCGGTAACAATTAAACCATTTTTAATCAGGGTATCCTGCATGGGGGGGCCGTGTTGTTTAATTAAAGTTTATCCCAGAGCTTTCGTCCCATTGCTCTCGCATGGGTTAGAACTTCTTTTTCGTCAACTGTTGTTATCTTCCTGTCTTCAACAAGCAACCGTCCTTTGGAGATGACGCTTTCCACATGACGAGCATCAATACCGTAAACAAAGTGTCCGAGGAAATTGTCCTGGGTCAAGTCAGTGGGCGGGTCGTAGTCGAGAATCACCAGATTATTTTCGCCGTCACCAGCTGTACCGGTTGACTGAATATAGCGGTGAACATTTCGAAAACGTTCATAAATGGTGTCAAAACCGATGCCTTCTGTAGCCTGTCCTGTAAGGAAGACCGCTTTGGCACTGCGAAGCATATCGCAATGCATGCCATCTGTTCCTAGCATCATCTGGTCTGCAAGGTCGCCGTAACCGGCCACACCCACATTGTTGTTCTGGTTGCTCTCTACATTCTGAACCACCCAGACGCCAGAATTTTGCAATAATTGAAGTTCCTTGGGGGAAAGGTGAATGCAGTGACCAAAAATTGATTTTTTCAGTTCCAGAGCCCCGGCATCGCTTAATCGCTCCATGACTCTTTTACCAAAGTTGGCCTGGGCGTGTTCCTGATCGGCGTTATCTTCAGCTACGTGTATGTGCAGGCCTGTCTGGTGTTTTTTGGCGAGGACGATGGAATCTGCCAGTAATTTTTTACCAACGGTAAAAGAAGCGTGCAACCCGACATGTCCGGCTCGACCAGAAGTTAAAAAGGCATCCGTCTCAGTCAACCCTTGTTCCCTGATTTCAGCTCCATCTCTATCGGACATCTCGTAACAAAGCATGTGAGAGATCCCAACGCGATCAAAAGCCTTGGCTATGGTTTCTAAAGAGCCTTCAATTGCAAAGGGCGACGCATGGTGGTCTATGACAAAGGTCACCCCGTTTTTGGCACAATAGATCGCCGATGCCAGGGCACTGGCCTCAATCATTTCCAGATCCAGACGTTTGTCTATATGCCACCAGACATATTCGAGGACTTCGGAAAAGTTTGTCGGGATTGTTCTTGGTGCAGGCATTCCCCTGGCAAGGGTGGAATAGATATGATGGTGCCCGCAACCAAAGGATTTTGTGACAAATTTTCCTTTACAGTCGATGATCTGATCTTCTGCAGCCAGAGCATCATTTCCAGGAACAGTTGAAGACAGACTGGTGGTTCCATTCTGCCCGGACTCCACAGCCAGATCTGTATGGCTTATCTCTAAACTCTGCCAGTCAATGAATCTTGCATTCTTTAAATATAAGGTCATTGTTATATCCCCAAATTTTGATTTCTTTTATTTTTGATGGCGTTGTAAAAA
>DEIL01000020.1 GCA_002352445.1 Desulfobulbaceae bacterium UBA2775
CCTTTTGGGGTTTCCATGGTGGGATAATCCAGTTTTTCAGCCTCGACAGCAGTGAAAAACGGTCCAATGGGTTTTGTGGGACTTATAAACGCCGGATCCTTCTCATCCACAACCACATAAGTGATAAGAGAGACGAGTGGGCTGAAATCAGCATCTTGTTCCATAAGGGATTCATCCAGTACGGATTCAATCATATAGCCAATCTGCCCCTGGGTCTGGGCCACAAGGATTTCCAGCGGCAGCTTGGGGACCTCATCACAGGATTCCTGTTGCAACATGAGATTGCCTACCTGGGGGCCATTGCCGTGGGTGATGATGATTCTATACTCGCTGGTAAGTGAGGCGATCTGGCTGATAGAGACCCTTAAATTTTCGAACTGCTGGGCAATGGTTCCTTCCTGCCCCTTCTGGATCAGCGCATTACCGCCAAGGGCAATAAGCAAGGTCGGTTTTTTTCCGCTGCCGGTACTGTGGTTCATGCAAATATCTCCCTGAAACAAAACATGTTTCAGCACCTAAGAATAGTTTTTTAAGGTGCCGAAACGTTACAAATAACTCTGGTTAAGAATCGAGCATCTCTTTTACCAGTTCACCCAGTGTAGGTTTACTGTTGTCGCGATAAGCATAGCGAACCCGCAAAGTGGGCTTTTCGATATTTACCAACCGGGTCAAATCAATGGGAGTTGCTGACACGACGATATCACAATCGCATGCGTTAATGGTTGCCTCAAGATCTTTGACCTGTTGGTCGCCATATCCCATGGCCGGAAGTACTTTGCCTACGTTGGGATAGGTCTCAAATGTATCCTTCAGGCTGCCGACAAGATAAGGACGAGGATCAACAATTTCGGCTGCACCATAACGCTCTGCTGCAATAACACCAGCACCGAATTTCATATGGCCGTGGGTTAAGGTGGGGCCGTCTTCCACAACAAGGACACGTTTGCCAGCCATACTGTCACCATTTTCAGCCGATACTTCAGAATCAGCTAACACGATTTTTGCCTTGGGGTTATGTTTGGCGATAGTCTCTTTCAATGTTTCCACATCTTTGGGGTCAGCACTGTCTACTTTATTGATCACTGCTATATCAGCCAGCAGCATATTGGTTTCACCTGGATGAAAAGTGGTTTCATGGCCGACACGGTGAGGGTCAAAGACAACCACATTCACATCAGGTTTATAGAACGAGGTATCGTTGTTGCCGCCATCCCAGACCACCACATCTGCCTCTTCTTCGGCCTGTCTTAGAATCTTTTCATAATCTACACCCGCATAAATAATAGCGCCCATATCAACGACCGGTTCGTATTCTTCCCGCTCTTCAATGGTGCAGGCATGTTTTTCGAAATCTTCATAGGTTGCAAAGCGCTGCACAATTTGTTTAGTCAAATCACCATAAGGCATGGGGTGACGTACCGAAACCACCTTTTTCCCATCATCCTGGAGAACCTTTACTATCTCTCTACTGGTCTGGGATTTTCCACAACCTGTGCGAATCGCACAAACTGACACCACTTTTTTAGAGGACTCCAGCATTGTATACTGGGCGCCAATAATGATAAAATCAGCTCCTGCTGCAGTGACTTGAGAAGCTTTATGCATAACTTCCGTATGGGGGATATCGCTGTAGGAGAAAGCCACCAGATCTACGTTGTTCTCTTTGATCAGCTCCATCAGGTTTGAATCATTTTTGATGGGAATACCATCAGGATACATGGATCCTGCTATTTCGGGTGGATATTGACGGCCATCAATGTCGGGGATCTGGGTTGCGGTGAAACAGACAACATTATAGCGTTTGTTGTCTCTGAAATAAACATTGAAGTTATGGAAGTCACGACCTGCAGCACCCATAATTATTACATTTTCTACCATTGTGTTCCTCTTTTTGTTGATTTTATATAGGTTAATTAGTTGCCTAAGGTGGCAACCATAACCGCCTTAATTGTATGCACCCGGTTTTCCGCCTCGTCAAATACAACCGACGCCGGGGATTCAAACACTTCTTCTGTGACTTCCATAGCCTCAATACCAAAATTCTGGTAGATCTTTTCACCGATCTCAGTTTCACGGTTATGAAAGGCGGGAAGACAATGGAGAAATTTTACAGCTGGGTTGCCGGTTTTTTTAATTACCGCACTATTAATCTGATAGGGGAGGAGTTGGGCAATCCTCTCTTTCCACACCTCTTCTGCTTCGCCCATAGAAACCCAGACATCGGTACAAAGAAAATCACAGCCCTTTACTCCGCTGTCAATATCTTCTGTGATGGTTATTTCGGCGCCGGTTTCTTTAGCTATTTCAATTGCTGTTGCAGTCAGTTCCTGGTCTGGCTGCAGATCCTTTGGTGAAACGGAGCGAAAATCCATGCCCATCTTGGCAGCTCCGATCATCAGGGAATTACCCATATTGTTTCTGGCATCTCCCAGATAAGCAAAGGTGATTTGACTAAGAGGGTTGTGGCAGTGCTCTCTCATAGTAAGCAGATCCGCCAGTATCTGGGTTGGATGGTATTCATTGGTCAGTCCGTTCCAGACCGGCACACCGGCATATCTCGCAAGTTCCTCTACTTTAGACTGTTCAAATCCACGATATTCAATACCGTCATACATGCGGCCCAAGACCCTGGCGGTATCTTTTATTGACTCTTTTGCTCCCATCTGCGATCCGGACGGACCCAGGTAGGTGACGTTTGCCCCCTGATCATAAGCTGCGGTCTCAAAGGCACATCTGGTACGTGTTGACGCCTTCTCAAAGATTATAGCGATATTCTTGCCTTTTAGTCTTGGTTGTTCAAAGCCCGCATACTTGGCCTTTTTCAGATCAGCTGAGAGACCGAGTAGAAACTCAATCTCTTGCTGTGAAAAATCTAGTAGTTTTAGAAAACTTCTGTTCTTTAGGTTAAATCCCATTTTTAGTCTCCTTGTTTAACGTGCGCCGTATTTGTTTTCCACATCGATGTAGTCCATATTTATCATTATGATATCTCCTTTATGCCGCAGTATTGAGGTTGCTTTTCAAGCCAATTGGAGATAACTTTTATAGAATATAAAATATAGAATTCTCAAACACCAATTAAACGCTTTTATTCACTGCATAAACCATATGAATGTATTCAACTTCGACCTTAATCTTTTAGTGGTATTTAATGCGATTTATGAGGAAAAAAACCTGACCCGTGCCGGTCAAAGGCTTCACCTCACACAGCCGGCGATCAGTCATTCACTGAACCGGTTGCGGTCGGCTTTTAATAATCAACTGTTTGTTCGTCATGGTCACCAGATGGTACCGACCCCTTTGGCTGAAAAATTGAGATTGCAGGTTCTGGAAATACTGGAATTGACGGAAAAAATATTCGAGGGCTGGGAAAACTTTGAGCCCAGCAAATCTACACGCACGTTTTTAATCGGGATTCAGGATTATCCCTTGCTCGTAGTTCTGCCTCACCTGCTGGAAATTACCAATAAAACAGCCCCATTCATCACCATTAAAACCAGCCATTTACGAAAAGAAGATCGCAAGATCGCCCTGGAAGAGGGAAAACTGGATATGGTGATCGGTGTCAAGCAGGAGTTCGGCAGCAACATCAATCAGCAATACCTGTTTAGCGATCGGGAAGTCTGCATCATGAGAAAGGATCACCCAGATATCGATACAACCCTTACCATGGAACAATATATCACGGCTGAATTCATTAGCCTGTCTGTATCCGAGTATGAGGAACAGGCGATTGATGTTAAATTAAAAGAGCTGGGAATAAAACGGAAAATACGGTTGATTGTAGAAAATGAAGCTACCGTACCCCATTTGATTGTCAAAACTGATTTTCTCGCAAATGTGGTCGACCTCGTTGCCAATGCTTTTGCTCCATGGCTGCCGATTAAAATAATGCCTATACCAATTCCAATCACCGATATAAAATTTTATCAATACTGGCACGTCCGTCATCAAAAAGACCCGGCTCATGTGTGGATGAGGCAGGCCATGAAAAATGTCTGTGAGGTTATAAATCCTCACATTGACAAGTGATGTCAGGCTCAAGCTGCTAATGATCTACTTAACCTGAACAGATACAATTTATTTTGCAAATGGAAACCCCTCCTGTACTTCATTGCGAAACTCTTCAGAAGTGAAATAGATGTACCCTATTTCAGCCAGAATTCGGCTCGTTTTTTTCATTTGCTTATAGGCAAATTGTACTGCAGCGCATTGAGTAAATTCTTTGGAATGAATCACAACGTCTTTAGCTTTATCAGTGATATTAAAATAAGCTTGCATGGCAGGCACTTCATAAGTCACATCCCCAAAGTCGGAAGATCCGCGCGAGGGTTCTGCCCACTCAGGGCCCATATTTAATTCCTCTGCTAACCTAATAAAGTTTTGATTCAATACGTCATTGGGTTTTCCAGGTTTATAGGAGTTGGCAATCTCTTTGACATCGGCTTTCGTATCTGTCATTAAAGCCGCACCTTTAGCAATGCTTAAAAAACGTTTTTTCATGGATAACAAATTATCTATATCAAAGGATCGAAGGTAGAAATCGGACAGAGAGTATTCCGGTATAATATTGGGTGCCTCACCCCCGTTAAGAATCACACCATGGATCCTGCTGGTTTCAGGAAGTTGCTGCCGCCAGGCATCCACACCACTAAATAACAGACGGACAGCATCCAGTGCATTTAGACCTTTTTCAGGTGCAATAGCTGCATGGGAGGATTGACCTTGAAATTTAACTAAAAATTGCATAATCCCTGCAGCCACTGTAGACTGAGAAGTGGCAGCATCAGACGGATGAGCCATCATCACAATATCAACATCTTCAAGAGCTCCGGCTTTAATCAGATCGATTTTACACCCTCTTTTTTCCTCCGCAGGTGTACCCATAACAGTTATACGACCAGGAATATTATTTTCTTCAAGAAGTTGTTTTAAAACAATTCCCGTCCCAAGAGCAACTCCGGATATCAGGTTATGACCGCACCCATGTCCGATACCGGGAAGTGCATCATATTCAGACATAATACACACATTCGGGTGTCCATCTCCAGACGTGGCTTTAAAAGCTGTATCCAATCCTTTGAATTTCCGTTCAACAATAAATTCCCATTGTTCGAGAAGCTGGCACTGGATATCGCAAGCCATAATTTCTTCTTCAGAAAGCTCAGGATTTGAATGAATTTTACTTACGACAGCCTCAATTTGATCTTGATATTTTGTACAGTAATGACTGATCCGACTTTTTAAACTTTCCATTTCAATAGCCATTTTATTCTTGATTAAACCCCATTTCTACTTCAATAGATTCGTACCTGGAAGCAACTTCTTCAGATAATCAAAGATACGGAAATGTATCAATAATTTTCGTTTCCCATTCTGTATCAGTTTTTTCCTGGCACGTAATGAAACGCCACTCCACTTGACCCATCTGCCATTTTTCTTGAGAATTCAGCCCTATGTCCACTTTCATAACCATCCCGTACAAATAATGCTTCAGCTCTTCCCAAATACAGAAATCCCCCAGTCCATAAGCAATCAATTTATTCGCATCACTACCATTTTCTTCGGAGTTAATACTGGTCACGGCTTGAGGAATGTGGGCGTGATGTCCGATGATTGCATCAAACTCATTAATCAAATTCTTTGCCAGGGTCACTGTTGCAGGTCTTGGAAAAAGTTCCAGGTCGTAACCCCAGTGCGGGTAAAGGACATTAAATTTGTCGGGTGTATAATAAGTATCAGCATCCTCCAGTTTTACTATATAATCACAATCTCTATTTGAAATGGTAGTTCCGGCAACAACACGAATATCATCGCCGATCTCTGCAAAAGGCTTCTGAACGGTACCAAAAGTTTGAAAGCCTTTTGATTCAATTTTGGCAAGAGAATCGGAGAAACCTTTATGACCAAAATCTCCAGCATGATTATTGGCGAAATTCAGGAAAGTTCTGTCAGGCTCAAAAAGTTCTGTAAGTGGTTCCAGGATCTGAATAGAATGCCTTTGGGCTAAGGGGTAGCCTTTATTGTCAGCGTCGGTAATGGTGGCCTCAAAGTTTCCTACCAGGTAGTCACAATCCAGAACGAATTCCTTAATGCTTTCCGAAACTGTTTCATTTTTCCCAGCCATATCCATAATATCGCCGATAAAAGCAACCCTGTATCCTGGTACTACATTGTCATTCAGACAAAATGATTGAGGGTTATACTTGACGATATCTTTGTTCTTATAACTTGGGCCATATGAGTTGCGAATGAAATACCCCAGAGTTTCCTTAAAACTAAAAGGACTGTTTTTCAGCGCGTTGTATATTCCTATTGGACTTAGAGGGATGGTTTTAATAAAATGGGCGGTTCTCTTCATTTCTCATCTCTGATCTGCAGTCCTGTCCATAAAGGCCAGGCCTGTCTAGCATTGGTATTTTTGGATCGATTGATATTTAATCTGAGGACTTCAGGGGATCAGTGTAAAATAGAGTACAATACTAAAAGAAAATCTGTTTAAGAAACTCCTTGGTCCTTTCATGCTGCGGATTCGTAAAAAATTCAACTGGATTATTTTGTTCCATTATCTGGCCCTCATCCATAAAAATAACCCGGTCTGCCACTTCCTTTGCAAATCCCATTTCGTGGGTTACGCAGAGCATTGTCATCCCTTCTTTTGCCAGGGAAACCATAATATCGAGAACCTCTTTGACCATCTCAGGGTCAAGTGCAGACGTCGGTTCATCAAAGAGCATTACATCCGGATTCATACATAAAGAACGTGCGATTGCAACACGCTGCTGCTGGCCACCGGACAATTGTCCTGGATATTTATCTGCCTGTTCCGGGATATTTACTTTATTCAAAAAGTGCATTGCTTTCTCGATCGCCTGTTCTTTTGGCAAATCAAGACCCTGGATCGGTCCAAGAGTACAGTTCTCAAGTATTGTCAAGTGCGGAAACAGATTAAAGCTCTGGAAAACCATTCCGACTTCACGTCGAATATTCTCTATAATCTTACGGTCATCTATTAGCTCGACACCATCAACAACAATCTTTCCACCCTGGTATTTTTCTAAATAGTTTATGCAGCGAATCAGTGTTGATTTCCCGGAACCAGATGGACCGGCAATCACTATTCGCTCACCTTTTTTAACATCCAGATCAATGTCTCTTAATACATGCAGATCGCCATACCATTTGTTCAGAGCGGAGATGGAAATTATGATCTTCGCTGGAGTTTTTTGGTCAGAATGGGCCATTAAACTTCTCCAATTTGTTGTTAAAGTTATGGTTTTTACCGCGGATTAAGCCATATATTACGTGCTTCCAATTTTCGCAAAATAGCTTCAGCAACAAGTACTATTGCGAGATAATTGATAGCGGCGACGTAGTAAACTGACAAATCAAGCGTCTCACTGAAAAGATATCGGGCCTGGCCCATCACATCGGTTACCGCGATAACACTGACAAGAGCTGAGGCCTTGAGTAAAAGTACAAACTCATTACCCAATGCCGGTAACATCCTCGCGGTAGCAATAGGAAGATGTATGAACCGAAATATCTGAAGCATCGACAAACTTACAGAAGCCCCGGCTTCTTCAAGAGATTTAGGAATGGCCAGCACTGCACCGCGTACTATTTCAGCCTGATAGGCCACTGTATTGAGAATGAGAGCGAAAAGACCACAGTAATATGCCTCCCGGAAAAGCCACCAGAGACCCAACTGACTCAGTGCCTTGTGAAACTGACCAGCCCCGTAATAGAGCAGGAATATCTGAACCAGAAGAGGTGTACCCCGGATTATATAGACATAGCCATAAGTGATTCGAGACATCCAGGTTCCAGTCCGGCTCCGTGCCAACCCCACGGGGATGGCGATGATGAAGCCAATGACAAAACTCAATACTGTCAAAGAGAGGGTATTAGCAAACCCTATACGCCAGAGATCCAAATTATCCATCAAATGAGCAAACATGTTAGCGTCCTCCAACCATATTTCTATTGACCCGTCGTTCTATTAACATCTGTCCTCTGCCGGAAATAAAAGAGAGCGAGACATAGACCAGCGCAAGGACGGTGTAGAAAAAGAAAGGCTCTTTGGTTGTCGCAATCGCCATATTTGTGTAGCGTACTATGTCACTGAGCGCAATTATCGAGACTAATGAGGTGTCTTTTAAAAGAATGAGCCACAGGTTACCAAATGCAGGTAACATGTGGCGCCACATCTGTGGCAGGATGACATTAAGAAAGGCCTTTCTTGACGACAGACCGACTGAATAGGAGGCTTCCAACTGACCTTTGCCAACAGCTCTATATGCCGCACGGACAACTTCACTGCCCAAGGCACTGAAAACAAGTGTCAGGGCTAACATTCCGGCAACGAATGGATTAATACTTATGGAAATTCCGGGTAAAAAGAGTGAGGTGAAGGAATTTAAGATAGCCTGTGATTGATAGTAAATGATAATAAGCGTTAGGATTTCCGGCAGACTGCGAAACAAAGTGGTGTAGCCATGTCCAGCCATACGCAGGAACCTATTCGGAGCCTCCTTTGACCAGGCGACCAAGAATGAAAATATAAGCGCAAATGGAACGGTCGCAAATGCCAGTGCTAAAGTGACTCCGAGGCCTTTAAGCAACTCATCACCCCACCCCTGGTCGCCGAATGACAGTAATGCTATAAGCTCAAACATTTTCGCTCACCTCTTTAGCATCGTTATTGTCTGATGATGTCTTTTTACTGACACACTATATAGACAATTAATAATTCCGGGCACCTCCTTTTAACAGGATAAACAGTGAAGTATATCGGTACTGTGTTCAGCCCTATTACATGCCCCGAAACAGTCTCGTCACTTACTACCAAACAACTTTGAAGCTTTTGCCGGTGGAGTCATTATGTCAAAAGAAAAGTATTTTTCTCGAATCGTATTGTATGTACCATCGGCAACGATTTCCTCGATGGCTTTATTCAATGCAGCAAGCAGCTTGGCATCGTCTTTACGAACTGCAATTCCAGTTCCGTCATTTTCGTCCAACACAAAGCTATCGCCAACAAATTCATAATCTGCACCATCACCTTTTTTCAGCCAATCTCCCAGTACAAACTGGCTGGCAAGAACTGCATCTACCCGTCCTGTTGTAAGATCGAGAAGTGCATCATCCAGCTTTGGATAGCGTTTAACTTTACTCTTGGTGAAATATCGATCTATCAGTTTGGATTCACCCGTGCCTGACTGCGTACCAATAATCTTTCTTTTCATATCTCCAGGCATTCCACTCTTAAGTTTGAGTTCCTTAGATGTGATAAATCTGGCAGCGTTAAAATAGTATGGTCTTGAGAAATTAACAGCTTTTCGTCGTGCTTCAGTAATAGCCATTGATGCAATAATGGTGTCAAATTTGTTTGAATTCAGTGCAGGAATGATTCCGTCCCAATCTGTTGTTACCCATTCACACTTAACCTTCATACGCTCACAAAGTGCGTTGCCGATGTCGATATCAAAACCCTTTACGGCACCTGAACTATCGAAAAAATTGAATGGTGGGTAATAACCCTCTGTACCCATACGGACAACACCATCCTTAGCAAAAGCTCCGGTGGATAACAAAGCTATTAAGATAAACGCGTTTAAAATACCCTTAATCATAGTTCCCTCCTAAAATTTATTCAGATTCCCACTTACCTGTAACGGGTTATACCCTCATATCCTTTATAGAATGGGCATGTGTTTTAAGCAAATTAATATTGAAAATATCAAGTATAATTTCTGCTTATGTTGTACTATGATTGAAGACAAAAAAGAACTCATGAGGAAATATTCAAGGAAGAAGATGGATAAATTTGCTCGAAATCTTGATTGGAACCTTCTTTATACCTTTATGGTTATAGTTCAAGAAGAAGGTATGGCAGCAGCAGCGGAACGGTTGCTTGTAACCCAGCCTGCTGTTAGCCTTGCCTTAAAGCGGTTGGAGGCGACTACTGGAGTTAGACTGATTGAGCGTGGTGCAGGGAAATTAGCAATGACATCAGCGGGTGAGGCATTATATCCAGAAGCTTGTAAGGTTTATGCTTCCATTTCTCGGCTTCCAATTGCCTTTGAACAAGCTCCTAAATCAGTTTCTGGAAAGATTTCTATCTCTACAATCAGCAAGGTTGTTTCCGATGATTTTGACACAGTCTTATCCGAATTTTTCAAGAATTATCCAAAAGTCGAACTCTCAATTTCGGTTGTGACAGCCTCTGAAATCATCCGGGGAGTGGAACTTGGGCGTATTACCCTTGGTGTGTGTGGCGGAGTTATTCCAGATATGCTCACCAAACAGTGGTTGCTGCGGGAAGATTTCGGAATATTTTGTGGAAACTCCCATTCTCTGTTCGGGAATAGTGATTTGTCACTGGACGATTTAAGAGGGGAACCATTTGTCACTTTCACCGCAGACATATTAGGCGGTGAACATATGGGTGATGTAACGGCCCTGCGTGCACAAGCTTCGTTTGGTCAGTTTGTACGAGGCCACTCCACGGATGTGGACGAGTTGCGTAGAATGATAGAAATTGGATTAGGTATCGGCTTCCTGCCACTCCATCTTGCAGCCCCCCATGAGCAATCAGGGAGTCTGTGGAGGTTGCCGCCTTACGATAAAATTCCAAGTGCCGATATTTATTTGATTTGTAATCCGGCAACCAATTTCAACCCTGCAGAACGTATTTTCCTAGATCAGATAATCGATACAAATTTATAGTTTTCTCAAAAACCGTGCTGACTCTCAGGGATGATATACAGGCTCTTTGTGAGCGCAACCTTGAGTTTTCACAATATTCTTCCACTATGGTTTGCAAAAATCTACCTCTTATTTG
Source organism: Desulfobulbaceae bacterium UBA2775 (assembly GCA_002352445.1). Lineage (GTDB taxonomy): Bacteria > Desulfobacterota > Desulfobulbia > Desulfobulbales > Desulfocapsaceae > Desulfomarina. The sequence goes on from DEIL01000020.1 coordinate 10,847, forward strand.
GTGTTTATCTCTAAACTTCTGGGTTAGGCAACGAACAACCACAGATATGATTGGTTTACAATTATTCAACATAGGTTGTGATGCGGAACACAAAATTCTGGGTTGTTACGTATACTCTGAAACTATCAATAAAGAAGTGGCACCACAAAATTGGACAAGCTCTTAAGTGGAAAATCTGCTACCAATAATGACCATAAAAGGGCTTTAACAAGGAGCAGAAAACAGCTTTCCTGAGGTCCACCAGGGAATATGCAGCTTATGAAAAAAACATCTCTTTTGACAACTTCTCTTGTTGTTGTGACAGCCGGCTTTTTGCTACTCGCAGTGTCATATATGTGGCGGCTTGACCAACAGATCACCAGCCATTTTGAAGGCAGGCGATGGGAACTGCCGGCCCGGATTTATGCCCGCCCCTTAGAATTGTATGTCGGTAAGACTCTGTCTGTCGGCGCCCTCGAAAACGAACTGATCCTGTTGCGTTATAGCCGAAGGGACACCCTAGTCAAACCTGGCGAATACAGCATTCAGGGCAGGAAAGTTACCATTTACAGTCGTGCTTTTGCTTTTCCGGATATACAACAGCCTGCAACTCTAATCAGGTTACAGATACGTGACAAAACTATTACCTCCCTTGCTGATCCAGGCAGCAAGCAGCCCCTCAACATGTTCCGCTTGGAACCAGTCCAGTATGCATCCATCTATCCAAAACATAATGAAGACCGTATATTGATAAAGAGGGCAGATACCCCGGAATTGCTCATCAAAACCCTACTGCTCATTGAAGACAAAAAATTTTATTCCCACTGGGGTATCCGACCCACCGCGATAATCAGAGCCGCCCTAGCCAATCTCCGGGCAGGAAAAACCGTCCAAGGCGGCAGCACACTGACCCAACAGCTCGTAAAAAATATCTTTCTCACCAGTGAACAGACTCTATTTAGAAAGGTCAACGAAGCCATCATGTCTCTTTTGCTTGAGTACCATTACAGTAAGGACGAAATCCTGGAGGCCTACCTCAACGAGGTCTATCTGGGGCAGGACGGAAAACGTGCTATCCACGGCTTTGCCATGGCTAGCAAGTTCTATTTTGGCCGCGATCTTGACGAGTTGGAGCCGGAACAGCTGACCCTGTTAATTGGAATCGTCAAAGGAGCATCCTACTATAATCCAAGAAATCGGCCAGAGAGGGCAAAAGAACGGCGTAATCAGGTGCTGGACATCCTTGCCTCCTATCAAGACCTCAGTCCCGAAGAAACCGATCTACTGAAAAACAAGCCCCTCGCCGTCACCCTGGAAATCCCTTCTGGAATTACTCTCTATCCGTCATTTCTACAGTTGGTTCGCAGTCAACTGGCACGGGATTACAAAGACGAGGATTTACGCAGCGAAGGATTATCGATTTTTACTACGCTTGACCCTATTATCCAGCAAAAAGCAGAAGACAGCCTGGCCAGAGAACTTACAGCGATTGAAAAGCGCCGGGGGGACACTACCATAAAAAAACTCCAGGGGGCTCTGGTCATCGCCTCGGTGGACCAGGGAGAAGTCATCGCTGTGGTCGGCAATCGGGCACCCCACCAAGCGGGATTCAACAGGGCGCTGGACATGAGACGGCCGATTGGTTCGATAATTAAACCGGCGGTATTCCTGACGGCCCTGGCCCAGCCAGATTCATACAACCTGCTGACAACAATCTATGACACGCCGCTTATAGTACCAATGGGTGGAGGAAAAGACTGGCAGCCGAAAAACTATGATCATCTTTTTCATGGTTCAGTGCCTCTAATGCAGGCATTGGTCCATTCCTATAACGTTGCCACCGTGCAACTAGGAATGGATCTGGGACTCGATGCCGTCATTGATATGTTAAAGATACTGGGCATACAGGAACAAATAAATCCCTATCCATCCCTGCTGTTGGGAGCAGTGGAACTGCCGCCTATTGAGGTTCTCCAGATGTACCAGACCATCGCAGCTGGTGGCTATCAAACTCCCCTGCGAGCCATCCTTGCAGTGACCGATCAGGAGAACAACACCTTGCAGCGCTATCCCTTGACAGTAGAGCAGACTGTGAACCCAGGGGCAATCTTTTGTCTGTCAAAAGCCCTGCAGACCGTAACCACCGAAGGTACAGCCCGCTCACTGCAACAGCTCCTGCCGGAAGGACTCACCGTGGCAGGAAAAACCGGGACAACCAACAATTTGCGCGATTCCTGGTTTGCCGGTTTTAGCGGCATGCATGTTGCCGTAGCCTGGGTCGGTCGCGACGACAACACGCCTACCGGTCTCACCGGCGCAACCGGTGCTCTCGGAGTATGGGCAACCACTATGGCTACAATCGACACAGGTGCCCTGCAAATGCAACCACCTGACAATATCCGCCTGTATTACGCAGATATCACGACAGGGCTGATCTTCAATCAAAAATGTGATACAGAAGAGGAAACACTTCTGCCTTTTATTAACAACGGTCTACTGCCAAAAGTTGTCAACTGTAGCAAGCAAAACAGCAATAACCTGGGGCGAGCACTCCATAAAGGATTGAACGATATTTTTGATCTACTCCGTTAAAAAATTTGGCTGGACTTCCAGTCCAGTGATTACCAACTTAATATTACACTTTTAAAAAGCCATGAACAACCTAACCCGTACCACTTACAAGCTGTTATCCCTCTGCTGCCTCTTAAGCGCCCTGCTCTTCCAGGGATGTGCCGTCTCTCCTCCCGGGCAACCTGTCTATTATCCACCACCGCCCCCGAAAGCAACCAAACAACAGATACCGGACGTGCAGCCAGTCAAACCACCTGCCCCGAAACAGCCCGACGCCATCGCAGTGAGTTTTAGCCAACAGGCAGCGGAGCAAAATCTCCAGGGCAGAACCGATCTCTCTATTGCAACCCTGGAGAGAGGCCTGCGGGTAGCACCTAAAGATGCCATGCTCTGGTCACAACTGGCAGAAATGAAACTACAGCAGCAGGAATACCAGCATGCCCGGTCATTAGCCACAAAATCTAACTCTCTGGCAGGTACAGACACAAAGATTATGCAAAAAAATTACTGGATTATTGAGGAATCTCAGAGAAGAGCCGCCGGTCAGTAGGTGTATTCGCAGGCCGCAGCTGTTACGCTTATAGAAGAATAGGGGCGTGATTGATATGAGGAATTGTTCTTTAGTCTGAACTTCCATTGTCAATCCGACCCCCTATGCGCCCCTTTTTTAATTTTCCAAGAGAACTTATGGGGATAAAGGTCGCCAGGATATCAGCATCTTAATAAAGGCATCATCAATCAATCCTCCTCTTTTCAGCACCCACATCGCTGCTGCATTCCATATTGCTCTCCTTTTACCGATAAGGGAGTAATAATAGCAGCGGTATAGTATCAAGCTGATTGTGCGAAAACAATAAAAAATCAATTCCCCGATTGGAAGCGACTTCCTAAGAAAAACAAAAAGGAACTGGCCCGTAAAGTGCTAGCGGAAGTCGTTTCTGAATACGGCTCCAAACAGGAAGTAAATCCTCCCGTTGACCAATTACTGGCGATAGAGGGGCAACTTCCTACACATAGTACATTTCGTCTTGATCAAAAATATCCTCATCGTCTGCAGGTTCATCTATGAATTCTTCCAGCAAGAAATAGGATTTTACTGGCAAAAAAGACGGGAGAGAATTCTCAAATTCCAATGGATTTTGATTTCAAAAAACTGTCGGGAAGTCATTTTGGTGTCCACTGGAGTGATAATGAAACCAAGGTAAAAATCAGGTTCAACAAACGTGTTGCAGATTATGTCAGAAAGAGAGCATGGCATCTGAGCCAGGAGATAGCAGGATGTAAAACCGGTGATCTGATCTTGTCTCTAACGGTAAACCACCTGCTGGAACTGAAACGATGGATTTTGTCATGGGGCGGCGATGCACAGGTACTGGAGCCAGACTTTTTCGCTCATGATATTATTCAAGCAATAAGCGAAACTGCTGAACTTTATAGTTTGAAATAAGCAGAGATGTAATGATAGACTTAGGGAGAGAAATGGCCCCGGTTTTATAAAAATAGTGGTTCATCCGGATGAACCTGATTTTTCTATTCACCCTGTAAAAATATTGCCAGGCATTTCATAAAAAAGCCGGATTAAAATTAACCGGAATCCGAACATCTTATCGTGGTATCGGGCAAACCCTTTGGGCATGGAGTGACCCTGATATATTTCACATTAGAACATGGGAATATATACAATGAACCTTCGACCTCCACTGTAAACTGATTGTTTTGGGTAGATTTTCCAATTATTTTCTGCACAGTTCCCGATTCCCCTTCTTTTGATTTGGGAATATAAAATACCATTTTGCTTTTATCCATAAAACGTATTGTCATCTTACGTTTATTTGCCATGTCCACCTCTCTAACTATAAAGAATTCTGATTACGTATGAAACTCAGCTACGCCAAAAGCCTATGCGTAGGAGCCCGGTACTCTGGGCGATTGTTGCTCCATAGCAAAATGTCGATTTAATCGCCCAGGGGACTGGGCTCCTACAAAGCGTTGTAGTTTAAGTGAGTTATCTTGTATGTTCTGTTTATGGCTGAGTTTCATACGTAATCAGAATGAGAATAGAATGTTATTAATCCCTTTGAAACACAACCATATTACCCAACAATTTAATGTAAGGCAAACTATGGAATAAATAGGAGTTTAACAACACTGGATTCTTTTAATCCCTATAAGATCTGAATAAGAGGGACAGGAGGATACAGAGACAAATTAGTACTTACCAACCGGTGCAAGGTAGATAGTGAACTGTTCTTCGCCATCCACCCTGATCAATTCGTCCATGGCCTCCTGATCATATGCTGCGATGGCACAAGTTCCCGCCTGGATTGCTTCACACGCCAGGTAGAGATTCTGGCACACATGCCCCGCATCGATCAAAATCACCCGATGTGCTGCATGGAGGTAGCGCCACTCCATACGATTGGGTACTGTCGTCCAGACAAATACAACAGCACTATTGGCAACAAACTTCTGACCCAGTACTGCCTGTGAAAGTCTTATTTTGTTCTGATCATCTGTGGAATACATTAAAACGAGTTCATTAGAGAGAGGAAGGTAGCGGTAGAGTCCGGGGGGAATCTTCTCCACTCTGTGAATGAACAGATAGGTTTCAAAACTATGCCTGGCTCCGGCTGAAGGCACTGTACGAAAATGGGGAGATTGTCCCCCCTGCTTTCTTTGTCCCTGTGTCGCCCAGAGGAGAAACGCCAGCTCTTCAACCTTCAGGTATTCGTCATAATATTTTCGCCTACTTCGCCGATTACCAATGGCGTCTGCCAGATCTGTGTCTTGTATAATCTGACTCCAGGACTCCCTGTCGGGAAGGTTGATGCGGAGTAACTGTTGATCGACTGCTTCCTGCAATGGTGGTATAGGTACCCCTCTGTTCTGGGCACTTGCCCGAAAGTCGATTGTCTTACGAAGACTGTCTTTTAAAAAATCACGATGCAGTTTAAATTCATCCATGGAACAACTCCTTAATAAACTAACCCGACTATTCGGGGTAGTTTATTACTGATTGATGGTTTTGCAAAAAACTGTATATTCAAAGCGCATAAATTTTATCATCTTGATGTACTAACCCGAATAAATCGTAATTTCAATTACCAGCAGCCCTAAACAACATGACGAATAAGCATACAATAACAATAATTGGCGGCGGACTGGCAGGAAGTGAAGCTGCATGGCAGATAGCAAACAGGAACTGCAGGGTCAGGTTGATTGATATGAAACCACACACATTCAGTCCTGTACACTCACAGAGAGAACTTGCTGAACTGGTCTGCAGTAACTCCTTCAGATCCAACGACCCCTCTTCGGCAATAGGGCTCCTGAAAGAGGAAATGAGAAGGTGCAACTCCCTAATCGTGCAAAAGGCTGATGAAACAGCAGTCCCTGCCGGCAAAGCACTGGCTGTAGACAGAGATCTTTTTGCAAAAAAAGTTACCGAGAATCTTGAACAACACCCTCTTGTCGAAATAGTAAGAGAAGAGATCTCAGAAATTCCGCCTGAATCATCTTCCTATACGATTATTGCAACAGGACCACTCACCTCGGAACCCCTGGCCGAATCCCTGGCAACTCTTACCGGTCGTGATCGCCTTGCCTTCTACGATGCCATTGCTCCAATAGTATATACTGAATCACTGAACATGGATATCATCTATTGCAAATCCCGGTATGATGACGGGCCGGGAGATTATTTAAACTGCCCGATGGATAAGGAATCGTATCTCCATTTCATAGAGGAACTTGGCAAAGCCACCTGTGTACCCCTGAAGAGCTTTGAGGAGATAAAGTATTTTGAAGGCTGCCTTCCTGTTGAAGTTATTCGCTCCCGTGGAGATGATACCCTGCGTTTCGGGCCAATGAAACCCGTAGGCCTGGAGGATCCAAAAACAGGGAAAACTCCATATGCAGTAGTTCAGCTAAGGAAAGAAAACAGACAGGAAACCACATACAATATGGTCGGTTTCCAGACAAAACTTACTTATAGCGAACAAAAACGAATATTCAGTCTCATTCCCGGGATGGAGAAGGTTGAATTTGCCAGGCTGGGATCTATCCACAGAAATACCTTTATCTGCGCTCCCGAACTTCTGCAGCCAACCCTGCAATTCAAAACCCGCCCTGACCTGCTTCTGGCCGGTCAATTATCAGGGGTTGAAGGATATATAGAGTCTGCTGCCATGGGATTGCTGGCCGGTATCAACTCTGCCCGTCTGGCCTCAGGCAACTCCCCTGTCATTCCCCCGCCCGAAACTGCTCTCGGAGCACTTATCCGCCATTTAACTGAGAGTGAACCGAAAAAATTCCAGCCGTCTAATATCAACTTTGGACTCTTCCCGCTCTGGGAGAAAAAGGTGCCGAAAAAACTCAAAGGAAGGCTACGTGCAGAGAAGGGACTTGAGGCACTGCAAAACTGGATGAAGGATGAGGAGTTTTAGCTTGATTGCTCCCTTAACCCCCAGTAAGGATATTCCACATGGTAATCTGCTACCGCTCCAGGACTATGTTCTCTGCTTGCAACAAGCCATAAGCGGTTGCTTTTAGGGAAGCCCGGTTCGGTTTCCCTGCCCGCAGGTGAGGGATGGAGAACCAGTGCATTATCGGCACTGTATTCAATATCACCGGAACCTTTAAAGATACCAAGGTGAGGCTCTTCGGAATAGGATCCGGCTAAACCTCTGGTAAGCTCGGAAATCACCAGAAAAGAGACCTGTAGCTCATCACGAATCGATTCAAGTTGACGAAGCCAGGCATCAATACCGGTTCGCCGCTCAGAAAAGTCTTTAAACGGCAGTTTATGTAAACTGTCGATCACTACAACGGTATATTCGTTTCCGGTTTCATGGCGAATAAAATCAATATGTTTACGCATCAGGGCAGGATTCACCTTTCTATCATTGATTACCCGCAAAAACCTAAACATCTGCTGCAGACTGCTGCATGCCGCATCATACCTCTCCTTTACCTCTTCTCCATCTCTCATACTTTTTAATTCAGAGGTTGAGAGTTTGCTTAGTCTGCTCAGGGTACGCTGATAGATCTTCTGTCTGCCGTTTTCGAAATCGTAATAGAGAACAGGTATTTTTCTCAGGGCCATCTCGGTTGCAATCTGGATCATAAAGGTAGACTTACCAACCTTGGGAGCACCTCCAACTACATTAATCCCATGTATACCTCCAAGGGCTGTATCCAGGAGGGGAAATCCCGATGAAAGCTTGAGATATTCCTCTCCCCGTTCTTTAACAAGATTCTCTACAAACAGCCTATATTCCCGTTTTGGTGTGGCAAATGGAGAAAATGATCTCGACCCTTTAACCATAGCACTGACTTCTCTGGCAAATCCTTTGCCGGAATCTTTTGCCAGTTGCCAGAAAGAATATTTCGTCGGTGAATGAGCAGGCCAATAGAGGATTCTCGCCTTAAACCCCAGACGTGAAGCCAGATTTTTGGCGGCAAGTTCAGCTTCAGAACTATTTGTTATAACAATGAAAATGTTTTTCAGATGAACAAACGGTTCAGAGGAGAGTTTCTCCAAACCGTTGTAATGGGATACCGCTACTCCAGGAAACCCAAGCTGTTTCAGGGTCAACAAGTTTTCTTCACCCTCACAGATAAAGAGAGTCCCCTGTTCACATCGTTTAATATCCTGGAGATTGAACAGGTTGTAGGGTTCGATACTGAAGCTTTCGTTACCATGCCAAAAAAAATCTTCCGGACGATCAGGATAAACGCAGCGAGCGGAATAACAGTTGCCGTCCTCCTGTCGATAAGGGTAGACAATATACCTGCCATTAAACCCAATCTGCATTTCCAGTAGAGTTGCCTCCGTCACCCCGGCAGCTGCAAATTTATTTATCAGGCCAGGGGTAAGGCGATCTCTGTACTGCCGGATTTCATCATTAATGTTTTCAATGGGATATTCAGGCTGAGCAGTTATTTTATCCTGGTCAGGAACAAAACCGGGAACTTCATCCAGGTCGATCCCGGCAAGATGGGCAAACCAAAGGGCAAATCCTCCGGGTACACAACGATTCAGGCAGCGAAAATAGCCATAAAAGAAGCCCTCTCTATTCAAATAAACAACAATTCGGCCACTCTTAAAACCATGATCGCGACAAAATGGACAATCAGCATTAAAAATCTTCTGATCCTGATACTCACCCTGCAGATGTTTGAAGTAAAAGCGCTCTATGGAATTATCACCATTAGCCATAAAAGACCCTGCTTTTTTTCATTTCCATTGTACCCACGTGCTATCCTTCAACCTTTGATTGTTCCCGAATCGCCGATAAGATTTCATTAAACTGCAGATTACTGATTGCCGTTTCAAACTTGACATGAACGGAATATTCATCTTCCGAGTCAGGATTCTCTTTCACGGCTAAGATATCACCTATAATTCCAGTATATTGCCCAACATCACCATCGAAAGGCATCATAATTTTCACTTTCCTTCCAAGAATTAGTCGAGCATTTTCTTTTTTTGGTATTTGCAACCAGTAGGAGATGCCTCCCTGGGAAATATCAAAAAGATCTACCTCCGAACTCACCCCGGTGGTCTGCCCACTGTTATCCAGCAAAAGTGTGTCAACTCGTCCGGAAATTTCATGGCGCTCATGCTCTCGACGATCATGCGCAGATTGGCTGAGGATGCCTTCGACACTCTCAAACCCGAGACAAAAATCTCGCAGCTTTTGTTCCAGGTCGGGAAACTGCTCTCTCCATTGACGCATTTTCTCAAGCCTGAGTAGAGAAATATCAGTAATACCAACACTGGCAACTGAAATGGTCCAGACAGAGGCATCAAAAAAAGAACCGGCACCAATAATTTTACCTTTACCCAAGGTTTTGACGAGAATGCTATTACCCTTATCCCGAAAAAACAGTTTCACTTTCCCTGAATTAATAAAGTAAAGAGCGGTTTGAAGTGCTCCCTGGTGCGCTACTATTTCCTCATTTTCATATTCCTTATGCTGCAGGGAATGATACAGAGAGTTAAATTCATCCGTCGTCAGGGATTCATAGAGCTTGCTCCAGATTTCCAGATGAGTTTTATCTATGACAGCTTTCCTGTGAGAGATAATTTCTGCTGCACGAATTATATCGCCCAGGGCAGTTTCATTAATGTCAATCAACCATTCCCTTAATTTTTCAGCCTGAACAAAATTTCTGGTCTGTGTTGTTTGTGCAATCAACTCAACAAGCTGCTTCCTCGCCTGTTCTTCTTCTCCTCTACCCAAAAGCATCCGGATGGCCTGTTCCTCTGCAAGTCCAGTAATTATTCTTTCACCGGGTGAAGTCTTCCCTCTTTTAACAGCCTGTCTGATGGCATTTTTGCGTAACTGACTCGCCTGCACATGCCATTTTTTATCCTTCTTCTGGTCATTTTCGAGAATGTTTATCGCCTTTTCTGCTTCAGCCCAGACAAGATCTGAAATTTTTCTGGTGCCCCGCCGACCGCGATTCTTTAGAAACCCCTGCACCGCTTTGACAGCAGCCGGGCCTGAGCACCCACTCAGTGTCTCCAGCAGCTGAACTAACAGGGAATCTCTGTTCTTTTCACTGAAATTTTCATGTTCGGCCAACAATTTTGCCAGATGGCCTGCAACTTCAGGATCACAAAACCGTACAAGGGCACTGATAATCTCAATTTTAATGAGCTCCGAAGAGTCATCAAGAGCCATAAGCAGAAGTTTCTTTCTTCTCTGTCCACCAATTTTATACAAGCAGAGAAATGCCTCACGCTGAACACGAAAATCCTCATGGGATAAATATGGCAGGACTGCTTCCCCATCTTCTTCTCCACCAGTCTCTGCCAGTAATTTTAACAGGTTGGACTTTCCGTACCACGCCATATGCTCATTTATCCGTTCTTTGACAATCTCTGCGACAAACTGATCACAGGAGGTCAAAAGATCGATGACTTTGAAGCGATGCTCAAAATCCTGAGCCTCTGTCAAAGATTCCACCAAAAATCTAGATGCCACAGGGCCCTGCCAAATAAGCCTGTTGCTGAGCACATCACTGCGGGGGTCCAAAAAACATTTATCAAGAAGTTCCGGCAAACTCGATCTCTGTATCCCTCTGTCCTGTGCATGTCCTACAATAGCTCGTGAGATTGAACTTTTCCGCAACGTCCCCGAACGAATCTGATGAAACAGACTGAGTATAACATCCCCTCGAGCCTCCTCTCCGCTCTGCCAGTAATGCTGCATTGCACGCTCAAGCAAAATAACAGCTCTTTCAAAGAGCCTGTCACTTCTCTCCGTCTCCCGAATCCATTTAAACAGTCTCTGCAGCAACGGGTCGACATAGTTCCATTCACCGTCGGAAACAAAATTTTCACTGATTAAGATGAGCGCATTGAGAAGTTGAGTCCGATCGGAAGTTTCACCGGTATCCAATTGATTTACCAGCTTTTGCAAAAGAGTATCCAGATTGGAATGATCAGCAGAGTGCGTGATCTGGCTGACAACATCTGGAAGATGCTCCAAAAGCTCAGCGCTTTGCAAATTGGAAACATTTCCCTGCATTATTCCCTTAATTCCGGCCTGAATGCGCTGTTTTTTCCTCTCTTGTTCACCTTCACGAAGAAGTCTTCTTGCCTTCTCGGAACTAACAAACTGCTTCCCTTTCTCAGTATTCATCAGCCGCAAAAGCACCCTTTCGATCACCTGCGCCAGGGGCGGTTGATCACCTTCTTTTAAATGTATTTTCTCTAACTGATCCCGGAGAACAAGGATAATACTCCCTAACGTTTCGGTATTGAGAAGAGCTAGCTGTGCATCATAAAGAGTTCGCCCGAACCCGTCAGGATACTCCTGCAACATGAGAACAGAAAGTGCCGGTGATCTGAGATTATCCACCAGCATACTTCCAAGCCCGGAAGCGACATAGCTGCGATCTTCATACGCCATGAACTCTTCACTGCGCTTGAGAATTTGAGGAAAAAGATCAGACCGGCACATGGTCTTCTTTTTCTGGAGTTCACGGAGAATATATCCGATTCCGGCCGTGAGAAGATCAACAGCTTTATCTTCATTTTCAAAACTGCTTGCCAGCTTTTCCCTGACATCAAGGCTGTTATCCTTTCCGAACAGATATGCAAGAAGTTCCGATTGAACTTTAAAAACTTTTTTTGGTGCGGACCCATGTTCTGCAGGAACAGCAGTTTCCGGAGTAACAGCCGGATCCGGTTCTGGAAAATAACTGCTCAGACCCAGGCTGGTAATGTACTCAACACCCCCTCCTTCTTTATGAATTTTATTAATTTTAGCGTTAAAAATTGAAATAATCTGCCCAAAAGCAAATTTGTCCATGGAGGAATCAATCAACAATCTGTTAACCCCGAGACTTTCCATCTGTCTATAAACAATAAGATTGGAAAAAGAGGAAAGAGTTTCCTCCTCCAGAGGAAAACGACCCAGGAAAGGCTGCCTGCTTTTCAGAGAAACCTCCAGCTTCCCGTAACGGCTGAGAAAATGGCGCAACGCTTTATACCCAAGTTCAACCGCACTGGCTACCTGGGGAGCAGCCGGAGGATAGAGGCGACTCGTCACAATTGCGTTATTAAAAGACCGGAGTGCTTCGATTCCATCTTTCTGCGGCTCAATTTGACTCATTCATTTACTCCGTTTTTCAAAACACTACTACTATGAGTTGTATAATTGATGGCTAAGTTAAAAAGTCCGATCTACGGGTTTATAATTAAGGATTTCAGTTGACGGTAGGTGAATTCAGATCCCTGAACATACCTGCACCTGTCAGCAACAAGGCTCAATAACCCCGTAGTATCGAAGCATCTCCAGGAGTTCATGCAGAGGCAGCCCCACAACATTAGAGTAGGATCCTTCGATAGTTTTGACGAGGAAGGCTCCTTTACCCTGAATGCCATATGCCCCGGCTTTATCGATCCACTCTCCGCTGCCAACGTAAGCCCTGGCTGTCCGTTCATCAAAATCGGCAAACCGCACTTTTGTTTCAGTAAGACGATGACTAACTACGTTCTTCCCTGCATGGGAGAGACATATCCCTGTCAAAACCTTATGCTCTCTACCGCTGAGAGACATCAACATGGACACAGCGTCTTTCTTATCCACCGGTTTGCCAAGGATCTGCTGCCCCAGGTAAACCACGGTATCACCGGCAATAACCCAGCTTCTAGTATAATTTTCAGTGGCAGCAGCAGCCTTTTCCCGGGCCATCCGCACCACGAATGCATCCGCATCTTCACCCGTAAAAGGAGTTTCATTTATCGTCACAGCACACACTGTAAAGCTCAAGCCAAGGTCATCCAGGTAATGGCGTCTCCTCGGTGAACCGGATGCCAAAATTATCGGCTCATTATTAACAAACATCTTTTTGAATATGCACCATCACTCCTTCAGTCTCTATCTAACACCCATGAAATGAATTATACAGCGATGACACCGCTACACTGTTATGAACAGTAAAGACTTCTTTCATTTTCCTGTATCTCTTTTATATCAAATTATAGACAGTAATAACAAGGCACTATTGTCATGGAATGAAAATAGAGAGTCATATCACCGTTTTTAATAAAAATTTACTGACGGATTGAGACCAAGGCTCTTTTCACCATTCCGCTAAAAAACCTGAAAGGATTAAAACGGACCGGGTGGAGAACTTCAGGAGCGAGAAACCCGGACCCGGAGAAATCAGCTGGTGACAGCAGAGGAAAGTGTATTCTGTCAATTTCACTCCCACCAAATCCCCTGTCATTTGCAACTCTCCAGAGAGGGCTTTTTGATTTTTCCAACTCAAGCAGCTCAAGCAGGACGGTATCCAGTCCAACCGGGCATTTGGCCCCGCCAATACAGTTCAGCTGCAAAGGTCGCCCGGCAAGAGGGCCGGATATGTGCATGGCAGTAATACCATCTGCCAGGTGGAGGGCTGGAGGTAACAGTTCTATAAGGTCAAGTATGATACCGGCAAACCTGTCCTGGGAATCACCCTGACTCATATGGAGCAGCGCTTTGTTCATTCCTTTGACAATGCCAAAAATATTTTTTGTCGCTAAGGTGACAAACATCTGGTTATGAGCCTTCACTTTCGAAAGATTAATAAAAAAGTCACATTCCAGTGCTTCCCTGGCAACGTCAACGGTCACGCCGCTCGCAAGAGTTTTCTTCACAGAGGTAGAAAAATTAACATATTTTACATCCAGTCCTGCAGTCGCCTCAATAATTCCCCGCCGCTTACATACAGAAACCGTACTGCCAATTGCAGGTGAATCACCAATACGAACAGCAGCACCCTGGTCGAGAAACCAGGCGGCGACTCCGGCAATAAATTCACTATGGGTGCAGGCAATAGATGGTCCCCTGCCACTTATAAGGTTCGGTTTCAGCAACACAACAGTGCCATGCAAGGGATGACCAAATTCCAGATACCTGACGACCTCATCAACCATCGAGCAAATAGTTGACCTTTCGTAATGAAAACAACGTTGCAATACGACCTGTAGCGCCACATTACTCATGGTAGAAAAATAATATTTTGACAGGAAAGGGAAGTGAAAAAAGAAAAACCGAACCCACAGAGAGAGTTCGGTTTTTCAAGGAGAAAAGAGAGAAGAGATAAAGCATAATTATTGATGCATATCATGTGCCAACTCAACAATAAAACACCAAAGAATGTAAATCCGGCATCTTACAGAGACAAAGAAAACAAAAAGCCACTCTAATGACTGAAAAAAGATACAACTTTTTATACCTCCGTCATAAAAATGACCAAACCTTGACACTCTTGCACAAAAACAGGGTGATAGGAGTCTAATTTTTTTAACAGCCTCTGACTTACAATAGTACGGCTACACTGCAAAGGTGATCAAGCGAGTGCGTATAACATCCTTATTTTTCTCTATTTTCTCTACAATAACCGCAGGTATTTCCGATTCCACATCAATTATATTATACCCCATAACTCCATTAGACTGGTTCAAATAACTGGCAATATTCACACTTTGCTTTCCGAAAATATTGGATACCAAAGCAATCATCCCAGGGACATCCCTGTTGATCACAATTAGTCGTGAATGCGTCTTATCGGTTGGAATCGATTCGATATTAGGAAAGTTAACACTATGAACAACATTACCATATTTCAGATATGTTGACAGCTCCTTGACCGCCATGATTGCACATGTCTCCTCAGATTCGGATGTGGATGCACCCAGATGCGGGGTCATCAAAATTTTAGGATGCCCGATGATGGCGGGGGTGGGGAAGTCACAGAGATATGCTTCAAGATAATCAGAGTCAAGGGCTTGAAGAACTGCTTCCTCATCTACAATCGGTCCTCTTGAATAATTGATGAGTACCGCTCCCTTTTTCATTCTATTTATAAAGTCACTATCTACAAAATTACGGGTCTGGTCATTGAGCGGGAGATGAAGACTGACCATATCAGCATCATTCACAGCATCTTTGAGTGACCTGCAGACACGCACCTCCGGGGAAAGCTGATGAATATTGGCAAGAGCCGGTGCAGGATCAAAGCCATTCACATTCATATGCCTGTAAATGCCTCCATTTGCCAGTCTCACTCCAATCTGACCAAGCCCTACAACCCCAAGAGTCTTGCCTGCTATCTCCTCACCCCTGAAAACAGCCTTCCTTGCCTCTACCTCACTGTTCACTTTGTCGGGATCCAGGACCGCGAGGGATTTACAAAAATCTATCCCTCTGTATATATTCCTTTTCCACACCCCGATCATGGGAAACACCAGATCGACCACCGCATTGGCATTTGCTCCTGGAGTGTTGAAAACACATACACCCTTTTCCGTGGCACGATCAACGTTAATATTATTCGTTCCGGCTCCTGCCCTTGCAACTGCAAGCAGAGATGGATAGTCATCAACATCAAGTGGAGAGCTTCGCAAAACTATCCCGTCAGGGGACTGTTCTTCGGCCGAAACTTGAAATGAATCTGTAAACAACCGTAATCCCTCTTCTGCAATAGCATTGATCTTTCTTATCTTATACAACGACATGCGATTCTCCTGTTCGTCTAGATGGTGGGTGTAAAGAGATATTAAAATAAAAGAACCTTATTGAATTTATGCAAACTTTTTTCACGCTCCTGCAAAATGCACACACAGCCGCTCTTGCCTGTAGTACCTAGTCCAATTCCCCGCAGAGCAGGGTCGCTCATGCGCATGAAAAAAGATTTTTTGAAAAAATGATTCCTGTTACCCTTCCTGTATATACCACTCATTTCCTCCGGTAGACTCTTATACAGGAACCCCTTTGTTTCACGTGGCTGTTCTCTGGAATCGTCAATACAAATACATTCGGGTAAAAACTTATGCCCGCAACGCAGCCAGTCGTACCTGAGGAATTCAAGAATAAGCTCCCTGTCCTCTCTTCCGGCCGCCAGTTCACAAAGTTTTTCAGCCATAAGTTCATGGGTCGGGGCGAGCTGAAAGAAACCACTCTCACGGCAAATATCAAGCAACTCGACAAAGAATGCGAAGATATCCTCTGAAATCGCCCTCAAATAATACCAAAATGAAACAAAATAGCGATTATTCATAAATTTTTCAACACATTCAGAAAACCAGTATAGCTCGCTGAGACAATCATGGCTCATCCACCTGGTTTTCAGGATAGAATATGGCGGTTCAGCACAATGGCTATATTCAAAATCGTCAATACTGTGACAGAGAGGGGTATCTGGAAGAATTTTGAGCAATCCCATCTGAATATAATGGGCTCCCATTGCAAAGAGATCAGCAAATGATCTGGCGAAACTCTCTCTTGTTTCAAATGGCAGTCCTAAAATAAGATCAATATGGAGATGAATGTTCTGCAAGTTTGAGAGCCGCGAAACAATGTTATGCACACGACCGGGATCGATCTTTCTCTGAACTGCTTCAAGAGTTGGTCTGTTAGTTGACTGGATACCAATTTCAAACTGAAAACGACCGCTTTCAAGTGTAGTCAGAAAATCAAACATCTCTTCAGTAAAACGATCAGGAGCTATCTCAAAATGAAACAGGGTATCTCCTTCCCGGGCCGCAAGAAATTTCCAGATGGCAAGCGCCCTGCCGGAAACATCATTAAAGGTTCTGTCAACAAACCGGATAACCTTAGGACGATATCGTAGAATATCAGTTAATTCGGCTTCAACTCTGTGTAGATCTTTATGATATACACCCCGTTCACCGGCGGAGAGACAATAGGTGCAGGAAAACGGACAGCCCCTGGAACTCTCGTAATAGATATGCCTGTTTTTCAGATGGGAACCAAAATCCTCTTCCCTGTAAGGATACTCAAAGAACTGCTCCCTCATCTTGAAAAAAGATCCTTCGTAGCATGGTTTCAGGTCACCTGAAATAAGATCTTCATAGAAACCCGTGCCAACTGCCTCAATTTCGCCAATTACGATTGTACAGGAAATCGATTTCAGCCTCTTTTTGAGGACGCCGGCCTGCGGACCTCCTATCACAATCCCGCAACCAGGCGAGCATCTGTTCAGATCCTGCACAAGCTTTTCAATAATGCCGCTATTCCATATCGCCGCTGAAAAAAAGACATATCGAGGTTTACCGGCGGTGAGACGGAGCAGCATCTCATAGTAATTATCATTGATTATAAACTGGACTATTTCATGACTGAAAATGGCACAGTTATTTTCCAGCTCATTTCGCACATAAAAAAGAGCGAGGCAGGAATGAGTAAACCGGCCGTTTATTCCAACAATTCTAATCAATCCCTTTTCCATGTTTATTTGCGGTATCTGATTAATGACGGGCCCACAGAAATCGACCACCCGAAACAGATACCCGCCTGGCTGACACCGTACATAATATTTATTGGCATGATGTTGTTTTTGATACTAAGGTGTATGAGACCACATTGCACACAACAAAACAACACTATTTCCCCCAAACAACAATCAGTTAATGGAATATGGTAATGTCATTGATTATAAAAATACTTTCCGTGCTCATCCTCTTATTCACAGTCTCTTTCAGTGCTGCCCCTCTGGTTCTTGCGGAAAGAGCTACAGAACAGGAAAGCTATCAGCTCTCTATTACATTTGATTTAGAAGAAAATCTGATTACAGGAACCACAAAAATAACTATCAGACCAGGCCATAACCTCTCTCTCTCCATTGCCAGACTCACACTGACAGGTACCCTGCTGAAAGACGGAACCGGCAGGGAAAAAAACATCCTTCCAGTGAACGATATGATCACCATACCGGCAAGTGAGATATCCCGGGAACTGTACATATCATATACCAGAAGAATATCCAATAGCCCCGAGAATATAATTTCCCCCGACGGAATCTGCCTGGTCAGCAACTGGCATCCAATACCGGATGTACCAATGGCATTCAAACTGACAGCCTCTCTGCCAGACGGTTTCATGGCGGTAACTGAAGCAGATCACTTTCCGCTACCAAAAAATGGGGATGCTGTTACCGCCGCCTTTTCTCAGCCAACCCAGGCTCTCCACTTCATTGCCGGGCCCTACGTCCATAAAAAAAGCAAGGTGAGGGAAGGACTTTTTGTTCATTCACTCTTCTTCAAAGAAGAACAACACCTTGCAAATGACTACCTGCAATCAGCCGTCCTCTTTCTAAATCGCTATGAAAAAGAAATCGGACCGTACCCCTATAACCATTATGTAATTGCCGCTAACAGGCTGCCCACCGGTTTTGCCTTCCCCGGCTTCACCCTCATTGGCCAAATGGTGCTGCGGTTGCCGTTTATCAAAGAAACTTCCCTTGGCCACGAGATCCTCCACTCCTGGTTTGGCAATAATGTCGGTGTGGATTACGCTGATGGTAACTGGTGTGAAGGTTTGACATCCTACCTTGCGGACCACAGCTACAGGGCTGAAAAAGGTGAGGGAGCAGAGGACAGAAAAGAGGCAATCCTGAATTATCTCAGTTACGTCCATGAAGATACAGTTATCCCCCTTCGGGAATTCAAATCCACCAGCCATAACCAACGTTTTGCCAAAGCCAGACGCGCCGTCGGGTATACCCGAAGTGCACTTCTTTTTCATGAACTCAAAGAAAAAATAGGGGAACAATCGTTCAAGGACGCAATTCGTCTATTCTATGCCGACAACAGTGGTAATGAAGCGACCTGGTCGGATTTGCAGAAAAGTTTTGAAATCAGTTCAGGCCGTAAACTCGATAGTTTCTTTCAGGAAAGACTGGAAATTACGGAAATTCCATCTCTAAAGGTTGAGGAGATAGATGTTACCTTCCAGGAAGGTAAACCTGTTCTTTCATTTACTCTTCTTCAGCAGACAGAATCACCTTTTTCCCTTCTTGTCCCTATCCGTATTGAAGGTGTTAATACCACAACAACCCGCAATCAATTTATCAACGAAAAAGAAACTCGAATTTCCATGGTATTGGACAGCCGGCCGATGGAGCTTACTATAGACCCGGAATACTCTTTTTTAAGAGAACTCCATCAACCTGAAATGACGGCTGTCTTGGCAAGATTTATGGGCGCCGAAGACAGACTTGTTATCCTTGCCTCCGAAAAAGAGCGCACAATTTATAGTTCTTTTTTGAAAACATTAGAAAAGAATGACCTGACTGTCAAATTATCAAGCAACGTCAGCAACCAGGAACTGAGCGAAAACAGCCTGCTCTTTCTTGGAATGGATCAAAACGCGGCACGTTCTCTCTTTGGAGCACCCAACCACAAACAAGAAGGCTTCACTCTTGATGTCCGAACCAACCCGCTCAACCCTGAACACGTTGCTGTCCTGGTCTCAAGTTCAAGCAAAGTGGAAACAGACGCGGTTGCCAGGCGAATTGGTCATTATGGTAAGTACTCTTTTCTCCATTTCCTGCACGGCCGCAATCTGGAAAAAAAGATCAGTTCAACTCAGACCGGCATCCATATTGTGCTGGAAGAGTTGCCCGATGGCGGAAAAACCTCGTCAATATTATCATTTAACCACGTTATTGATGAGTTGAGTAACTCGAGGGTTATTTATGTAGGTGAAACACATACTTCATTGAGTGACCATCTTTTGCAGCTTCGCATTATCCAGGCGTTATATGCGAAAGATCCTGATCTTGCCATCGGCATGGAGATGTTTCCGGCAGCCGTACAATCCGCCCTTGACCGTTATGTACTGAGTGAAGAAAACCTCGACGAACGAACCTTCCTTGAGGAATCTGAATATTTCAATGTGTGGCGCTATGATTACCGCTTTTTCAGGGATATTATCAATTTTGCCAGAACCAACAAGATTCCCGTTCGCGGGCTCAATTTAGATAAAGATATTGTATCCACAGTATTCAGTACCGGCAACACCGACAGCTTGGAGGAAACCACCCTCAAGTCCCTGCCCGCAGAGCGTGATCTTGACTTACCCGGCTATAGAGAGAGACTCTCAATGATGCACACTATCCATATGGAGGGCAGCCACGGTAGTGGTAATATCAGCGGCTTTATACAGGCACAGGGATTGTGGGACGAGACCATGGCTGACAATATTGTTACTTATTTAAAAGACAATCCGAAGAGAAGAATGGTTGTTTTGGCGGGTGCACAACATAGTCGTAAAGACTCCGGTATCCCGCCCAGAGTAAAGAGGAGGTTAAATGTTGAGCAGTCATCTGTTTTGAATATCTACAGCTCATTTATTCCATCAAATCTGGCACAGGTTGCTGATTACTTTTTTCTCGCCGGTGCGTCAGACTTACCGGAAACTCCTAAAATTGGAATCGTCCTGACTACAGTTGAGGAAGGTAATCTGGAGTATTTAGAAATCAGCCAGATAAGTCCCCATGGTAAAGCCGGTGATGCCGGTCTGCTTGAGGGCGATATCCTGAAAACGATAAACGGTTTCCAGGTCAAAGATATGGCTGATCTGCGGATAGCCATGATGGATGCTAAAGAAGGGGAAACAATTGCAGTCAAAGTGCTGCGTAATGACGGCAATACTCAGATGGAAAAAGCGTTTCATGTGGAACTCAGCTCTTCTCCACCTCCAATGATGCATCCCTGATGTTTTTTGTTTTCGACCAACACCCATGAAATTCATTTCATGGGTGTTAGATTCACAGTATTCTCATTTCCAAAATTATAAAAATTGAGTATGAAGCACATACCATAAAAATGGCTCAGGAATAACAATAACTTTTCAAGAAATAACCCTTTTCAAAAGGAGAATCGATGCATAGAATACTCGGTCTGTTTGGATTTGTTTTATTAATGTTAACTCTATCCGGAGAATCTGGAATGGCAAAATCAAAATTGAAAGATGGTCTCTACGTAGTATTTGATACATCCAAGGGTGATATCACCTGCTCCCTTGAATTTAAGAAAACCCCCCTCACGGTTGCTAACTTTGTCGGACTTGCAGAAGGAACCAAAGATCTTGGCGGCGGAGCAAAGGGCCAAAAGTTTTACGATGGTTTAAAATTTCACAGAGTTATTCCTGACTTTATGATCCAGGGCGGTTGTCCACTCGGTACAGGTACCGGTGGTCCCGGTTATACCTTCCCTGATGAATTTGACCCGGAACTCAACCATTCCCGACCAGGTGTCCTCTCCATGGCAAATTCAGGGCCGGGTACAAATGGCAGCCAGTTCTTTATAACTCATGTCCCTACCCCATGGCTGGATGGTAAACATACCGTATTCGGACATGTCGTTTCCGGCCAGGACGTGGTTGATAAAATTGAAGGCGATGACCTCCTCAACTCTGTTGAAATTATAAGAGTAGGCAAAGAAGCAAAGACTTTTGCAAGTGATCAAAAGGCATTTGATGCACTTCTCGCAGGTTTCGAGGATAGGAATCGTGAAAGAGAACTTGAGGCAATGGAGGAGGCAATCCGCTTAATTGATGAGCGATGGCCCGATGCGATTACCACTCCATCCGGACTAAAATACGTGGTGGAAAAAGAAGGTGAGGGAGAGGCAACCCCTAAGGCCGGTCAGGTGGTAACTGTTCATTATACTGGTAAATTAATAGACGGAAAAAAATTTGACAGTTCCTACGACCGCAAACAACCAATTGATTTTCCGGTTGGTAAAGGACAGGTTATCAAGGGCTGGGATGAGGCTCTTCTGGGTATGAAAAAGGGCGAAAAGCGTGTTCTTATTATTCCGTCAGACCTTGGATATGGGCCGGCAGGACGTGGACCGATCCCGCCCAATGCGACCATGATATTTGACGTAGAACTGCTGAATTTCCAGTAAAACAAATAGTCAGCAGCAACAACAAATGGTACATTATCTCACCACAGAGTTCACAGAGAGCACAGAGAAAAAGCATTTCTTTTTCTCTCCTCTGTGTTCTCTGTGAGCTCTGTGGTTTAAGCTCTTGAAGTTTACGCTTATCCGAAGTCTACGCTTATCTGTTGTTTTCTATAACAGAAATTCAGGAGTAAAATACTAATACTTCAAACCAACTCTATCACGAACCAGATCAAGGGTCACAACTGCCTTCTCCCGTGCTTTTTCGGCTCCCTTTGCAAGAATAGCACGTAACATTTCAGGATCAGCTAAAAACTCCGCCTTTTTCCGACGGGCATCCCCAAACTTATCATTAAGAAGATCCAGCAGCTCCAACTTCAGGTAACCATAAGCAGCCCCACCATTGACATAAAGATCACGGATCTCCTTCATCCTCGAAGGGAGTGCAAACAGTTCCATAATCGTAAAAAGATTGCAATTATCCGGATCTTTAGGGTTTTCAACAGGGGTAGCGTCGGTCTTAA
The DNA here is from genome assembly GCA_002352445.1 of Desulfobulbaceae bacterium UBA2775. GTDB lineage: Bacteria > Desulfobacterota > Desulfobulbia > Desulfobulbales > Desulfocapsaceae > Desulfomarina. The sequence goes on from DEIL01000020.1 coordinate 33,140, forward strand.
TCGCCATAACCGTCTTCTTCAACTGTTTACCTTCAAGAAAAATCGGAATGGTGTTACCATATGATTTTGACATTTTCTGGCCATCCAGTCCGGGTACAGTTGCGGTCTGCGTACTGATGGCCGGTTCGGGCACAACAAAAGTCTGGCCATACTCATTATTAAATTTCTGGGACAAATCCCGGGCAACTTCCAGATGCTGCTTCTGATCCTTTCCTACCGGCACCTGTTCAGCCTGGTAGAGAAGAATATCCGCAGCCATCAGCACAGGATATGAGAAGAGACCATGGCTTGCAGCGATACCTTTGGCAACCTTATCCTTATAGGAATGACATCGCTCAATAAGCCCCATCGGGGTAAGAGTAGAGAGAATCCAGGTTAACTCACACACTTCAGGAACATCTGACTGTACCCAGAAAATACACTTATCCGGATCAAGGCCCAATGCGAGAAAATCCGCTGCAGCTTCCAGGGTGCCCTGTGCGAGACGAGCTCGCTCTCGAACTGAAGTTAAAGCATGTAAATCAACGATAAAGACATAAAGTTCCGAATCTTCCATCCGGGAGATCATGGTCTGCATCATGCCAAAGTAGTTGCCAATATGGAGCTGGCCCGAAGGCTGTATTCCCGATAAGATTTTCATAACAATTTATAAGACATTAAATTAACAGTGATGAAATTGTGATGGTCTCGTAACGCCCAAAATATTTCGTCATTCCCGCGCAGGCGGGAATGATGTAAAAAAAAGGGAGCAGGAAAATGAATTCCTGCCCCCTTCGATATTACTATGCTTCAGTGATTACCAAGATCTCACTTCACCTCTTCGAAGTCAGCGTCAACCACATCATCATCGTCATCTTTCTTCGGCTGCGCTCCGCCGTCTCCGGCAGCTCCACCTCCATCTCCCGGAGCTCCACCATCAGGATTCTCCTTGGCAGCCTGGGCGTACATCAACTCCGCAAGCTTATGAGAAGCAGCAGTCAATGCCTCAATAGCAGTTTTGATTGCCTCGGTATCTTCACCCTGCATTACCGACTTTACATTCTCAATCTCTTTTTCAACCGCCTGCTTTGTCTCCTCATCAACCTTATCTTCAAGATCTTTCAGACTCTTCTCGCTCGCATGAACAAGTGCATCAGCAGAGTTCCGGGTTTCCACAAGCTCTTTACGTTTTTTATCATCTTCGGCATGCAGCTCAGCATCTTTGGTCATTTTGTCGATCTCATCATCGGTCAAACCTGAAGATGCGGTGATCTGAATTGACTGCTCCTTACCGGTTCCCATATCTTTTGCTGATACGTTGAGAATACCGTTTGCATCCAGATCGAAGGTCACCTCGATTTGAGGTACACCCCGTGGTGCCGGTGGAATATTAGTCAGTTCAAACCGGCCGATGGTCTTATTATCCTCGGCCATTTCACGCTCACCCTGCAGCACATGAATGGAAACCGCAGGCTGATTATCAGCAGCAGTTGAAAAGACCTGGCTTTTCTTGGTTGGTACCGTGGTATTCTTCTCAATCAGCTTGGTGGTTACTCCGCCAAGAGTTTCAATGCCAAGAGAGAGAGGAGTAACATCAAGCAGCAGGACATCTTTTACATCACCCTGCAGCACGCCACCTTGAATAGCAGCACCAATGGCAACCACCTCATCCGGATTCACACCCTTATGGGGGTCCTTGCCGAATATTTCCTTCACCATCTCCTGCACTCTCGGCATCCGAGTCATACCACCGACAAGAATTACCTCATCGATATCGGAGGCGTTCAGCCCCGCATCTTTGATGGCAGTTTTGCATGGTCCCATAGTACGTTCTATCAGGTCTCCCACCAGGCTCTCAAGCTTTGCCCGGCTCAACTTGATATTAAGATGCTTAGGCCCTGAGGCGTCGGCAGTAATAAATGGCAGGTTGATATCAGTCTCTTTAGTGGTGGAAAGTTCCATCTTGGCCTTTTCCGCCTCTTCTTTCAACCGCTGGAGAGCCATCTTGTCAGCTTTGAGGTCAATCCCCTGCTCCCGCTTAAATTCATCGGCCAGCCAGTTGACGATCCTCATGTCAAAATCTTCACCACCCAGGAAAGTGTCACCGCTGGTGGATTTCACCTCGAATACACCGTCACCGATTTCAAGAATAGAGATATCAAAGGTACCGCCGCCAAGATCAAATACCGCTATCTTCTCTTCCCCTTTTTTGTCAAGACCGTAGGCGAGGGCAGCGGCAGTTGGCTCGTTAATAATTCTCTGTACATTAAGTCCGGCTATTTTCCCTGCGTCTTTGGTGGCCTGACGTTGGGAATCGTTGAAGTAAGCGGGGACAGTTACCACCGCATCGGTCACTTCCTCACCAAGGTATTCTTCCGCGGTCTGCTTCATCTTACCGAGGATCATGGCAGAAATTTCCGCCGGTCGGTATACTTTATCCTCAACCCCAACGGAAACGCTGCCGTTGGTTCCTTCGACTATTGAAAACGGACTGACCTCTATCGATTTTTTTACCTCCGGGTCAGTAAACTTTCGTCCTATAAGGCGTTTAATTGCATAGAGTGTACGCACAGGATTGGTCACAGCCTGACGCTTTGCAACCTGTCCAACGAGGCGCTCATCATTGTCCGCAAACGCTACAACCGAAGGGGTTGTTCTGTTGCCTTCAACATTGGTAATTACCTTTGGATCGCCCCCTTCCATGACTGCAACACATGAATTGGTGGTACCCAGGTCAATTCCGATAATCTTACCCATCTTCTTTTTCTCCTTAATAATTCCGACGGATTCTTCATCCGTCCATGACTCCTCAAAGTTAGTTAATTGCTCTATCCATGATAGCGGCAACCTCTTCTAAAGTTGTCATCTTCCTATATTTGTCAAGGGATTCCATGTTCTTTTTAAGCAATCATTTTCCCTTGCACCAGTCTAAGCATTTCCCGAAGACACAATCACTTTTGCAGCACGCAGCAGCCTGTCTTTATAGTAGTATCCTTTCTCAAAATCATTTAAGACATGGTTTGACGGCACAGTATCACTGGCTTCCATAGTCAGTGCTTCATGATGTCTTGGATCGAACGGCTCACCAATACTTTCAATGGATTTCACTTCGAACTTTTCCAGAGTAGCAACAAGGTTTTTTAAAGTCAGTTTTACACCTTCAACAAATGATTCCAGGTTTTTTCCGGCAGTAGCCCCTCCAGCTTCTCCCTGATCAATGGCCCTTTCAAGGTTATCAACAACAGGAAGCATCTCCCTTAAAATTTGTTCACCGGCATATTTCAAGCTGGCTGAGCGCTCCCGTGCCATACGTTTTTTAAAATTCTCGTTTTCAGCTGCCGCACGTAACATTTTATCACGGAGGTCAGCTACCTCTTCGAGGGCCTGGACGAGTGCCTTTTCCGGATCCCATACCTCCTCCACTGAAGGAGCATCATCTTCACCTTTCCCCTGTTCACTCTCTGAGGGTGCATTACCTCCCTCTACAATTTCAACATCCTCATGTGACTCATCACTTTTATTCACTTTGCTCACGATTCCTCCATTCTCTGCAATTTTTCTCTGCCGGCACCATTCCTTTTCTGAATCTGTGCCAACAATAAGTAGCCGGTTTTTTCCTGTCAAGAGAGGGGAAATCAAAATCAGGAAATTTCCTCGGGAGGGAGATACAATGGGTAAAATACTTTTGTAACCAGGATATTATTTTATCAAACCGGGAGTACCAGCTGTTCCCGGTAGACAAAAAGATGGTATGGTCGAAAGTGAGAGGAACTCAGCTATTGAGATAGGATTCAATTGCGATTGCGACAGTGGAAAAGATTTTTTCAAATTCTTCTTCATCTGTCTCCAGCAAGGTAATACGAAAACCGTTGATCTTTGTAGCAAAGGAGGTAAGTGGCACAACACATACCCCTGTTGATCCCAAGAGGTAATAGACAAAACGCTTATCAAGTGCTGTGTCCTCGGGAGCGACCAGTTCCTCTATCATTCCCTTGACTTCTTTATTTTCGATGGCCAGAGTCTGGCTACTGCTGAGAATACCCTCTTCAAAACAGACACTCATATAAAAGGCGCCGTTTGTTCTGTTGACCAGAACACCTTTCAGATTTTTCAGACATTCATAGGCAATGTTCGAGAACTTCTCATACCTCTTTACCCTCTTCAACAGATAATCAGGATATTCAGGGTGGGTTACAACCATTGGGTAAACTGTTTGCGGCAGTGTAGTCGAACAGACCTCTACCATTTTAGAATTGAGAATCGAATCTATATATTTTGAAAACATAGGATCTTTATCCCTGTTATATATCTCAATCCATCCGCACCGGGCACCGGGCCAGGGCATTTCTTTGGAGATACCGCGCATAGCAATTGCGGGTACATCACCGATCACCTCTGCCAGGGTCGCAGTTTTGGTATCGTTATAATAAATATGCTGATAAACCTCATCACAGATCAGAAAAAGATCGTATCTGCGAGCGATCTCCACTATCGCCTCTAAGATCTCTTTTGGGTAAACAGCACCTGTAGGGTTATCAGGATTTATAATCAGAATTCCCGCAACAGCCGGATTATATTTAACACATTTTTCTATGTCATCAAGATCCGGATACCAGTGGTTATTGGGATCGAGAATATAAGTCAGGGGGCTGTGACCGGCATGAGCCGCTTCAGCAGAGGAATGAGTGGAATAACTTGGAGTAGGGACAAGAACCCGTGCTGTGCGTTTTAAAAACCCAAAAATTTTGGAGATGGCATCACCCAGGCCATTAAAAAAGATGATGTCTTCGGCATCAATTTGCACTTTGCCTAATTTATTTGTCTGACCTGCAATGAATTCACGGGTGGCAAGAACCCCCTTAGTCGAAGAGTAACCGTAGGTATGATCTTGACGCACGGAATCAACGACAATCTCCTTCATCCAATCTGGGACTTTCTCACCCTTTGCAATGGGATCGCCTATATTTTCCCAATTTGTTTTCAACCCGAGCTTTTGTAATTTTTCACCGACATTGACTATATTTCGAATCTCATATGTCAATTCTCCAGCCCCGATATGAACAATATTTGTTCTCATAAAATCTTACTCCTTGCGTGCATATCAACTCTCTATTTACAGACAAGACACCATGTTTTATAAAGATTTGTCACTTACCACAGCTGCTAATACATGTCAACAGAAGGAGAAAAGAAGAATATTTCTTGTTTTCTACCACAAAAATTCTGGAATAAGGTGCTAACCATTATTTACATCATATTTATTTAACTTGTTCAACAAGGTCTTCCGTGTGATCCCCAATCGACGGGCTGCCTCACTTTTGTTGCCGGAGGTCTCTTCAATTGTCTTGATAATAAGCTTTTTCTCGGATTCAAAAAGTGATACCGGAATCTGTTCATCCACTATATGGTTGTTTTCAATCTGATTTTGTATGGCCAGAGGCAAACTCCTCTCTGTCAGAGAGGTTCCACGCATAAGAATAACACCCCGTTCAATGGCATTTTCAAGCTCCCTCACATTTCCAGGCCAGGGATAGCGGATGAGCAGATCCATGCATTCAGGGGTTATTTTTTCAAGATTTCTCCGATTTTTCTTAGCAAACTTCCCGGCAAAATGTTCCACCAGTTGTCGAATATCCTCTCCTCGCTTCCGGAGTGGAGGTACCACAATCATCACAACATTCAACCGATAATACAGATCATCTCTAAAGTTGTTTTTTTTGACCTCTTCCTCGAGAGCCCTGTTGGTGGCAGCTATTATTCGTACATCAACACTGATTGTCTTATCCCCACCAACTCGCTGCAACTCCTGTTCCTGCAAGACTCTCAACAGTTTCACCTGCATGGCCTGAGAAGTTTCCCCGATCTCGTCAAGAAAAAGCGTTCCACCATCTGCCTGAACAAACTTTCCTTCTCTCCTCTTCTCAGCTCCGGTAAAAGCCCCCTTCTCATGCCCAAACAGTTCTGATTCAAGCAGTCCTTCGGCAAGAGCGGCACAGTTCACCTTAACAAAGGGATTATTCTTCCGTTCACTGTTGACATGCAGGGCTTCAGCAACCAACTCCTTTCCTGTACCTGATTCACCATAGATGAGAACTGTAGCCTCTGTTGGCGCAACATAGGAGATCATCTCCAAAAGTTCTACCATCGGTGGAGAGGAACCGATGATGCGAGTCTTCAGTCCAGTTTTTCCCTTTTCCAGCTGGTATTTTTTGGCAACGACCTGATGGTGATCAACTGCCCGTTCCAGTGCAAGTCGCAACCGGTCAAAATCAAGGGGTTTTGTAAGATAATCGTGAGCACCCTGCTGGATTGTCTCCACGGCACTTTCCACTGTAGAATAAGCGGTCATGAGAATAACCGGCAGTGTCGGGGCAATGGCCTGGATGCGTATAAAGGCCTCACGTCCATCCATTCGAGCCATACGAATATCCATCAGAACGGCATCATATGAATGGTTTTCTACTGCAGTAACCGCGGTTGTGCCATCATCTGCCTCGACAACACGATATCCCCACTCCCCCAGCATTGAGCAAAGCATATAACGATGGACCTGATCATCATCTACAACCAGCACAGCAGCCATGTCCTTTTCACCGGCCATTTAAAACCATTTCCAGTCTATATAACGAACACAGTTCATGTTATTGTTTAATTTTCTTTACCACCCAGCCTAAGTTTTCGCCCAGGGTTTTCATAGTAGCAAGACCCTCTTCGTCTCCTGCCACCTCACCTTTTCCACCACCGATTCCAATATTCCAGTAAGAAGAACCTACCACAATCATTTCACCTATCAGAAAGAAGTGATTAAGCGAGTCAAAAGCATGAACAGCACCTGCTCGACGCTTAGCAACAACCCCGGCACCCAGTTTTCGTTTAAACATATTTCCATTTGCTCTTCCCACCATTCCCGATCGATCTATCAGAGCCTTCATCTCCGATGAAATATCAGCAAAATAGGTTGGTGACCCGAGAAGTATCACATCCGCGGCCAGCATCTTTTCAATACACTCGTTCACCACATCTTTTTTAAAGACACAACGCTGATCCTTATTCTTAAAGCAGCTCATGCAGGCTTTACATCCGGGAACAGACTTGCCGGCAAGCTCGACCAGTTCTGTTTCAACGCCCATTTCAGCAAGTGGTTCAAGAACTGTATTTAACAGCAGTGCTGTATTCCCATTTTTTCTTGCACTTCCACAAAAAGCGACAGCTTTCATTTTTTTTCTCCTTTATAAATATGCCCGCCCCTGCCCCGACCTCTTCACAAATATGGATTGATCTCCAGGGAAATGCAAGGATAAAAAACTTGAGGAAATCAAATGCCGAGTGTAAAAAGATGTAAAATGAATTCTACCAGAGGTGAAAACTATATGACAACAGTAACTGTTGACAAAAGATTAATCACACCATCAAAAATTATCTGTATCGGCAGAAATTATGTGAAACATATCAGGGAACTGGGCAATGAGCTTCCTGACCAAATGGTAGTCTTTCTCAAGCCGAATTCCGCAATATCAGTAGAGCTGAAATCCAGCCATCAGGGACCGCTCCAATATGAGAGTGAATTATCTTTTCTCTACGAAAAAGGCAAGTTCTCCGCCGTGGGTTTTGGCTTGGATCTCACCAAGCGTGACCTGCAAAGCCGCCTGAAAGAGAGAGGACTGCCGTGGGAGCGGGCTAAGGCGTTTGATGGCTCTGCCATTTTCAGTAATTTCAAGAAAATTCCAGAAATCACCCCGTCACTCACCCTGGAACTGAAAATAGACAGTAAAATTGTTCAAACCGGCAATGTCGGCTCCATGATCTACAAACCTGAACAGATTTTGAGCGAATTATCCACCTTCATAACTTTGCAGGATGGTGATATAGTCATGACCGGAACCCCAGAAGGGGTGGGTGTAATTAACCCAAATCAACTTTTCACCGGCACAATCAGAGACCGGGGTCAAACAGTTGTCAGTGGTGAATGGCTGGCAGATTGATTTTTTTTACAGCACCATCATCGTTCAAAGGTGTAAAGAAGATCAGTCCCGGTAGCTTCAGTGGAAGTTTGTGTTTCCACAGAGAATCCATGGGCAAGACCATACCGTACTCGAAAAACGCCCAGCTGGCTGAACATATTCATATCATAACCGAAATAGAGTTTTTTAGTAATCCGCTTACCTACAACCAGTGACATATCCTCTTTTTCCCCGCTTCCCTCGAGATGGAGATCATCCACTGAGAGGATATTACCCAATCCCTTGCCAATATCAGAGCCACCTTGGACACCAAGAGCAACAGCTGTTGCCTCGAGTAAATTGCTCTCCTCCTCGGAAGAACCTGAGGTGGAGCGGCCAACCAGGAGATGGGAGAGTATATCGGCATCTTCCATAAATGGATCAGAAAAAAGATGGAACTTCAGATCCTGCACAAGCCCATTCACGTCGACTCCGACTACATAACCATCCCCGACAGCTTCTTCCGCACTAACCGCTTTCTGTGCCCTGGCATCAATGCCGGGATTATCGATAGGCCCACCGGTAAACAACACCCTTCCCCTCTCAATATCAAAGGAACGACCGTACATTGTAAAAGTACCGTCAATAAGGCTCAGTTCACCTGTACCGGATAAAAAAGAATCGGGTCTGTTCAGTACCTCCAACCCCCCTTCCAGTCTACCTTTCAGCCCATATCCATCAATACGGACATCCCCACCAAGCTGAACATGCATATTTATAAAGACAGGCCATTGATGCTCAATCAACTCCTCCCCGCCGTTAATCAAAATCACATCAGGTGATACGGTTACAGAACTGGTCATTTCCTCTGGAGTAATCAGCGCATAGGGAACTTTTACGGTACCGCTGAATTCACCTTTGTCCTTACTGAAAAGGAATCTAGCATCCGGGGTAACCCTGATTGCATACTCCGGCAAACTAAACAGCTGAAACTCCTCTCCCCTGACCAATAAATCCCCGAAAACACCCTCTCCCCCATATTGTAACTTTCCTGAAACTATGATTTTTCCGGGCCCTGATGATGCTTCACACCTGATTCTTGCCCCCTGCTCTTCTGCAGCCACCTTAAATATAACATCTTCCAGGGTGACACCTTGATAAGGGAGGTCGATACCACCATTAATTATCTTTAATTCACCGCTGACTATTGGCTGATTTAAGGAACCTGAAAGAGAGAGACTGCCATCCATTTTGCCGACTGGTTCGACCCAGTATCCGGTCAATGGCTCCAGAAAAGTCAAATCAAAGTCCCTGACATAAAGATCTCCTGTAAGCGGGAGATCTTCCCCTGCATAAGAAAATTTCCCAAAATTCTCAATTTCTGTCGACAACCTGAGCAGGCTCTTATTGCCCATAGAACTTGATAAGAAGCCTAAAAACCTACCGTCATTCAAACTACCTGTAATAACAGTATCATCCAATTTCAGATGACGTAACTCTTCCTCTGCCTGTACAATTTCAAAATCAGCCTCAGGAAACTCAAAGCGTATTTTTGCACTCACGACTTCTTTATTGTCGCCTTCTGCCTCAAGTTGACCGTTTATTACACCATTAACCGGCATCGAGAGTAACTGTGTCCAGTTCAGCCAGGGCAGAGCCATACCGTTCAGGGAACTCTTCACCTGCCAGTGAAAATTCTCTTCAGCGGTGTTCAGTTCACCATTCAAGCAAAATTTTCCCTCCCCATCCTCCAGACAAAAACCTACCAGCTTGAAACTATTGCCACCAACGACCAATTGAGCTGGCTGCCTCTGCTCCACGTTCCCGTAGCTGACAGAATGATGATTTATTCCATAAAGTTCCCCTTGCCACAGTTTCCCTTTATATCCTCCTCTGGCCTTTAACTGTGACTTGCCATAGCCGGATAACAACTGCAGTGACATCGTATGCTCTTCAAAGAAACCTGATATTTCGGCAATAGCTGTATCAAATAACATACCGGAACTGCGCATTTCTTCCCCTTGCAGGAATCCTTTAAATTCCTGACCGGAACTAAGTCCTCCCTCAAATCTGCCATCTAATTTGGCAACACTGTGTTCCCGGTAGACCAATTTACCTGCCTGCAGAACAGCCGACAACTCAGGTTTTTGTGGTGTTCCTGCCATTTTTCCATTGAAGGAAACAGCACCACTTCCTCCGGGAATAAGTTGACCTATATCCGGGGATGAGAGGGAAAAATTCAGGGCAAAAAGATCTCCGGCTGTGCCACTTACCTGCAATTCTGAACCACCGTGTTTCAACTCTATCCCCTCTGTCTGCAGTCTGCCATTTTTAACCTGGATACTGCCTCCGCCTGAAATTGGCAGACCTCGCAGCAAGCCTGATATTTCCCGAAGAGTAAGATACCCCTCTGCACCCGCTTCAAGTTGTCGTAACTCTCCGCTTACTCGCCCACTGATCTGACCAGAAAGTTCTGAGTAAAAAGGGGATGGATCAAAATTATCAAAAGAGATATCACCTGCCCAAATGAACGGATCTGCCCATGAAAACCCTCCGTGGTGGATCAATGCATTTCCGGAGAAATCACCACTTTGAACAAGAAGCCCATTACTGTACACCTCGTATTCCGTCAGAAACACATCGCCTTGGACAGCTATCTGCTGTTGACGTAATACCCCCTCAAGGCCAGCAATTTCAAAAGAAGCTTCAACACCGTTTTCGACAACCTTGCCATTGCTCCTCAGATCAGCATCTATTGTCCCCGGAATCTCATCTGTGATAATTGCAGGATCAAAATTTTTAAAGATGAAATGTCCTCCCCAGCTAAAAGTATCAGCCCAGGAAATCCAGCTATCCTCAGCCAGAGCAGTTTTTTCTCCACTCGCCAGGTGCAGAGATTGAAAATCAATACCAAGCCAATCAGCACTCAGCCTGCTGACAAGGTGAATATTTTTCAGATCATCCCAACTCCCATCAGCCTCAACATCACCACTGTATCCCTCCAATCCGCCTGATGCATGAACAACAGCTTTCGTAAGTTGTATCTCAGGCATCACTTCATGGAAGCTGGAAAGATCGACATCCGTTCCATCTACCACCACTTTCCATTGAAGATCATCCAGTAAATTGATAACCGTACCCCTCGCACGAACTGTTGCCGGATGATGCAGTCCGAGATCTACCGCTAAGTTGTCAAGTGGACCCTTTATCGAATAGGTACCGGCTAGATTATTAACCCCCTCCATTGAGAACCTGTACCCACCAGCGAGATCCAGACTCCACCCATGTCTGGTATCGAGAAACCCATGGGATTTAAAGCCAAATTCAGATGCATCCAGAAAAAAGTCATTCAAGCCTACTTGATATCCCTGCCAGTTCAGCTCAAAACCGCCATTCTCTATTCGCACTATTTCACTGCCACCATCAGCAACAAGACTCAAATTCTTGATACTGACTTCATTGACAACAAAAACAAAAGGGAGAAAGAGTTTTGGCAACACCAAAGGAGAATCTGAAGACACCTCTTCAACACCACTCTTGAGAGTCACTTTGCTGTCTCTGAAAGCAAGCCTGGCAAAATCAAACTCTCCCGAAAAAAGTTTTACCGGACGCCAGCTGCACTCCATCTCAGCCACGCTCACAGCAACACCCTCCAGGTCAACTTCAACACCCTTTAAAGACCATTCACCTGCCAGTTTTCCTTTGACACTTCCAATGGTAAGAAACTCACTGCAGACGCTGTTCACCGTCTTTTTAATCAAAAGAAGGCCGGTGTCTGTGCACACAATTGATCCGACAAGGAGGGTAAGGAGAAGTAAAATCGATAAAAGCAGAAATACTATTTTCCTCATTACAGATCCCCGCCAACTGTCAAATGAACCCTCAAAGGATTGCCGTCTTCAGTGACTGCCGACGCTAGATCCAGTCGTATCTGACCAAAAGGCAGCCGAATTCGCACCCCTGCTCCGACACCCTGAAAAAAGTCGAGCTCAAGATCATCAGTTGCACTGCCCACATCCCAGAATACAGCAGCACTCCAGTAATCTTTGATAATTTTTTCAACTTCAATACTGCCCACAACCAGATATCTTCCCCCAATCACCGTGCCTGAGTCATCTTCCGTACCAATAGATTTATATTTATAGCCACGGATAGAACTGTCTCCACCAGTGTAAAATCTGAGTGAAGGTGGCAGAGAATCAATGGAATCAACCCAGGTAACCCCCAGGGATCCCCGCCCGATAAATCGCCACTGTTCAAAGGGCGAGATAATAGCTTTACCACTTAAAGTGGTTTGTAAAAAAGTGGCGTCGGCCAAAAAACCTTCAACGGAACCGAGAAAACCAATGGCAGCCTGCAGACCATTCTTGGTGTTAAGAATATTATCAGCAAAAATAAAGCCGCCATTGAGTGAGGGAATAAGCAACGTACTATCGCCGCTGGTATTACCAACATCGTAGACCTCGTCCCGCAACTCCAGGCCAATACCATACAGGTAGCGGGGGCCGGAATATGCACGAATCAGAGAAGCGGTAATCAATTGGGTATCGGTATCATCCCATCTCTGATCCTGGTAGGTCAATCCATGTACAAATGTCTCATATCGTGGATCACCTCGAGGGATTTCGTAATAAAGAGAAAAAGCATCCTCATACTCAGCCACCAGCATGGAGGCCTTCATTTTATGCCCTTTTTCGTTGAACAACCTGTTGGTCCAGTCAACTTTACCTCTGATGCCGGTATCGGTTGCATATCCAAGCCCAAGGCTATATTTGTTAAGATTCTTCGGAGGTGTTAATTCAAGGTTAACGGGAATATGCAGATCCACAATATTATCCGTATCGCCTTTCGCTACAACACTGCTGAAATAATCGGTGCGATAGAGAATCGACTGGAGTTTAAAAAGCATTGCGGGATTATACGGATCACCAACCTTATACGGCAGATACCTACTCAGCAGACCCGGCCTCAAAACCTTTTGCTCACTCTTTATTTGACCAAAAAGATACTGTGGTCCAGTCTCCAGTACAAGATGAACTGTTGCGCTGTTGGCCTCAACATTAATGCGCAGTTCCTGTTGTGCAAAACCGGCATCAAGAAAACCTTCATCAAAAGCAGCATTTATAAGCTGTTTTTTTCCCTTTTCATAGAGCCTTTGGTCAAGAGTATCATCTACACTAAGTGGAAATCCTGCTGCGGCAGCGTTCAATTTCTCACCATCTTTGCCCTGACCTCTAATTTTGCATACCACCTTTTTCACCAGAATCGGCTCACCTTTTTCAATAATGTAACGAGCCTGCCATATCTCATTTTCTTTACTGAGTGTGCTTATAACCTCCGGTTGATAATATCCAAATGGAGCCAGGGCAGAACGAATGTCCTCATCCGCCTGCCTGTGCAACCGCTTCAATTCTCTCTTCCCCAATCGCTCATTGTCCCTGTGGAGATAAAGCTTCAAACGCGCCAGAACATTTTCATAGATTGGTCCATCTACACCTTCAACCGTAACCGAAACCTTCACCTCAGCAGAGGCAGGCAACGGCGGAAGAAACAACATCACCAGTATCAGAAAGAGTATTCGACAGGACAAGGATATTTATATTAAGAAGAGCTTTATTATGATGACTAACCCGACTAGTTGGAAAACTTTCAGGCACGCTGGATAAGTACCTTGAAAGTAAATGGAACAGCATAATTTCAAAATACACTCCTTGATTTCTTGTTTTTTATTACAGGATTTAAGGAGTAAAGTACTCTATAGATAGTGCCCATATCACAGTAGCCAGGTTTCCGGATTATTTAACAATAGTTTCCCATATTTTAAAGATGAATATTGAGAAGGTTACAATTAAAAAAGTTGTAAACGGTGGCTTTGGCCTGAGTCATCTCCCTTCCGGCCAGATAATTCTTGTGCAGAGAGCCCTTCCAACTGAGATAGTCAACGTATCAATAGAAAAAACAAAAAAGAATTATCTCTTTGGTGAAATAAGGCAGATCGTCAAACCTCACCAGGCACGAAGAGTAGCTCCCTGCAAATACTACAGCCATTGCGGTGGATGCAACCTGCAACACTGTGATACAGCCACCCAGATTACAATAAAAAAGGAAATTTTGCTCGACCTTCTCCAGCGTAGTTCTGATGCCCGGGTACGTAAAGCAGTAAACCTTCTCCTTGACCCTGTTGCCTCCCCCTCCGCTTTTCGCTATCGACAGCGCATTCGTCTTCAGATTGATAAACATGGTGAAATCGGTTTTCGCCAGTTCCGATCCCATAAAATTGCCTCTGTCAACAGTTGTCTGTTAGCTGAAGAGCCCATAAATAAAAGCCTTCGTAAACTTAGTAACCTGACAGATTTCCATAAACTTACTTCCCTGGCAACGGAAATAGAATTTCAGCTTAACCCTCAATCAGGAAAAGTTGTCTGCCTCTTTCACTTTATCAGGAAACCGAGACCCGCCGACATCGGTGCCGCAAGATCAATCTGCAGCGATATTCAACCTGTGGAACGTATCTTTTTTTCAGGAGAAAATTTTCCCATTATGGGGCCATATGGGGAGGAAGAAACATCACCAGGAAGAAATCTGCTTGTTCGCTACCCGGAAATAGCAAAAGGATCCACCCCACTTAATCTGCAATGGGAAGCCGGAGGATTCTGCCAGGTAAATCTGCAACAGAACAAACAGCTCATCAATATCGTGTTGGAGTTCTGTAACGCAACAAGGGAAGAAACAGTTCTGGATCTTTTCTGCGGGATGGGAAATTTCTCAATCCCAATTGCCCGACAGGCAAAAAAACTCACAGGGATTGAGGGCCAGGGAAGTTCAATTCGCAGTGCGAAATCCAATGCTGTAAATAATGGCTTACCCAATACCATATTTATAAAGAGCCCAATCCATACCGGGTGCAAAAAACTGCGGGAACAAGGATCTCGTTTTGACTGCGTTATAATTGACCCACCCCGACAGGGAACCCCGGCTCTGGCAGCCGACCTTGCAATGCTGGCAAAAAAACGACTTGTCTATATTTCCTGCGATCCTGCCACTCTCTGCCGCGACCTTGCGGAACTCGCCCAGGCAGGCTTTGAGATCAAAAAAATACAACCAATAGATATGTTCCCCCAGACACACCATATCGAAACCGTCGTACTTCTGGAGAAATCAATATAATTTAAACAGTTGGTTTAAAGAGAATAGTTGCAAAGCAGCTAAAGAAGGCCTACCTTAGGTCATATAGTTGCGGGAGCTTGGTTCAACCGGGCTGAGAGGGGTTTTCGAATAACCCGACCGTTTAACCTGATCCGGATAATGCCGGCGGAGGGAAAAGTATGATTTTTCAGCCGCCTCTCTACCGAGGCGGCTTTTTTTTACTTTCACACTCCCAGGAACCTTTTATCTGAAAATCCATAAGGAGACACGATGAAGATTTTTCCCACGTTTCTTGGCGTTGCCTTGATACTGCTTGCAGTCACAACAGTTCTGCCTGTTGCAAAGGCGGAAAAGACCATCACCTTAATGAGTCACGACAGCTTTAATATCAGTAAGGAAGTTATCGAAATCTTTGAAAAGGAAAATAAGGTTAAAGTTCGCTTTCTTAAGGCTGGTGATGCAGGAGCAGCCCTGATACAGGCTATTCTCTCAAAAAAGAACCCGCTTGCGGATGTCTTTTACGGTGTTGATAACAGTTTTATGAGCCGGGCACTTGATGCCGAGATCTTTATCCCCTACGCTTCCCCTCTCCTGAATAATATTCCGGATCATCTTAAACTGGACAAACTAAACAGGCTGTTGCCTGTGGACTACGGCGACGTCTGTCTTAATTATGACAAGGCGTGGTTCCAAAAGCAGACACTGATACCCCCAAAAGAATTGAGTGATCTTATCAAGCCGGAGTATAAAGGTCTGACTGTTGTGGAGAATCCTGCTATTTCCTCACCAGGTATGGCCTTTCTACTGGCAACCATTGGCAGATTTGGCGAGAATGGCTATCTCAATTTTTGGAAAGAATTGCGAGAAAATAATGTCATAGTGGCAAATGGCTGGGAAGACGCTTACTACGGTCATTTCACTTCAGCCTCCAAAGGAGACCGCCCCATTGTGGTAAGCTATGGATCAAGCCCTGCCGCCGCTGTTTACTATTCTGAGAAACCACTCTCTGAGGCTCCAACTGCAGCTGTGATCAGTCATGGATCAACCTTCCGCCAAATTGAATTTGCGGGAATCCTCAAAGGTACTGATAAGCCTGAACTGGCAAAGAAGCTGGTTGATTTTATGCTGGATATTCCATTTCAGGAGGATATACCTCTGCAGATGTTTGTCTATCCGGCAAACAGCAAAGCCGACCTGCCGGAACTCTTTACCAGACATGCTGTGGTAGCCGAAAAACCGGTGATTGTCGCCCCAGCTGCAATTGAAAAAAACCGGAACAAATGGATCGAGGAATGGACGAATACAGTTCTCCGTTAATTTTTTGAAAACCAATTTTTCCTCAAACCGCTGGCTTCTCCTATCTCTACCATTGCTCTTCCTTGCTCTTTTCTATTTTTATCCCCTTATAAAGATAGTTATCATGAGTTTTGCACCGGAGGGAGTATGGGAACCGGAGCGACTCAGGCAACTCATCTCTTCAGATAATTATTTTCGTGTCCTGCGCTTTACCTTCTGGCAGGCTGCTCTCTCAACTCTGTTCACCTTAATCCTTGCTCTGCCCGGCGCCTATATTTTTGCACACTTCAACTTCCCGGGCAAAAATATGCTTCAGGCTCTTATGACTGTACCCTTTGTCCTGCCAACGGTTGTCACAGCGGCAGCATTCAGAGCGTTGCTTGGGTCAGGAGGCCTGGTAAACAGCTGGCTGATGACAGCTTTAGATCTCTCAGGTCCACCAATCAGGATTGACCAGACAGTTACTTTCTTTCTTCTGGCCCATATCTTCTATAATTATTCTTTAGTGTTACGTATTGTCGCAGGATACTGGAGCAACCTTGACCCTGACATTCGTGAAGCAGCCGGAATGCTCGGAGCCTCGCCCTGGCAGACCTTTAAAAAAATAACACTTCCCCTGCTCATACCTGCAATTGCTTCCGCAGCAGTTTTAGTATTTATCTTCTGTTTCACAAGTTTTGGTGTAATACTTATCCTTGGAGGGCCTGGATATGCCACCATTGAAGTGGAAATTTATCGCCAGGCAGTACAGTTTTTCAACCTTCCCATGGCAGCTGCACTTTCCCTTATCCAGATACTTATCAATTTTCTGCTCATGTGGCTTCATGCCCGAATAGGGAGTAAAAACAGAGTAAGCTTTTTCTCAACCGCTATTGGAGGAACTCCAAAAAAAATTAAAGGCTTTCTGCAAAAAAGTTTGCTCCTCACCAATCTCCTCTTTATGGTTACTCTGCTACTTGCGCCTCTGTCCGCACTCTTACTTCGCTCATTTATCGGTGAACACGGGTTTACCCTGGCTTACTATTCGTCTCTTTTTACCAGCCATACGAGGTCAGTCTTTTTTGTTCCACCAATTAATGCTGTGCTTAACAGTATCGGTTTTGGTCTTACAGCAATGTGCATTGCTGTAATTCTCGGCCTTTTCGCCTCATCATATTTAGCCTCTGCAAAAGGACGCAGTGCACCCTTCTGGGACGCAGTAATCATGCTCCCTCTGGCAACTTCTGCTGTAACCCTCGGTTTTGGTTATATTATCACCCTCAACACACCTCCACTAAATCTGCGCGATTCCCTTGCTCTTGTACCAATAGCCCATGGCCTGGTGGCATTTCCATTTGTGGTCCGCTGCATCCTGCCGGGGATTCGACAGATACCGCAATCGTTGAGGGAGGCGGCCACTCTCCTTGGAAGTTCTCCGCTCCAGGTCTGGCGGCGGGTTGATCTACCTCTTGCCAGCCGACCAATCATGGTTGGGGCAATTTTCGCTTTCTCCATATCCATGGGGGAATTCGGGGCCTCATCCTTTGTTACCCGGCCCCATACACCTACCATGCCGGTTACCATTTTTCGATTCCTCAGCCAGCCCGGCGACCTTAACTATGGCCAGGCTATGGCCATGAGCACAATTCTAATGCTGGTTACAGCCAGCGGCTTCTGGCTGCTGGGAAAGATAACGGATAACAGATGACAATTTTAAATGTTAAAAATCTCTCAAGCAGCTACGAGGGACAACCCCTGTTAAAGGAGATCACTTTCAGTCTGAAAAAAGGAGAAATTCTCTGCCTGCTTGGACCTTCAGGTGCCGGTAAAACCACCCTTCTTCGTCTTCTGGCAGGCCTTGAAAAAGAAGATGGCGGGATTGTCACCTTTGGCAACCTCAATATCCAGACTATTCCTTCACATAAACGAAATTTTGGCATGATGTTTCAGGAGTACGCTCTTTTCCCCCATAAAAACGTCTTTGAAAATGTTTCTTTCGGCCTGGAGATGAAAAAAAGTCCGCTCAAAGCCCGCCAGGAGAAAGTTGCTGAAATGCTGGAAACTGTCGGTTTAAAAGGCTTTGCCCACCGCACCATTGATGAACTTTCAGGAGGAGAACGGCAGCGTGTGGCCCTTGCCAGATCCCTTGCGCCAGAGCCTCAACTCTTACTCCTTGACGAACCCCTTGGCTCTCTTGATAGAACATTAAGAGACAGACTCTCGGTAGAAATCCGTTCCATCCTCAAAGCTCTCGAAGTCACCGCACTCTTTGTCACCCATGACCAGTCGGAGGCATTCAGCGTAGCAGATAAGGTGGCTATACTCTACGAAGGAAAACTTGAGCAATTCGACAGTCCGGAAAATATCTACCGTACTCCTGCAAATACAACCGTTGCCAGTTTTCTTGGCTTTAAAAATATAATTTGCGGGAAAATGGATAACGGTGACCTTTTTTGCTCTGCCATTGGGCCAATTTATCTTCCGGCAGAATGCAATGATAAACAGAATTGCCACCTACTTATTCGGCCGGAAGCAGCACGGATTATTCGTGGGGAGGAAATAAAGGAAGATGAGATTGCTTTAGAGGGAAAAGTCGTTAAGAAACAGTTCCAGGGGGCTACCTACAAGCTGCAGATTGAGGTAGGCGAGCAGATGCTCTTTTTCGATCTGCCTATTGACCCGACGCCTCCGGGGATTGGCTATCCTGTCGATCTTGCAATCCGCACCTCCGCCCTTATCTGGCTGGCATCATAGCTATCACAAAAATGAACAGTGTGGTGGCTGAAGTTGTTCCTTGAGAATTGTATTGCTCCTCATTATAATAACCATGGATCGATGAATTCTCCTCAACCGAATCAACTTAAACTCAAATAATTGTCTCTCTTGTTATTCATGCGGAAAAACAGCCCGACAACTCAAACTTTACCTTCCAGCAATTACACCTGTAACGAATATCGTGAAGAGATGATACTGCTTGCGTTGAGGCAGAAACTTCACAATCCAGACTTATCGAGTAAGGACAAAGACAAACTGGAAAAAGAAATCGCCGAACTTGAAGCCAAAATTGGTTTTTAACGATTCAGAATTATTGTGACTGAAAGTATAAAAAAGAACTGGTTTCTGCTTGGTCTTGTCGCTGTTGTCCTTATGACCCTTGCAGATACCAGAGGAATTTTAACAGGACCAGGGCTCTGGCTTAAGGCTCATAATGGTCCGGATTTCGTGATTATCCTTATTTTTTTTCTCTCCGGTCTGGTTCTTGATACCAGCAGGATTCGTGCGGGAGCCTCTGACTATAGAGGTACTCTGACAGCCCTTTTACTGATTTTCCTCATCGCTCCACTTCTCACCCTCCCCTTTACTCTCCTGCACCTCAGCACTGGTGTGCTCCTGGGCCTTTTCCTTGTCGCTGTTATGCCGACCACTCTCAGCAGCGGTGTCGTCATGACCGGAGGGGCAGGCGGAAATATGGCACATGCCCTGCTGATCACAATCATTGCCAACTCACTGGCTGTTTTTACCATTCCTTTTTCTCTTGGCTTACTGCTCAGTCTGACCGGGGATAACCGTATTATAGAAATAGAACAACTCCCTATAATGTTTAAAATAGCTAGCCGGGTGCTCCTGCCATTACTTGTCGGAATGATAGTTCGAAGAACATTAACATCCCTGCGTCCTTTTTTGCCATATACGGGAATTCTCAATCAGATCGGCATCCTTGCCATGGTCTGGATGGCACTCTGCAGAGGCAGAGAGGCAATTATATCCAATCTCGGGGCAGTTCTGCCGATTCTTTTAGTTATTTTCACCTTTCACCTGGTTTTAGTCCTGGCAGGCATGGTCATGGCCCACTATGGAGATATCGGTAAGGGCCGAAGAGAAAGTGTGATCATTATGGGGGGGCAAAAAACCCTGGTGCTCTCGGTGATCCTGCAGGTATCACTTTTTCCTGAATATGGTATTGCACTTGTGGTCTGCGTTCTGCATCACATAGTCCATCTCATTATGGACGCATTTCTGACCCAACACTTAAAAGGGAAAAAATAATCACCCTGGCTGGCGGATGAAACAACCTCACATTCGTACCTTTAGTTATCATTACAGAGAAAAGTATGGCCAGCCAATTGGTAAAATTGCGGTTGATATTGGCCACCCCTGTCCAAACCGGGAAAAAGGTGGATGCATTTTCTGCAGATCAGCCAGCTTTACTCCCGCATATCTGCTTAAAACGGATAACATTACAGCACAGATAGCCAAAGGAAAGAAGTCTCCGCTGAAGGGAAGATTCAAAAACTACTTTACATACTTCCAACAGGAAACAGCCACTGCCATGGCTGCAGAGAAACTTCTTCCCATTTGTGATCTTGCACTGCGAGATTCCGACTGCATCGGGATAATAATCTCCACTCGTCCCGATTATATTGAAAATGAGTTTTTGAGCGGACTGGCCTCCCTTCTTGAATCAACCAAAAAAGAATGCCTCATTGAACTGGGGGTGCAGTCAGCGCACGAGAAAAGTCTCACCTTCCTCAATCGTAACCATAGTTTTGAAGATGTTAGAAGTGCAGTACAACGAATCAGGCAGTACAAAGTATTTGAAACAGGCGCCCATCTGATTTTCGGCATCCCAGGTGAAAATGAAGACGATATGATAGCGACTGTTCAAAAAGTGTGCGGAATGGGAATCAATGCAATCAAGCTTCACCATCTGCAGGTTGTTCGAGATACTCCACTGCATGATATGTATGTCAGAAGAGAAGTTCGTCTTTTCAGTTTTGAAGAATATTGCCAACTCCTCCTGAAAATTCTTCCCTTTATCCCAGCTGAAGTGACAATTCACCGACTCTGTGCAACATCACATCCGGATATACTGGTTGCACCAAGATGGAATATTCTTGCCGCTACCTTAAGCAAAAAGCTCATGGGAAAAATGACGGAAAATGGTATATATCAAGGAGATAAAAGCTACTAACGCAGGGCAAAACCCGCAACCCAAGGCTGCTAGACTGTTAGAGGGAATGAATATTTTGCTTTTCCTAAAAGCCTTCAGCCTAAAAGGCTAACAGCCTGTTATTCGGTGTCAAACCAATACCTTCAGCACTTTTATTTTTTTGTTTTTTTATTACAGATTTTCTGAAGTAAGCCAGTAAAATGAGAGCACACATTTTTGCCAACAGTCCACACCGTGAAAAGACCGGTTCCAGGATTCTCACGGGAAAAGAAGCCGACTTGATCATCGCTGTAGATGGTGGAGCAGAGCAATGTCGACAACTCAATATCACCCCGAACCTGCTCATAGGCGACCTTGACTCCATATCACCCCAGCTTGCCCGGGAATATACTCATTCAGGTGTGGAAATCATCCGCCATCCAAGCAGAAAAGATGCAACAGATCTTGAACTGGCGCTTGATCTGGCAATGACCAGAGGTGCTGGCGATGCTGAGCTATTTGGTGTATTGGGGGGAAGATGGGATATGAGCCTGTCAAATGTGATGCTTGCAGCCAGTGAAAAATACAGCCGGATGCGTATTTCTCTTTATGATGGAACCTGCAGGATGCATATTATCCATGGGGGATCTACTCTTAATTTTAAAGGAGTACCGGGACAGATAACTTCACTTATCCCCCTGTCTGACAATGTTCAAGGAGTCACGATTACAGGATTTGAATATCTTCTAAAAAACAGTACCCTTCTCTTTGGCAGCAGCCGGGGAATCAGTAATATACTATTGAAAACAGAAGGCAGGATAACCCTGAAAAGTGGTATCCTCCTGTGCATAGAAGAGCTGACACCCTCATAAAATTGGATTCTTAGCTTCAGATTTTAAAATCTCGAACAAGCCATAACCTTAGCAAGGTGGCCCATAATGAAAAATGACCTCCAGAGACTCATCGCTATTTTTGAAGCCATGGCAGACGGTGTCTGCATTGTTAACCAGGACTTAACCATTGAATTCATGAATTCGGTAATGGTGGAAAAATTTTGCGATGGCATTGGCACAAAATGTTACAAGACTCTCGAAAACCGTAATAAAATCTGCACCAATTGTGAAGCAGCAAGGGTATTTAACGGGGAAACGCTTCACCAGGAGGTGTACAATAAAATAGCCGATAAATTCTATGACATCGTCGAGGTACCCCTGAAAAACGATGATGGAACCTTGTCTAAATTAAGTATTTTCCGGGATATATCACTAAAGAAAAAACAGGAAGAAAAACTAAAAGCTTCAGAAGAGCATTATAGAAGGCTGTTTGAGCTTGTCGGATGCGGTGTATTTATCAGCAGTAAAGAGGGAAAGTTTCTTGATGCCAATCTCGCGTTGCTGGAAATGCTTGGATATTCGAACAGGGAGGAGTTCCTGAGAATTGACATTGCCCATGATCTCTATATAAGGCCTGAAGACCGTCAGAGTTTTGTAGAGACCATTGAGCGGGAAGGGAATGTCATTGACCTTGATGTGGAGTTTAAGAAAAGAGACGGCACCCCTATACCGGCACTTTTAACGGGGCATGTACGCTTTGATCACAAAGGGAATGTAACAGGCTATGAAGGGATCATTGTAGATCAAACCCTAAGAAAGCAGATGGAAAGGGAGGTCAGGGAAACAAACGATTTTCTAAACAATATTATCCATAGTTCAGCCAACTCTATCATGGCCACAGATATGAAGGGGACTATTATCCTCTGGAATCAGTCTGCCGAAGAGATCCTCGGATACAAAACAAAAGATGTTGTCGGTAAACTCAACATTACCAAAGTATACCCGGAAGGCATGGCAAAAAAAGTAATGGAGAAGATTCGTACAAATGAAAACGATCGTAAAGGCCTCCTGAAATTTTATCCTGTAGTTTTTGTCAAACAGGATGGGACAATTGCTGAAGGTAACCTCTCCGCATCTATTGTTTATGATGAAAACCATAATGAAATAGCCACTGTTGGAATATTTACAGACTTAAAAGAAAGACTGGAGATGGAAAGACGGCTAAAAACAACTCAAGAGCAGTTGCTGCAATCTGAAAAACTAGCGGCAATGGGCCGCCTTACCTCCCAAATCGCCCATGAATTGAATAATCCGTTATACGGCATAATGAACACTCTTGAGCTGATGAAAACCGAAATCTCTCCTGACAATAAACGGAGAAAATTACTGGAAATGGCGCTTTCGGAAATTGTCCGGCTCAGTGAATTGCTTCGTAAAATGCTGACCTTTTCAAAGCCTGACCAGAAAGAAAAACAGCCTGTTGATATCAATACGATTCTTGATGAGATGCTCCTTTTGCATAAAAAACAGTTCCGTGAAAACGATATCATAATCTCAATGACCTTATCCAGTGAATTGGAGCTGGTCTATGCGTCAAAAAACCAGTTGCGTCAGGTTTTTCTGAATATTTTTAATAATGCCGGCGACGCCATGCCGGCTGGCGGGACATTAGCTGTGGAGACAAACACCGCAGGTGGAGAGATTGTTATTGAAATATCAGACACCGGGCTTGGCATTAAAGAAGAAAATATTAATAAAATATTCGATGCATTCTTTACCACGAAAAGCAGTGTGAAAGGGGTTGGCCTTGGTCTGTCTGTCTGCTATGGTTTTATCGTAGAGCATGGCGGAGATATCAAGGTTGAAAGCAAAGAAGGTTCCGGTACGAAGTTCACAATCACACTGCCTATCCACAATCATCCCCAATAACCCAGCGTTTCCTTCCTATCTTCATAATTTTCTCTTTCCTGTTTTTCTACGGTTTTTAAGAATAAAAAAATATCTGATTACGTACGAAAATCAGCTGGCTTTTTCGTCATTCTGAAAATAAACCAAACTAAATCTATAATATCTATAATATCTGTAATTAATTTCTGAGCACCTTGGCCAATCCTCCATGTTATTTACCTTATATTTAGGTATATATCACAAATACTGTCATAATTATATTTTCTACAAAAAATGCTTGACAATAGATATATTCTATAATATCTATAATAAATATAATAACAGTACTTAAAGAAAAGGAATTGCCGTGGAAGATATATTAACAGTAGCGAAAGCAAGCGACTATTGCCAGGTCTCTCCAAAAACCATTATCAATTGGGTGGAAGCCGGTCATATCGAGGCTTACAAGACAGTTGGCGGGCATCGTCGCATCAAAAAGAACAATCTTGAAGCGTTCATGGAAAAACAGGGCATCCCCATT
Organism: Desulfobulbaceae bacterium UBA2775; assembly: GCA_002352445.1. Classification (GTDB taxonomy): domain Bacteria; phylum Desulfobacterota; class Desulfobulbia; order Desulfobulbales; family Desulfocapsaceae; genus Desulfomarina. Next base: position 57,671 of record DEIL01000020.1, read on the forward strand.
CCCAAAAACGAAATGAAAGAGAAAAGAAAAAGAATACTGGTTGTTGATGATGATCCAATTATTGTTGAAACCATAGTAATGGCCCTGGAAGAAGATGAATTCGACTATGAAGTCATTTCCGCATCTGATGGATTTGAGGCAGGGCTTCAGGTCAACCACTTTAAACCCCATCTCCTGATTCTTGACATAATGATGCCAGACATCAAAGGCTACGAAGTCTGCAAAAAAGTCAAATCGAATCCCGAAACAAAACATACCAGAATTATCGTGCTTTCAGCATATTTGGATGAAGAAAAATTTAAACAAATGAAGGAGTATGGCGCTGATGTCTGTTTTTCAAAGCCGCTGCCATTGCCCCAACTCAGGGAAGAAGTGGCCCGCCTGCTGGAACTGAAATAAAGAACTGTGCGTGCTTTTTCGTGTTTATCGATGCAAGGAGGTAAAAGTGAAATTAAAGGATGCACTGGAAAAAAATCAATTTATTGTTACTTCCGAAGTCCAATCACCGGTTGAAGATGATCCTGAAAAGCTTATACAAAATTTGCAACTCATTCGAGGTCGTGTTGACGGCGTTTCTGTATCAGAAATTGAAATCGACGGTGTAGTTGGAGATACCATAAAGACCTGCGACCTTCTTAAAAAAAGTAAGTTCGATCCCATTTACCAAACAACGACCCGTCAAAAAAACAGGCTGCAACTGCAGAAAGACCTCATCAATGCTCATGAAGCCGGCATCGAAAACCTGCTTGTTTTTACAGAAGACTACCGCCTCACCGGAGACAGCCTTCAGGAAATGATGTTTTTCCATGTTGATGCCGGAAAGCTTTCTTCTGTTTTAGACCATCTGAAGGAAGGCCATACCGTAGAGGGGGATGCCCTTCCCGAAAAAACTGAATTTTTGCTTGGCTCAGGAGTGGAATCTTCCTGGGGGAAAAACGTTCCAGACCTGGAAATGAAGGAAATGGAAGAAATGACAAAAATTGGAACAGGTTATTTTCTAACAACACCGGTTTTCAATCTGGATTCATTTGAAAAATTCATTAAAAACGTCAACACCTTCGGAGTCCCTGTCATTGCGGAAGTCCTGATCATCAGAACAGCGGGAATGGGCCAGTTTCTAAACCGACATATGAAGCCCGGCCTGGTACCGGACTGGGTCATAAAAAAACTTTCCCAGGCTCCGGAAAAACAAAAGGCGTCCATAGAAATTTTCGCCGATATTGTTTCAGGCCTTAAGGATTTATGCCAGGGAGTGCACATTATCTCAATAGGTGGAGAACAGCGACTGAGACAATATCTGGATGCAGCGAAATTAAAATAAGAACAACCAGCCATAACTCAAATCCTTCATTACCCGGTCATTCCCGCGCAGGCGGGAATGACCGGATGGTGCAGAATTTCAGTGGTTACGAATTTGTCAAAAATAGGTATCTATCGAATAACTTAAAATGCCTGTAAATGAGGAGCCAGCCTCATGGAAACCATTACTCTAACGATCAACGGGAAAAGGGTCAGCTGCCTAGAAGGGAAAAGTATACTCGAAGCAGCAGAAGCACACGGGATAAAAATCCCGAAACTGTGCTATCACCATAGCCTCAAACCTTTTGGTGCCTGCCGACTTTGCCTTGTAGAAGATGAAAAGACAGGACGACTTTTCGCATCCTGCGTTACTCCTGCAGCGCCGGATATGGTTCTTCTCTCGGACTCGCCTCAAGTCCTGAAACACCGGCGAAACATTATCTCACTGATGATGGCCGAACACCCTGAGTCCTGCATAGTGTGCAACAAGGGTAATCGCTGTCAGCTGCGAATGATTGCAGCTGAGCTCGGTATCGGGGAAAACCACCTCTATCCCATGCCAAACTACAAGCCGTTGGAACAGGCAAATCCTTTTATCATGCGGGATTTATCCAAATGCATACTCTGCGGCAAATGTATAAGGGCAGATCATGAACTGGTTTGTGCCGGTGCTATTGATTACAATTCAAGAGGTTTTGACTCTCGTCCGGCAACGCTTCATGAGCTGCCTCTGGAAGAATCAACCTGTACCTTCTGCGGCACCTGTGTGTCTCTCTGCCCCACGGGGGCATTATCAACAAAAACAGACTTTGCAGGTACACCGGAACGGGAATCAAATTCCGTTTGCGGGTTTTGCGGCATTGGCTGCAATTTGACGTTAGGCATAGCTGGAAATATGATTGTGGATGTTAACCCGGCCCACATTGAAAACAGCGTCAATGATGCGACGCTTTGTGTCCGCGGACATTTTGGTCATGACTTTTTAAACTCTACACAAAGACTGACCCATCCTCTTGCCAGAAAAGAAAAAGAACTCGTCCCGGTCTCCTGGGATAATGCACTGGAAACCACGGCAAAGAAACTTTTAGAAATAAAGGATCAGCACGGGCCCGAAAGTATCGCCTTTCTCGGCTCCTCAAAATGTTCCAACGAAGAGAACTACCTTTTTCAAAAAATTGCCCGCACAATCATAGAAACAAACAATGTGGACAATGGCGGGTATCTGTCCGGGAGACTTCTTCTTGATCTGGCGGAAGAACGAACTGACAAGGCAGGCCGTTTTAACTTTTTTGCCGGCCCTCTTTCCGGACTTGAACAGGCAGAAGTTATTTTCGTGCTAGGGGCCGAACCGGATCAGGCGGCACCGGTTTTGGACTATTATCTCAAAAGAAGTGCTAAAAAAGGTACTCCACTGATTGTGGCGAACCCCAAAAAAATAGGCCTGACAACCAGCGCCTCTTGTTGGATTCACCCTTACGGTTCCCCTAAGCCTGCGCAGAATTTTTTTGACACATTTTACCTTGAACTGATCAATTTGATTTCAGCAAATCTTCTTGAAAAAAACGCAATTGACACATCGTTTATATCTCGTTTCACAAGCGGCTATGAAGAATATAAATCAGATCTTTTATCACTGGACCAAAAAACATCTGTCGAAAAAGCAAATCTTGATAGCCGCTCAATAAAAAATGCTGCCGAGACATTAACAGGAAAGAAAATAACGTTTGTGGTCGGAGATGGATTGATGCTGCAACGATATGGCAAAGAGGCCATGGAAGCTCTGCTCAATCTTGCACTGATGACTGGAAGTATCGGATATAAAGGGGCGGGTTTTCACATTCTTTCAAAAGAAAATAACCTTGTGGGGGCATGGGACATGGGAACAGTTCCGGGGACCCTGCCGGGCAGGTTGATGATTAATAATGAGAATGATCGCAACATCTGGGAGAAAGCCTGGAAATCAAAAATCCCACAAACCAAAGGGTTAGACCTGTATCAAATGATAAAGAAGGCTGAAGAAGGTAGTCTTAAGGCAATCTACATAATGGGAGAAAATCCTCTCCGCAGCCTGCCCCAGCCAAACCGTCTCTTAAAATCATTCGAATCACTGGAATTTGTTGTCGCCCAGGACATTCTCTTTAACGAAACGGTTAATATTGCAGATGTGGTTCTGCCGGGAGCTCCCTTTTCTGAAAAAGCAGGCAGTTTTACAAATATGGAAGGTAAAATTCAATGTTTTTCCCCTGCACTACCGCCCCCGAAGAATGCCAAAACGGATTTGGAAATTTTAGGTTTAGTTGCTGAAAAAATGGGCGCCCCTGAGTACAAAAGCAATCACGAAGATATCAGAAAGGAGATCAGCAACACTATCTCCGCTTATTCAGAAACAGCTGCCTGCAAACACCCGATATGGATCCGGGAGAAAAATCAGTTACAAGATAACATGGCAGAAAAACAGATCCGTTTTTCACCCGTAACCTCGAGCAGTGAAACTGTATGTGATGATGATTATCCATTTATTGCTCTATTCGGATCTACTCGGTTTCATTTGGGAAGTGGCACGAGGACTGGACAATCTGAGCGGATAAACGTTTTTGCCCCTCAGGGAGAGATTGAAGTCTCTCCAGTTGACGCAGAAAAAATGAATTTGATTAAAGACGATCGGATCAAGGTCACCTCAGTGACAGGAGAACTGGAGAGAACTGTTAAAGTTAACAGTAATATTCGATCCGGTTATATCCATATCCCCACTGCCTATAATCATAACGATGCGAGATGCCTTATTCAACTTGTGCCTCTTCTAGACGCCGACTCAAGCGGATGGGATTCATGCCGGGTTACGGTTGAGAAGGTTTAAAACAGAAAGATGGAAATGCAAGAGAGGAAAAAAATGAATCCAACCGAAATGGATTGGGAAAAACTTTCTGAAATTCTAGCACAACATCAGGGGAAGAAATGGGGATTGATTCCCCTGCTCCAGGAAGTCCAGGAGGGTTTCGGGTTCATTCCTCCCGAATCCATTGAATCCATAGCTGAAACCCTCAACCTTTACCCCAGTCAGGTACAGGGTGTCATCACGTTTTATGCCGGTTTTTCTTCAGAACCAAAGGGAAAATGCGTTCTCAAGGTATGTCGAGGAACAGCCTGTCATGTAAAGGGAGGAAAATCTGTTCTGAGATTAATACAAAAAAATCTCGACCTCAAAGAAGGCGAAACCAGCCCTGACTATCAGTTTACCCTTGAAACCGCAGCCTGCCTGGGGGCCTGTTTTCTGGCGCCGGCTATGATGGTTGATCGTGAATATTACGGTAAACTGAACCCGATCAAGGTTACCAGTATTCTCGGTGAGTACCGGAAGGAAAAGGGAGAAGATTAAATCATGGAGAAACTTTCATCCATCGGACAATTTGAGTGGCTCCGCAACAGAATCCTGTCAAAAACTACAGAAGATAAATCTGTGGTACATGTCTGCATGACCGGCTGTCGCGCCTACGGTGCAGCTTCAGTTAAAGATGCGCTTGTGGAAGAAGTAGAAAAACAAGGCCTTTCCGAGACAGTTGAAATCCGATCAACCGGATGCCATGGTTTCTGTGCAAAAGCTCCTGTTATCGGGTTTGAACCCATGGGTATACAATACCAGGAGGTAACCCCCGAAGATGCCCCCGAGATTACCGCCAAAACCCTCAAAGAGAACCAATTAATCGAAAGACTGGCGTACAAAGACCCTAAAACAAAGGTACCCATCTATCACCTGGACCAGATCCCTTTCTATGCAAAACAGGAAAAAAGAGTTCTGAAACGGTGCGGGCGGATTGATCCCACAAGTGTAGAGGACTACATCGCAGCAGGGGGATATCAGGCCATTGTCAAGGCGCTCACAAAAATGAGCCCGGATGAGGTAATTGATGAGGTACTCTCTGCTGGAATAAGAGGGCGTGGAGGAGCTGGCTTTCCCACCGGCCTGAAATGGAAATTCGCCCGTCAGGCTGCAGGACAGCCAAAATATATCATATGCAACGCAGATGAAGGAGATCCAGGTGCCTTCATGGACCGGGCCATGCTGGAGGGAGATCCTCACGCAGTACTGGAAGGGATGCTGATTGGGGCCTATGCACTGGGAGCTGCTTATGGATACATTTACGTTAGGGAAGAATATCCGATCGCCATTGATCATCTTAATATCGCCATCGAACAGCTACAGGAACTGGGACTTCTTGGCGAAAACATTCTGGGTATGGGTTTTGACTTTGATTTGTCCCTGAAAATGGGCGCTGGTGCTTTTGTCTGCGGAGAGGAAACTGCTCTCATGGCATCTATTGAGGGAAAACGCGGCATGCCGACAGCAAGGCCGCCGTTTCCTGCCCAGGAGGGGTTGGACAGAAAACCATCCAACATCAACAATGTCGAAACCTTTGCGAATATTCCTCTGATTATTAATAAAGGGGCTGCCTGGTATGGAATGGTAGGTACTGAAAAAAGCAAAGGTACCAAGATTTTCTCCCTTGCTGGAAAGGTTAATAATACTGGTCTGGTAGAAGTTCCAATAGGGGCCACCATAAAAGATGTGGTGTTTGAAATAGGTGGGGGTATTCCCCAGGGGAGAGAATTCAAAGCTGTTCAGATGGGAGGGCCTTCAGGGGGGTGTGTTCCAAAACAGTTTTTAAACCTACCCATTGACTATGACACGATTCAGAAAATCGGCGCAATCATGGGCTCCGGTGGAATGGTTGTGATGGATGAAAATAACTGTATGGTTGAAATTGCTCGTTTTTTCCTGAGCTTCACCCAATCAGAATCCTGCGGAAAATGTGCGCCATGCCGCCTGGGAACTACTCAACTCTTAAAGATATTAACACAGATAACAAATGGCGAAGGCCGGATGGAGGATATCCAGACCATTAAAGATTTGGGCGAAACAATTACATCTGCGTCCCTCTGCGGACTCGGACAAACCTGCGCCAAACCTGCCTTATCCACTTTGAAATATTTTACAAAGGAGTATGAAGACCACATTAAAGAGCATCGCTGTAGTGGGGCGGTATGCGACTCGATGGTGATATCTGCCTGCCAGCACGCCTGTCCCGCCGGAATTGATGTTCCCAATTATGTTGCGGCCATTGCCTGCGGTAATTATAAACAGGCCGTTGATATTATCAGGGAGCGTAACCCGTTCCCGGCCGTTTGCGGGCGAATCTGCATCCACCCTTGCGAAACCAAATGCAGGCGTGGAGAGCTAGACGAAGCCATTGCTATCAGGACACTCAAGAGGTTTGCCTCAGACTGGTATTTTGAAAATATTGGCATGGCAAAAGAACCTTTTCCCATTATCTATTCCGAAAAGATAGCTGTTGTAGGTGCCGGTCCTGCCGGACTGTCCTGCGCTTATTTTCTATCCCAAATGGGATACAAAGTAACAGTATTTGAATCCCAGAAGGTTGGTGGCGGAATGCTGGGTATTGCCGTTCCTGAATTTAGGCTTCCCCGTGAAGTTATTGAGGAAGAGATAAAATATATTGAAAGCTGTGGCATAGAAATTTGCTACAACACACCCATCGATGCAAAGCGCACTGTAAATGATCTCTTAAGAGAAGGGTTCAATTCTGTGTTTATCGCAGCCGGTGCCCAGGCCAGTAAACAGGTGGGAATCCCCGGTGAAGAGCTGGCGTTAAGTGGACTTCTTTATGGGCTGCAGTTCTTGACAGACATCAGGTTAGGCGAAAAGATAGTGCTGGATGGAAAAGTTATCGTCATAGGAGGCGGAAATGTAGCTTTTGACGCCGCCAGAACTGCTCTTCGAATGGGTGCTCAGGACGTTCATATCTATTATCGCCGCGGTATCGAAGAGATGCCCGCCTGGGAAAAAGACATTGAGGAGGCTGTTGAGGAAGGCGTTATCATAAATCCTTTCTGGTCACCGGGGAAAATCATCCATGATAAGGAAAAAGTTACCGGTATTGAATTCATAGGGAGTAAAGCTATTCTGGAGCCGGATGGCAAATCCTATATAAAGGTTGAAAAAGATCGAACCCTGAAGGTTGATGCGGATACAATTATCATTTCAATTGGCCAGGCACCGGATTCTTCCTTTATTTCAGAAGACAGTCAACTGGAGAGATCCTTGTGGGGCAGTCTGGAAGTAGATAGCAACACCCTGACGACAAACGTTGATGGCATCTTTGCAGGCGGTGATTATATCACAGGACCGACCACAGTAATATCTGCCATTGCCTCAGGTAGAAGAGCTGCTATTGCCATTGACAAATACCTGATAGGTGCAAAAGGCCCTATTCGGATTATTGATGAAAAAACACAATTTGAGGAAACTGCCGGCCTTGCGCTTGATGAAGAGACAACCGAAGAAAAACCAAGAATCCAGATTGAAATTGAAAATCCTGTAGCCAGAACAAAAGACTTCCGGGAAGTTGAAAAGGGCTTCACCGAAGACCAGGCCCGTATAGAAGCGGGAAGATGTTTAAGATGTGATCTGGAGGAGAGATAATTATGATCAGATCGATTACAAAACCAAAATCAATAGAAGAGATTGAAAGACTTCTAGACGGGCTTAATCGAATTTTCATCATTGGCTGTGGAACCTGCGTAACTCTCACCCACACAGGTGGTGCCCCGGAAGTAGCTGCCATGAAGGAGATCCTTTTAGAATCAGGAAAGCTTGTTACCGGCCAAATCGTTGTTCCCGTGGCTTGTGACAATCTGACATCCGAGATTCTAAATGAGGAGATGGGGAAAATCGAGCAGGCTGATGTCCTTCTGATCATGACCTGTGCCTTCGGGGTTCAAACTGTTTCAAGCCAGCTGAAAAAAATGGTGGTTCCGGCCCTTGATACCCTCTTCATTGGCAAAGAGACCGCTTATGGCCAGTTTAATGAAATTTGTACTCAATGTGGAACCTGTATAATAGGTGAAACAGGAGGGATCTGCCCAGTGACCAACTGCCATAAAGGGTTGGTGAACGGACCATGTGGCGGAACAAATCAAGGTAAATGTGAAATCGACAGCAATAAAGATTGTGCATGGACTCTTATATATAATCGCTTGATGGAACTGGGCCGACTGGATTCCATGCGAAAGCTTCAGGGCCCGAGAAATTTTCTAGGTGAGCCTACACCCGGGAAATATGAAATATCGAAATCGTAAATTGTGATGGCGGCGTAAAAAGTCTCTCTCGCCGTCATTCCCGCGCAGGCGGGAGATAAGCGCAGACTTCGGTCTGGTTATTTAAATACGTTCTGGATTCCCGCCTGCGCGGGAATGACGGAGGCGGAGACTGTTTCGACATCTACGCTATCTATGACGCCATCGAGTACCCAAAAGGACTATATAGCTATGATCTCCTCATTTAAAAAAGCACTCGACTCAGGGAAATTTATCATTACTTGCGAGGTGGCGCCCCCAAAAGGTATAAACCTGGAAAAAACTGCCCACCACATTGAACTCCTGAAAGACAAAGTTGATGCCATGAATCTTACGGATCATCAGAGTTCCGTTATGCGCTACCCCTCTCTCGGGGGTGCGCTTATGGTAAAAGAAATGGGAGGTGAGCCAATATTACAGATGACCTGCAGGGACCGCAACAGGTTGGCTTTGCAGGGAGATCTTCTTTTTGCAGCAAGTCGCGGGATCCACAACGTTCTCTGTCTTACCGGTGATTCGGTCATGCTGGGGGATCATAAAACGGCAAAAGGTGTTTTTGATCTTGAATCCAGCCAGCTTCTGGCTGCAATCAGAACCCTTGAAAAAGGAAAAGACCTTGGCGGAAATGATCTGGACGGGTCTCCTGCTTTTTGTGCAGGTGCCATTGTCACACCTGAAGCAAACCCCATTGAACCTCAACTGATAAAATTTGAGAAAAAAATCGAGGCCGGTGCAGAGTTCATTCAGACACAGGCTGTTTTTGATCTAGACAAATTCAAATCATTTATGGAGTACGCAAGACAGTTTCCCGTAAAAATACTGGTTGGCATCATCCTGCTGACATCTGCTCCCATGGCCAGGTTTATGAATAAAAACATTGCCGGAGTCAATGTTCCTCAACCGTTGATTGATGAAATAGCCCAGGCGCCCAAGGGAGGAGCCATAGCAAAAGGAATAAAAATTGCCGGACGTATGATTAAAACAATCCACGCTGAAAATATTTGTGACGGTGTCCATATTATGGCTATCGGAAAAGAGGAGTTGGTGCCGGATATTATGGCTGCGGCCGATTTGACGTCATGATAATAGAAAATATGCACTCCAAAAAGCCACTTGAAGTCCTCTTTTATCTCCTGCGGGGCACAGCAACAAACAGATAAAGACATATCGCAACGCTATCATCTGTTAGAAATCTTTTTTTGTCCCCATCGTATGCCAGTTATATCCCAGCATTATTTTAAAGATATCGACAATCTTATCATCCCATTTCACATTTTCTTTTGGAATTTCAACATCTCTCTTCTCGACTGTCTTTATCTCTTTATCTTTTTCCATGCGTATTCTCCTTGGGGTTTTCACACTTTCAATCAAACTTATCTTATTCACAGTTTCAGGACAATATATTTTCTTAAATTATCTGCTATCCTGTACTGAAGAGAGCTTCCTGCATCATTAGAAAGAAAGAGAATCACGGCTAAAGGTTTTATAATAAGAATATCATATTAAAGAAGATACAATAGGAGTGCAGGTAAAAGGCAAAATCCAAGTGCAGTGGAGACAAAGACTATTCCGGCAACTTCTTCAGGGTGCTGATTATACATCTGGGCAAAGAGATAACAGAATACCGCTGCAGGCATTGAACACTGCAAAATGACCACACCTGCAGCCGGCCCCGAGAGTTTCAGCAGGGAGACCAGAACAACCCCGACTCCAAACCCCATTCCCAGACGCAACAGCGAAAGAAAAACAGGAATCTTGAATCGCCTTACCTTCAACCGTGACAGAGATACGCCCAGAGTAATCAACATCAGCGGAATAGTCAAATCACCGATGAGTTTAGTCGTATTGTAGAGCCATTCAGGAACCTGAGTACCGGAAAACAAGAAGAAGGCGGCCAGAATAGTGGCCGGAATGATGGGCATCTTAACAATAACTCTGGGTGAAAAACTGCCCGAAACAAATGCAGCACCTGCAGTCATCTGAAAAATAACAAAGACCGCAAAGAACGTTACCCCCAGAGTCAGCCCTTCTTTACCAAAGGCCAGATAGCATAAAGGCAATCCAACGTTCCCAACATTCGGAAAACTCAAGGTCTGAAGGTAGGCACGCTGGGGCAAACGGAAAATGGCAAGGACCAGTCCACCTATAACAATAAAGGCTATATTAGCTAAAATAGCTGCCAATCCCATTTCCAGAAGAGCATCGGGCGGCAAATTTACAGATGATAAGGTATAAAAAAGCAAGCATGGAGTTCCGAAGTAAGTAACAATGGAAGTGATCAGTCCTGTATCATAGGATCGACCACTTCTTGCCCAGCAAAAACCAATGCATACACTGATTAAGACAGGAGCCAGTATTGAGATGATTACGGAAAACATCAGCACATACTACACCGTTTTTAAAAAATAACTGTACCAAAAAATCAGGGCAGTCTTTTTGAAACCAATCCTCCTATGGTGGCATCCCTGCCTCTCCAAAAGGTTGAGATGATCACACCAATCTGGTATAATTAAGTTAAACAAAAATAGTTCGAATCGCATGTCAGAATTATCAGTTTTTCTATTTTCTCTCCCATAGGAGGATTGTTATGAGCCGAAAAAAAATATTGGTGGCCGTTGACGGGTCAGAATATTCAAATAAAGTCCTGGATAAAGCCATTGAATATGCAAAATTACTGGACGGTGAAGTTGTATTTGTTAATTGTCATAAAAGGTTCCCGGCAATCATTGGGCAGCCATACAGGGATAAAGAGATAGCAGACATAATCAGCGGAGCTGAAAAACTCATCAAGCCTTTTCTACAACAATTTAAAAATGAAAATATTCATGTTGAAGAACGGCTGATGGAGGAACCTGCCGGGGCGATGATCTCAGATATTGCCAAAATTGAGAAATGTGATCTGATCATTATGGGTTCACGTGGCCTGACCAACCTTGCAAGCATGATTGTCGGCAGCGTAACCAACAGAGTTCTGCAGACAGCTCCCTGCTCTGTTCTGGTAGTAAGGTAA
>DEIL01000082.1 GCA_002352445.1 Desulfobulbaceae bacterium UBA2775
TTACAATGAACACATATAAGCTACTTTTTCAATTGACAGATCCTTCAACAACATGATATTTTACAACTGTGTATTACGTAAAGGTAAACTAACAATTATATCATCAAGGTTTTACGTTGTTTCTGCCCTGAAGAGATTGAAGGTAAAATTATGAGCACAGAAGAAAACAAACCGGTGCAGATCGGGGTACTGGCCAAGAACCTGGGAATAACTACCCGCACTATCCGATATTATGAAGAAATAGGCCTTATGGGCAAAACCGAACGTCTTGGCGGTGGTACCAGAAGCTATAGTCAAAACGACATCCTACGCCTGAAGTTCATTTTGAAATTGAAAAACCTGGGGATATCCCTGAAAGAGATCGAAAAATTGTCCGATATATTTGATATCAATAAGGAGAATTTCACCACTATAACTCCGAAACTCATTGAGATTCTTGACAACCACATATCCAAAGTCGATGAGAAAATGGCGGATTTTTCCTCACTCCGTAAAGATATCGTTGAGTACCGTGTCCGTATTACAGAGTATCTTTCAGGCAACGTTGCAGCTGATTGACAAACATACCAAGGAGAACCTGCGATTAAGCAAACAAAAAGAGAGCTACACCTCACACCAGTAGATGCGGACATGATCCGGCTTACCGGGCATGATCGGAAAATCAAGAGGAGGAGTTAGAGAGGTCACACTCTGAAAATGTTTCTGTAATTCTTCGCGGTAAAAAGATCCACTGCCGCTGCGGTGGTTATTTGCAAAGAGTGCAATACCGTGGCCGGAGAGGAGAAGACGAACCTGACGGGTCAGTTCCGGCCACTGTTTTTCCACATGAAACCCCTGCCCCTTACCGGCTGAGGCAAAAACAGGGGGATCACAGATAATAAGATCCCAGTGACTAAAGGAGCCCGGACCTGCAGCTCGTTTCCGTTCCTGGCGAGCCAGCCATTTCATCACATCTTCCCTGATGAATTTACCGCGCCCACTCTTTTCAAGGTCATTTAGGGTAAAGTTATCCTTGCCCCTTGCCAGACTGGAACCTGCAAGATCGACGGAAAAGACAACCTCACAGCCGCCTGCCACCGCCGCAGTAGAAAAAGAACAGGTAAAGGCAAAAAGGTTTGCCACCCGGCGCCCCTGTGCAATCTGATAGATACGTCTGCGGGAATCCCGCTGATCAAGAAAGAGTCCCGGATGCTGTGAATCGTTAAGATTAATGCCAAAGGTGAGATCATGCTCCCAGGCCATAATCGTGTTGGCCGGAAGGTCTCCCCAGGCCAGCCTGTCATGGATCAGTTTCTTCTGATGGGGATTTCGGACATGGTAACGCAGCATACCGCCTTGCCAGGCCACCTTGGTGGCCAGATAATCCAGCAGGGGTTGCAGTTCTTTTTTGAGATGGAGTGAATCCTTCTTCCTGCTGAACGCAGTGATAGAGAGATAGGAGCTATACAGATCAATGCTCACCGGCAACGAAACCTCGCCGCGATGGATAAGCCGGAAACTGTTGCTTGCCAGGCCCGGCCAGCCCATACGACGCTCCCAGGCCACAGCCCCGTCCAGTATAAGACCAGATTTTCCTGATAGCAGCAGGGAAAAAGAATCGGGCTGCTCTACTGCAACCACTGTCTTTATCTCAGGCCAGTCAACCTCGCAGCAATGAAGGCAGAGGCGGAGAAATTTCTGTCCTCCGTACCGGTTATCACCAAGAATGGGAACACCTGCAGCAGCCGCATGTCGACGGATCTGATGGGTGCGTCCCCGGTGAATCGTGGCCTCATAGCAGAAATAACCGTATCCCTCAGCAACCAGGCGGAAAAGTGTGGAACATTTCCTGCCATCAAGAGGCTCCTCAATCCGCCAGCGCTCTTTGTCCTTTTGGCGCCTGTTACTTATAAAGCGATATCTCTTTCGGGCTTCCTGCTGCTCATGGATAACCTGGGCTCTGCCACTGGCCCCTGCATGTTTGGCAAAGAGCAGAACACCACTGGTACCTTTGTCCAGACGAGAGCAGACATGGAGTTTACGTCCCTGATGCAGAGCAAGCCACTCTACCAGACCGGTATCTCCGGTGCCTGCTCCATGGGTGGCAAGACCAATTGGTTTATTAACAATCAGCCAGTCATCATCTTCATACAGTATAGGGCGATTCACCGTATTCCTTCTTGCGCAGATCAAAACTATCGATAGCTTTTCTTGATGGCGTCGTAAAAACCCAAATATTTCGCCATTACATCATTCCCGCGCAGGCGCGAATGACGGCGCGGGAGACTTTTCACGAGTTTATCATACTTAATTTATACGTTTTTTGCCCTCCCACTCTTTTTCTCTTAACTTGAATTTCTGTATTTTGCCGGTTGCGGTCTTAGGAAGCTCACCAAACTCGATATATTTGGGAGCTTTAAAACGGGCCAGATGCTCCCTGGTATGATTGATTATCTCCTCAGGAGAAGGATCGGTCCCCTCCTTTGGAACAATAAAAGCTTTCGGTACCTCACCCCATTTCGAATCCGGTACCGGGACAACAGCTACCTCGAGCACATCAGGGTGTCTGTAAATGACATTTTCCACCTCAACAGTTGAAATGTTTTCACCGCCACTGATTATAATATCCTTTTTCCGGTCCATTATTTCAACATAGCCATCATCATGCATGACAGCGAGATCCCCGCTGTGAAACCAGCCGCCGCTGAAGGCTGACTTCGTTGCCTCAGGATCCTTGTAATAGCCGGTCATGACATTGTTGCCGCGCATAACAATTTCACCTATGGCTACACCATCCCTTGCAACAGGTTCCATGGTTTCAGGATCTACTACATCCATATAGTGGGTGGTAATAAAGGGAACCCCCTGCCTCGATTTTGCAGTAGCCTTTTCATCTTCGGAAAGCTTTTCCCAGCCTGGCTGCCAGGCACAGACGCTATGCGGACCATAGACCTCCGTAAGCCCGTATGTATGTGTTATTTCAGCACCGATGGCTTCCATGTTACGGATAATAGTCGGCGCGGGTGGAGCTCCCGCGGTCATAATATTAAGAGTCCCCTTCATCTTTACTTCTGATGCCTTGGGCCAGGTGCTCATCATAATAAGAACAGTAGGCGCTGCACAGAGATGAGATACTTCCTCCTGGTCAATCAAACGATAAATATCATCGGCGACAACCGCACGCAGACATACATGGGTTGCGCCCACTGCTGTGACTCCCCAGGTAAAACACCAGCCGTTACAGTGGAACATGGGCAGGGTCCAGAGGTAGACTGAAGAGGTTGTAAGTCCCGACTCAAGGACTTCGCCGATAGCATTGAGGTACGCACCCCGATGGTGGTACATGACGCCCTTGGGCCGCCCGGTCGTGCCGCTTGTATAGTTAATTGACAGCAGTTGATCCTCGGAGTCTATGTTTAAAACGGGTCGATCCGGTGAGCTTGCAGCAAGAAATTCCTCATACTCCATCCCCTCGAGAATTTTAGTATCATTTATGTCGCAGACAGTAACGAAGTCTTTCACTTTGGGCAGCTTATCCGATTCTATAAGGGATGCAAACTCACTGTCCACCACTACAAATTTTGCGTCCGAATGATCGATGATATATGAAACCTCAACAGGAGCAAGGCGTATATTAACGCTCACAAGAGCAGCACCGATCATCGGCACAGCATAATGTGCCTCAAGCATGGGCGGTATGTTAGGGCAGAGAAAAGCGACCTTGTCACCTTTACCAACGCCTTTTTCTATAAGTGCATTTGCAAGACGATAGACTCTTTCGGCAAACTCTCCGTAGGTGTAGCGTTTTTCCCCGTGAACAACTGCAGTCTTATCGGGATAGACAAAAGCACTTCTGGTAAGAAATTCCACCGGGGTAAGAATACTCTTGTTTACACTGGAAATTGGCATCAGATCGCTCCTTTAGGGCAGGTTGTCAATATTATCAACGTAAACGCTTACAAATATAACTGAGCGCTCAGTCGGAATACAAAGTAAAAAATATCGGGACTAACTTAACAGTATAAAGGAAGCATCGCAACTGTTTTCAAGGCTGTCGATCAGTACACTAAACCGTCTGATTCTGGGAAAAAGAGGCCTTTCTTACTTTCAACCCCTTTCCATCATGAGGAAGTTGGTCTACCCAATACCCAGAGCGCGGCGGAATTTCTTCTTCACTCCGCTTACAACAAACGGGGTGAGACGGTTTTTCTCTTTGAGAATTTGTTTAAAGAGGTCCCTCTTTTTTGCCGGGGGATCAGAACGCTGCAGGGGAGACAGGGACAGCGACCGAGTCGGACATGCGGTGATACAGGCACCACAGCCAAGACAATTGTCGACGTTAACCGTCATTCTTTTTTTCGATTTTCCATTTGAAGTATCGACAAGTTCCAGTGCAACAACATTGCAACTTTTTTTACAGAGACCACAGCCGATACAGCTCTCCGGATCTATCTGCAAGGTAAAATTGGTCTTGGCGACACCCATGGGAAAACCCTGGATTACTCCTCCCAGCAGTTCACAGCAA
>DEIL01000095.1 GCA_002352445.1 Desulfobulbaceae bacterium UBA2775
AAAAAAGTTTAACCGAGTAGTTGCTGTTAGCGGCGGCGTGAAGATGTAGATAAATGGCGGTTTAAAAATGCTGATAAGTCAGCAGATGTTTCCTGCCGTACCGGCTGCCACGCCAGACACGGCAGTTTTCATTGTTTCTGGATATCAAAGGTCGACCTGCTCTTTCATTCTATAACTTTTCCCCTCTATAACGAGTGTGTCTGCATGATGCAGCAGCCTGTCCAAAATTGCCGAAGTGAGGGTGGCGTCATTGTTAAAGATCTCCGGCCAGTCCTTGTATGCCCTGTTTGAAGTGATAATAATTGAACCCTTTTCATACCGGTAACTGATAATTTGAAAAAGCAGATCAGCCCCATGTTTATCAATGGGCAGATAGCCAAGTTCATCTAGAATAAGCAACGAAGGTTTGAGATACTTTTTTAATCCTTGTTTAAGCTGTCCAGCAGCTTGGGCCGCAGAGAGTGTATTGATCACGTCTACAGCCGTAGAAAACAAAACCGTGTACCCCCGCAAGCACGCCTCATAGCCAATAGCTGTAGCGAGATGAGTTTTGCCAAGGCCAACTCCACCAAGGAGCATGACATTGGCTTTATCGGCTATAAAATTCAGTTGGAAAAGATGTTGAACCTGGGGGCGGTTGATTTTGTTGGGCCAGTTCCACTGGAACTGATCTAAAGTCTTAAGTACGGGAAAGCGTGCCATCCTGATCCGTCGACTGATAGCGTTGTCCCAGCGAAAATCAGTCTCGCCCTTGACAAGATGTTCAAAATATTCCTGATGGCTCCATTTTTTCTTCACAGACTCTGCGGCCAGCCCCTGGTACTGCTCCAGCATAAAACGCAGTTTGAGATAAACCAGCTGTTCTTCGATCTGTACAGGTTTATCCGTCATGGGACGCCCTCCTGTCATAGATGTTCATATCCGGTTCTTTGATCGTAAGCTCCAGCAGGTCTTCACTCCGTGTCAGGTGCAATGCTCCCGGTTCTTTGTTGATACGACCTCTCTGTTCCAGAAGATTAGCGATATACTCGCAGGAAAAGGCCTTGAACTCAATGGCATCTTCAAGAGCCCGAGCTATCTTGTCCTGATCGTAGATCTCGCTTAAGCCGACGATCTGACGAATATGATGCATCAGGTTCATCCTGCGTTCCTTGAGGCCCTGATAATATTCCTGCGCTTTTGAAGAAAGTGTAAGAAAACGCATCAGGATTTTTTGATCACTTGCCTTCCTCCGCTGTTGCAGAAGTTCTTTTGGATGATCAGGATCCTCGATATCCTGGTACCGATCATAGCTTCTGGTGTGCCTGGCAATGAGCTTGTTGTCATGGTACATGCATATCCGATCCGGATACGCCTTCATTGTCAACCTGGCACTGGAATATTCAGCCGGTACGGAATATCGGTTGGTGTCCAGGGTCACCCTGAACTGTTTGGATGCTCTGACCTGGGAGACCGTACCGATATCATAAGGGTACACCGGAAGCGGCGTTAAACAGGCAGCCTCCTTGGGGTACATATCCATCGGCCTCTTCCTTGTTTCACCGTGAATACGCACATTGGCTATCGTATCGAGCCAGTTCTTTGCTGCTGGATTAACAACTTTGAAATCGCCGGGATCAAGGCCAACCAGGAAGTTCTTTTTGACATACCCGACCGCATTTTCTACTATTCCTTTTTCATTTCCCTTGCGAACCCCGCAGGGAACAATACGAAAGCCGTAATGATTGGCAAAATCCAGATATTTTGGATTAAATACCGGATCCTGTCCTGTGATCCTTTTCAGCACCGCTGACTTGAGATTATCCACCATGACTTTTTGAGGTACGCCGCCAAAGAACTCAAACGCCCTTTTATGACAGCCTAAAAAATGCTCCATGGTCTGGGAGACGGTAAATTCTACATACATCATTCGGCAATGGCAGAGCACCATCACAAAAAAGCTCAACCGCCTTCTTGTTTCACCAACAGCAATGGATTTATAGGAACCCCAGTCGACCTGGCCGCATTCTCCCGGAGCAAAGGCCAGTTTCAAGTAAGCTTTCGGTCGTCTGGGCCTGACCTTGCGGATATACTCTTTGACTATGGTATAGCCGCCATCAAAGCCCTGTTCGCTAATTTGCTGGAATACTTGTTTGGCACTGTATGGATGTCGTTCCAGCATCCGGACAATATCTTCCTTATAAGGATCGAGTTTGCTTGGCCGAATACTTGAAAGTCTGAGTTGGAATGTATTCCTTTCCATCCATTTTCCGACAGTACGGTTATCAAGGCCAATTTTCATTCCAATCTGCCCTGCCTTCAAGCCTTCATCCTGGTATTTTTTGATCTGACAAAACTGGTCATAGTCAATCATACGCCACCTCCCATCACCTGCTGAAGTACTTCCTGCATGGAACATGGCTCTGTGGCCGCCTGGTTCTGTCCGACACGCCTATGGTCCAGGGCGAGAACCTGATAGAGAGGTTTCTTGTAGGCGATCAGCCGTTGCTGTACCAATGCATCACGAGCATCAGACAAACAGGTGTTATCCATGCACAGTCTTTTCTGCAGGGTCTCGTCTCCATAATAACTCAATCCTTTGGCATCACTTACTGTAACGAGAAACAGGTACAAAGCCGCAGATCCGTGACTGAGGTAGTCAATGTAACGTTCACGAACCAGGCGGTGATCCACCCAGCTGAATTGATCCGGAACCTGGCGGATCATGTGAGGGTACGGGGGCTGTTTGTTGATTGTCATGATGACCTCCTTTGCAGCAAAAAGGTTGAGTGAGAATATCCTGCCCTAATTGTTGCAGACGACGGCCTGTTATGACAATGTCATCTTGTAACGCAGAACCACTTAACTGTGCCAGTAACCCCAGAAAAACAGTATCTTGCGTCGACAAGAGATCTTGTAACGCATTGCGCGTTAACTGTCCTGTAACCTCTTGTCCCGTCGATGTTTTTGCATTTGAGTGATCTTGTAACGGCTTATCAACTCCATGCTTGTTTTTCCAGTATCCTGGATTACACCGGCGCCACTCCTGCACTCTTTGGGTATTAAGCGGACCCCGGAAGTAGTCCCGGTTCTTGGGTTTTGCCAGCCACTTTTTCTGGCTGGCAGCCTTGCTCACCTTCCGGCATTCCGGCCTGGAGCAATATCGCTGTTTGTTGGCATTTCGAGGATCAGGGTGAAAAAATCGACGACAATGCCTGCACTTACGTTTTCTGGCCTTTCTCATAAATCTGAGTCCTCCTCAGATTTATGATCAACGACAACTGTGATTCACAGAAAAGAAAAAAGGAAAGAAAAGGAGGGAAGAAAAAAGATTAATGGATTATTTGGAAAGAAAATAAAGAAGAAGAATCAAGCAGATTCAAACCGCCTCTTTTAATACATTTTCAGAACGCCCCTGACACTGTTGTTACATACTCCAGTGAAGGTTGC
>DEIL01000168.1 GCA_002352445.1 Desulfobulbaceae bacterium UBA2775
TATATCGAACTTTTTAACTTAGCCATCTGGAAATTCCGATAAGCGTAGACTTCGAGTGACCTTTTTACGAGTTTATCAATGTTCAAACCTGACAAGCCGGAAATCTTTTTAGTTACGCTGGCTAAGTGGTTCGAAGATTTCTCTGTGTCCGCTATCTGGTACTGGTATTAACCAGTGGAGTTTAATAGTCTTTTTAAATTTTTTTGTTTTTATTACAGTTTTTATGGAGGAGGCACTATTATAAGTAAAAAGTTTCAAAGTATGACGAAACTGTTATTCTGTATTTTCCACTTTAACACGCTTTGCTTCATGCCAAAGTCCTTCCAGGTCATAAAACTTGCGTTGCTCATGATAAAATATATGGACAACAACATCATCAAAATCCAGTAAGACCCACATGCCGTCCTGGAGTCCTTCTGCTTTTGAGGATTTTACCCGTTTAGAACGAAATTTGTCCTCTATCACCTCCGCAAGACCCTGAACATGCCGCGTTGATTTGCCACTCATGATCACAAAGTATTCGGTGAATGTAGTGAGACCTCTGACATCTAAAATAATGAGGTCTTCTGCCTTGGTGTCAAGGGCGGTTTGTGCGCATATCTGAGCGAGTGCATTGCCATCTTTGTCACGATATTCTGATTTTATCTGTTTCATAATAAGTCGTATTTTTTTTATCCACCATCAATTTTTGGCTTTTTTCTTCTTTGATTTTCTCGGTGGGAATTCGAAACTGATTTTGCCATTTTCAGCAAGGAGCAGGTAGGCATCAAACGGTCGCCGTTTCTTTGAGATAAATCCTTTTATCAGTTCTGTTTTACCTTTTGACAAAAGTTGCTCTATGTTCTCTCTGGTAAGTTGTTTTGATAGAATTACCTTACTAATTCGAAGTCCGTTTTTCTCGTCACCTTCAAGTGCTGATTCTGACATAAAAGCTGATGGTGTTTCAAAAAACTTGCTTTTATCAACAGGAGAGAGCCCCAGGGCCGGGGTTGCCCTTATGGCGTCTTTGTCCAGACCTGCTGTGGAGTCAGCGAAGATGAACTCTATTTTTCCTTTTGCAAAGCGTAATGAGGCGGAGAACGGCTTTCCTTTCTTGGATCTGAAATCACCGAAAGGGCCGATGGTTTCACCCTGGAGAATGGCTACAATTTCACTCTCCGACATCACTCGGCCGCCGAGAATTTTTCGGATTGAGATTTTTTCATTTTCTGAGATATAGTGGGTCGGTGTTTCATAGATAATGATATCTCCTACCGGGCTGAAAGGTGTCTCCGGCCACTTTTTCGTTGTCTCAAAATTTTTAACCTGATTAATTATATGGGTGGTCATGGATCGAATTTCTTCCATGAATTTTTCACGGGTTAATGTTCCTTTGAGGATTTTATTGAGTTTGTGCTCCCATTCTCCTGTCATCTCAGGGGAGGCGAGGACATCAATTTTCATCGCTTCAAGCAAGGCCAAAAGTTCGAACGCTTTGCCGGTGGGAGTGAGATCTTTGCCCTCTCTCACCACATATTTTTCTTTAATCAGCTTTTCTATAATGGCAGCTCTGGTGGCAGGTGTACCAAGCCCACGTTCTTTCATAGCCTTGGCAAGTTCTTCATTGTCCACCAGTTTGTCCGAGTTTTCCATGGCTGAAAGAAGGGTTGCCTCGTTGAATCTTGGAGGCGGTTTGGTGTCTAGGGCTTCCTTCTCAATGTTATTGCAGAGAATAGTTGCTTCAGCGGGTATCGGAGCTAAAATTTTATCTTTGTTTTCTCCTGTTTCAACGCCGTATATCACTTTCCAACCGGGATCTTTCAGGATCTTCCCTTCCGTGAGAAAAGTCTCGTCTTTGACAATCGACAGTCTTCTGGTATTCAGGAAGACCGCTGGAGGAAAAAAGACAGCAAGAAAACGTTGCGCTACAAGCCGATAGATTTTGAATTCCGCTTCAGAAAGATCCGATGGCAGTTTTGTCGTAGGTATTATAGCGTGGTGGTCTGAAATTTTTTTATTGTCAAACACGCGTTTGCTCAGCTTTATGTAATTTTGAGAAAGTGCCGTTTGGGCAAATTGAGCCAGCTGCCACCCAGTTTGACTCTTCACCGTTTTTTTAATGGTCGGCAGGTAATCCTCCGGCAGGTGCTTACTGTCTGTCCGCGGATAGGTGAGTACTTTATGTCTTTCGTAAAGGGCCTGGGCAATTGACAGCGTGTTTTTGGCAGAAAACCCAAAACGTGAGTTCGCTTCTCTCTGGAGGAGAGTCAGGTCATATAATTGTGGTGATCGCTGGGTGACCTTTTTGCTTTTTTCTTCAACTTCTGCCGGCTCGCCCGTACATTTGGCAATTATAGCATCAGCATTTTCCGGAACCCATATCCTGTCTGCCCGTTTATAAGAATCATCAGGATCTTTTGTGAACGCCGGATCAATCCATTTACCGGTGTAGGATGTATTGTTAAAGACAAACTTTCCATATAGATTGCTGTAGGGGCGGGGAACGAATGTTATGCGGGTGCGTTCGCGCTTTACCAGCAGTGAAAGAGTAGGTGTCTGTACTCTGCCGCATGGGGTGAGAAAGAATCCACCTTTTCTTGAATTAAAGCCGGTAAGTGCTCTTGTGGCGTTAATACCGATAAGCCAGTCTGATTCAGAGCGGCATAGCGCAGTATCCTCCAGCGGCAGCATCTCTGCGCTATCTTTTAACTGAGAAAAACCTTGCTTTATAGCCTCCTTGGTCATTGACTGCAGCCATAATCGCTTAAACGATTTTTTAGCTACCGAATTATTCCAGACATATTTAATTATATATTTGAAAATTAATTCTCCCTCGCGACCGGCATCGCAGGCATTTATAATTTCTTTAATATCTTTTCGACGTATCAGTTTCTGTAATGCATTCAGTTGTCCTTTTGTTCCGTCGAGGCCCTTTAGCGGGAAAGTTTCAGGCAGGATCGGGAGTCTGTTGATATCCCATTTCTGGTAAACCGGGTCAATTTCTTCAGGATAACATATTGATACCAGATGACCTATTGCATAGGAGACGACATGGTTATCGCTTTCGAAATGGGTTTTTGTTCTTTTAAATTTACCGGGGAGTATTTTTACCAGGTCGGCGGCTACACTTGGCTTCTCTGCAATTATCAGGGTTTTATCGGTCATAAAAAGTATGTGTGGAGTTGCTTTGGCTGTATGCAGCTGTTCCTAAGGGGTCTTAGTGGTCTTCAGTGCTCGTAATTCCATTGGTTTCGAGACGATTAAAAACTGAGCAAAGATGTTTTATTAACCAAAATACAGACAGATAGGAAAGTGTAATTTAATAATGCCAAGCTGTTTTGTTGTTGGAAAAAGATTGAAAAACTGCTCGATGTAATAAATATACAATTTCTGTTTGTCAAACACTATTTTCTATTACCAGAGTTTTAATTCCGCATTGGGCACCGAAAG
>DEIL01000083.1 GCA_002352445.1 Desulfobulbaceae bacterium UBA2775
ACATTACTTTCATGTTTCGTTGTGAAATTCATTTCATGGGTGTTAGCATATGTTTTACATAGTATTGGGGCTGATTAACTAAAGTGAGCGATACCCACAACCCAAAAAATACATTATCTCACCACAGAGTTCACAGAGAGCACAGAGAAAAAGCATTTCTTTTTTTCTCTGTGCTCTCTGTGAACTCTGTGGTTTAAGCTCTGGAAGTCTACGCTTATCCGAAGTCTGCCCGTATCTCTTGTTTTTTATGACAGAAGTTCAGGAATAAGGCACTTAATCAATAAAGTCTCCACTTTAAATTTATAAAATTAAAAGGCTGATCGAGGAATAATTATGACTGAAACACGACTACGCTTTCCACCCAGCCCCACAGGTTATTTACATATCGGTGGTGCTCGTACGGCATTATACAATTGGCTTTTTACAAAACAGACCGGTGGCAAACTCATTCTCCGCATAGAGGATACTGATACCGACCGCTCCAACCAGGAGTCAATCCAGGGTATCCTTGACGGTCTCGAATGGCTCGGCATCGATTTTGATGAAGGCCCTTATTTTCAAAGCGATTTCAGTGAAGAACATATTGCTGCGGCCCGGAAACTGCTGAAAGAAGAACTCGCCTATAAATGTTTTTGCACAAAAGAAGAGCTTGACAGTAAACGTGAAGCTGCCCTGGCGGCCAAAAAACCCCTTGGGTATGATGGTACCTGCAGAAACCTTTCAGCAACTGAAACAGCAGATAAAGAAAAGGCTGGTATCCCTTATGTAATTCGCTTCAAAGTACCTGGTCGAACAGGGGTCATTGGCTATGATGACAAAATCCTGGGCCGTATCGAGTCTGACTATAAAGAGATTGACGACTTTGTCATTGTCCGCTCAAACGGCAAACCTCTCTACCTGCTCTGCAATGTAGTAGACGATATCCGTGATAAAATCAGTCATGTTATCCGTGGGCAGGATCATATGACAAACAGCATCAAACAGGTGCTTCTCTATGAAGCTCTTCAGGCACCACTGCCGGTTTTTGCCCATATGCCATTGACTCTCGACACTAAAAAAGCAAAAATTTCAAAACGAAGTCATGGGGAAATTGTTGCAGTTCAATTCTACCGGGATCATGGTTTTATCCCGTGGGCTCTTAACAATTTCCTTGCCCTTCTCGGCTGGTCGGATGGCGATGATAAGGAAATTTTCTCAAAAAAAGAGCTGATTGAGCGGTTTTCACTGGAACGAATCAATAAATCGAACTCCATCTTCAACTATAGAAAAAACGATCCCAAGTTTTTCACCGACCCGAAGGCAATCTCTATCAATGAGCATTACCTGCGAACAATAGAAATAGGTATTCTTGGAGAGATGGTCAGAGCTGAACTGGAAAATGAAAGCCTCTGGGATGAAGAATACAATAACGATAAAAAAGAATGGTACCTGAGCACCTTGGATCTGATAAGAGATCGCTTTCATACGCTGAAAGACTTCACTTCGCTGGGAAGAGCCTATTTTGCTGATGACTTTAAAGTTGAAGAGAAACCGCTCAAAAAAAATGTCCTTAAACATGAGGGATTAATAGAATGGCTGCCTGTCCTTGCTGACAGATATGAACGGCTCGAACAATTCAACCTGGAAGAAACAGAACGTGTAGCCCGGGAGTATGCAGATGAGCTGGAAATCAAACCCGGCATACTAATCAATGGGATGCGCACTGTTGTAACCGGACAACTGGCCGGACCCTCTATGTTTGATATTCTTGTCACAATCGGCCAGGAGCGGGTGGTGAGCAGGCTGCGGGATGTGGCGAAGCTCTACCCCAAATAAGATGGCGTCCTAGAAAATCATATAGTAGACACTACTCAATTCAGAAATTATAAAACAATGGAAAAAACAGAAGAAAAAGAAAGCAGGCCTCTGGATTTCATCCGTCAGATCATAGCAGAAGACCTCAAGAGCGGGAATCACCACAACATCGTTACCCGTTTTCCTCCTGAACCCAACGGCTTTCTCCATATAGGTCATGCAAAATCTATCTGTCTGAATTTCGGCATAAAAGAAGAAAATAATGGTGTATGCAACCTGAGATTCGATGATACAAATCCCAGCAAAGAGGAAACAACATACGTCGAATCGATTAAAGATGATGTAACCTGGCTTGGATATGAGTGGGGAGATCAACCCTTTTTTGCTTCCGACTATTTCCCCCAGCTCTATGAATTTGCAATCGCCCTCATAAAAAAAGGAAAAGCATATGTCTGCCGACTCTCTCCTGATCAGATTAGAGAATATCGCGGCACCCTGACGGAACCGGGGAAAGACAGCCCCTGCAGAAATCAGTCTATTAGGGAAAACCTCGATCTGTTTGAACGAATGAAGGACGGCGAATTCGAGGAAGGCAGTCATGTACTCAGGGCGAAGATCGATATGACCTCTCCAAACCTGAATATGAGAGATCCGGTAATCTACAGAGTACTCAAGACTACTCATCACCGTACTGGAGATACATGGCAGATTTACCCTATGTATGACTACACCCACTGTCTCTCTGATATGCTTGAAAATATCACTCATTCTCTCTGCACCCTTGAATTTGAAGATCACCGACCGCTCTATGACTGGATACTTGACACTCTGGACACCCCCTGCCATCCCAGGCAGATAGAATTTGCCCGTCTCAACCTCACCTATACTGTGATGAGTAAAAGAAAGATTATGCAGCTGGTGGAAGGCAACTATGTTAACGGTTGGGATGATCCGCGCATGGTCACTCTTTCCGGCCTTCGCAGGCGTGGATACACTCCGACAGCCATCCGAAATTTCATCGAGACTATAGGTGTTGGAAAGAGAGACAGCTGGATTGATATGACTGTTCTGGAAAACAGTATCAGGGATGACCTGAATACCAGTGCAGCAAGGAGAATGTGTGTTCTCGACCCGGTGAAAGTTATCCTCGATAATTACCCCGAAGGACGGGTTGATGAAATCGAGGCGAAAAACCACCCGCAAAACCCTGCGATGGGCAACCGTTTAATACCGTTCACCGGAGAGCTGTTTATTGAACGAGCAGATTTTATGGATAATCCACCGCGGAAATTCCATCGCCTTGGCCCCGACAGAGAAGTACGCCTGCGATACGGCTATCTCATCCAGTATGTTTCCCATAAAATTGATGAAGAAACAGGAGAGATAATTGAGATTCACTGCACATATGACCCTGAAACCAGAGGCGGTTCAGCGCCCGATGGACGTAAGGTGAAAGGTACTATACACTGGGTCTCTGCAGAAAAAGCTGTACCGGTTACCGTAAGGTTGTATGATCGTCTGTTCAAGGTGGAAAACCCTGAAGGTGATAAAGAGACACATTTTACCCGCCAGCTTAACCCTGACTCCGGGATCACTCTGACCAGCGCCATGGCAGAGCCGGGATTAACAGAACTGCAGCCAGGCGAATGTGTCCAGTTTGAGCGCCAGGGATATTTTTGTGTCGACTCTGTCGATTCGCAAAAAAACAAGCCTGTCTTTAACAGAACAGTCACCTTACGTGACTCCTGGGCAAAGAAAAAATAAATCCTCTGCTTATTTTGGCCGGCAGCGGTTAGTTAACCCTAAAAATTTTACCGTTTCTTTAAAAAGATATTGACTCATTCTTTTGTTTGTCTTATCTAAGATAAAAAAGGGGAAAGGAATATGCGCAGAAAACGAGGGAAAAAAACCGATGGCTGTTTTGCTGACAGGGTAAGAAACTGTTTCGGCAGAAACCGTTGTTCCCTCGGAGGAGCACCCGCGTCCCTGAAAAACTGTAAAGGAAGAGTAAAGGTGTGCAAGGTCAACGGCGACAGAAAAATATGTGCCAGAATGGCATCTATGGGTCTTTACCCAGGGGTTGAAGCTGATATTATCTGCGCTGAAAACGGTAGTCAATGTCTGCTGAAAGTACATGGAGGGACAATCAGTATTGATCCCTCTATCTCAGAAAATATATTAGTAACAAATCTGTAAACCGGCCGGGACACGTCGCAGTGTCCTTTTATTTTGCCTGATAAATTAGGGATGCCTAATCCCCTCAGCCTCAAAGACTTATGTTAGAAAAAATTATCATCGCATTAATTGTTGCCTGCTGTGCCTTTTTTATCGGTCGCAGATTCTACAGGCAGTGGAAAAGTGCAGTACTTGGCAATGCAGTACCATGCTGTACTGATGGTTGTTCATCATGTAACTCCGCTTCATCTTGTGATATCAAAACAATTAACAACAGAAGAACTTAAGCCAATGCAGACTGTTATGTTAAGAAAGATGAAAAAGAATCAGAGCGGCATCATCCGAACAATCAGTGTAGCAGGGGAGCTTGGCAGGCGACTCCGAGAGATGGGTTTAACACCCGGTACTGAGATTTCAGTATGCGGTCGGGCACCACTTAAAGATCCTGTGGCAATCCGGGTTCTCAACTCCATACTCACCCTTCGTAATAACGAAGCTGAACACATCCATGTGGAAGTACACAATCATGGTGCCTTGAAAAATTCCATCTAAAAACACATGCAACTGAAAATCGCACTTGCCGGTAACCCAAACGCCGGGAAAACGACTCTTTTCAACCAGTTAACCGGTGCGAGACAGCATGTTGGCAACTATCCGGGAATTACTGTAGACCATAAAGAAGGCTGCCTCCTCCATGATGGCAGGAAGATTACCATCACCGATCTTCCCGGCACATATTCGATGACAGCCTATTCGGTGGAAGAGCTTGTCGCCCGTGATTACCTGGTCAATCAAAAGCCGGATGTCGTCATTGACATAGTTGACAGTTCCAACCTCGAGAGAAACCTCTATCTCACCTGTCAGTTTCTTGAACTTGGCGTACCGCTTGTAATCGCTCTCAATATGATTGATGTTGCAGAGGATCGAGGAATTGAGGTCAAAGTTGAAAAGCTGAGTCAGCTCCTCGGTGTCCCTGTTATTCCAATCATTGCCAGATCCGGTTTTGGTGAAAAAGAACTCCTCGAAGCTGCAATCCTCACCGCATCAAAAGCCGGAAAGTGGAAATCGCTGGACATTTCGTACGGCAAAGACCTTGATACCAGTCTAACGGAACTCATCTCTGAAATTTCAGAGTCTAATCTTATGACCGATGTCTATCCGGCAAGATACACTGCTATCAAATATCTGGAAAATGATGAACAGATAGTTGAAAAAGGGAAAGATTACGATGCGACCCTCTCCAGCCGACTCGAGGAAATTGTCGCCAAAATAGCTGATCATACAAAAAAAACCCTGGATGTGTACCCGGAAGCAATCATTGCCGACCAGCGTTATGGTTACATAAAATCGATCCTCAGGCAAGGTGTTGAGACCCATAAATTTGATACGGACCGACTGTACACCTCAGACAAAATAGACAAAGTCCTTACAAACCGGTTAGTCGGCCCGGTAATTATGCTTCTGATCCTTTTCAGTGTTTACCAGTTTACCTTTAGCTGGAGCGAGTTGCCGGTTGCCTGGCTGGAATCATTTTTTGGCTGGCTTGGAGGGATTGTTGAAAAAACTCTTCCCGACGGACTTATCAAATCGATGATCATCTCCGGCGTCATCGACGGTGTTGGTGGAATATTAGGATTTGTTCCTCTGATTATGTTCATGTTTTTTGGTATCGCCATCCTTGAGGATTCCGGCTACCTGGCAAGAGTGGCCTTTATGATGGATCGGGTTTTCAGGATGTTCGGCCTCCATGGCTCGTCGGTTATGCCCTTTATCGTCTCCGGTGGGATTGCCGGTGGATGTGCTGTCCCGGGGGTAATGGCAACACGAACACTGCGATCTCCCAAGGAAAGAATGGCCACCCTGCTGACAGTCCCATTTATGAACTGCGGCGCAAAACTCCCCGTCCTGGCACTGCTTATTGGCGCCTTCTTTGGTGAAAACAAAGCCCTTTATATGTTTCTTTTCACAATGCTCGCGTGGGTGGTGGCTCTTCTTGCCGCAAAACTGTTAAGAACAACCGTTTTAAGGGGTGATCCCACACCTTTCGTCATGGAACTTCCTCCGTATCGATTCCCGACAGTCAGGGGACTTCTGATCCACACCTGGGAGAGAACCTACCAGTATATAAAAAAGGCGGGCACAGTAATCCTCGGTATTTCCATACTGCTCTGGGCACTCATGACATTTCCCGGCCTGGACAACAATCAGCACGACCTCTTTGAGCAACAGCGTCAAAAAACCATTTCATCGTTTTCTCAAAAAACGGTGGAAGAGCTTGATAAGAAAAGCGAACCCTCGTCGGAAAAGGCCATTGCTCTCGCCAAAGAACTCAATACCATTGATAACGCAGAAACAGAAGCGGCACTTCGATATTCAATTGCGGGCAGGGTTGGCAGAGCAATGGAACCAATTACCAGGTTCGCCGGTTTTGACTGGCGAACCGACATTGCTCTTATCGGGGGTTTTGCTGCCAAAGAAGTTATTGTCTCAACATTGGGAACAGCCTACTCAATGGGTAAAGTCGATACCGAAGAATCGGAGTCTCTTGGCGAAAGACTCAAGAATGACAGTAACTGGAACCGCGTTGTAGCCGTTGCCGCACTGGTTTTTATCATGTTCTATGCCCCCTGCTTTATAACAGTCGTCTGTATTGCCAAGGAGTCATCGTGGAAATGGGCCTTCTTTTCCATAGGGTTTAACACTTTCTTTGCCTTTCTTGCCGCTGTAGCTATTTATCAGATCGGCATGTTTTTCCAGTTGGGGTAGTGGCTCCGCTCCCTTTTGCCATTCCTTGTTCAACGCCGGCGATGCCCGCAACCTAAGAATCCATATTCTCTCACCACAGAGAGCACAGAGAACACAGAGAAAAGAATTTTATTTTGCTTTCTCTGTGCTCTCTGTGTCCTCTGTGGTTTAAGCTTTTTTTGTTTTTTATGACAGAAGTTCAGACGTAAAGTACTGAATGACAGGAGATGAGTCAACCTGTTAAAGCATATACCATCTGCTGGGTT
>DEIL01000220.1:0-1698 GCA_002352445.1 Desulfobulbaceae bacterium UBA2775
AAATTCGAACAAAAATCACTGCTGCAGCGTCACCGCGCTGTCAACCAGGTACTGGCGCATGAACTCGAGAACGGCATTCATGCGCTGGCGCTGCACACCATGACACCGGATGAGTGGTTTGTAAAAGGCGGCCAATCCCCTGACTCTCCATCCTGTCTGGGAGGATCAAAAACGGAGCAACCACATGATGCTTGAACCTTTGCGTTGGATTGTCGGCCGCGGTGTGCTGGGATGGGAAATCCTGACCCGTAATAAGCCGGTTGAACGCTCTGTCGAAGAGCAGGCCATTGTTGATGCAGCGACTTCCGGCATCTGCATGTACGAATTCAGAGCATGCCCGTTTTGTATGATCGTACGCAAGGTCATCTACCACAAAAATCTAAATATTGAACTGCGTGATGCCCGCCGCAATAAGACCTGGGGCGAAGAGTTGCGCCGGCAGGGAGGCAAGTATCAAACGCCCTGCCTCAAAATAACCGATGCAGACAGCAATGTACAATGGATGTACGAATCAAAGGACATCATTGCTTACCTCGACCAACGCTTTCCAACTGAATAATAGAAAGTTGGCAAGAACCTAATCAAGTGATTGCCAACTACAGGCCATTACTGCTGGAATCTCTATTTTTGTACTGCTTGCAATGCAAACTGACGACTGTAAACTTTATTCCGGTTTTGCTGATGATCCATGAGCTATAAAATATTATTTATCATTCCAGAGCAGTATCGGCCAAGTAGCCGGATTCGTGTTTACAACTTGTTAGATGGCTTAAAAAAACATGGGGTAGAGTCTGAAGTAGTAAAATTCCCCAGTGGACTAGCAAACAAATTACCTCTATTCTGGCGCTGCAAGGATTTTGATGCCGTCTATTTACAGAAGCGATTACTAAAACCTAGAGATGTTTTTTTGTTGAGGCGCAGCGCAGCATATCTCATTTTTGATTTTGACGATGCCATTTACTGTGATCATACGTCAACAAAAATTGATAAAACATCAAACTTGTACAATAAGTTCAAGTCGATTGTTTCAAAAGCTGATTTAATCGTTGCCGGAAACAACATACTAAAAAAAGCAGCTTCTGAGTTCAATGATAATATCGAAATTGTGCCTTCAGCTGTTTCTGCTCAAGATGCTCCACAAAAAAATTACTCGATCCAAAATAGAAAAACAATCATTGGCTGGGTGGGGAGCAGTTTTAATTTACAGTACCTTGATTTACTCTCGCCTGTATTAAAAAAACTATCTGAAAAACACCACATCCAATTACGCATTATCTGTGACAAGGGGCTCGAAATGGATGGTGTAGATGTAAAGTTTGTGCCATGGAGCGTTGAAACACAGGAGAGAGAGATTGCAAAATTTGATATTGGCGTCATGCCTTTAGATGATTCACTACATACGAGTGGCAAGTGTGGTTATAAAGCGTTGCAATACATGGCTGCAGCAGTACCTGCTGTTGTCTCTGACGTAGGCATCAACAGTGATATCGTGCAGCATGGAAAACTGGGTTGTGCGGCAAAAAATGTCGGTGATTTTTATGCGGCGCTGGAACAACTCATCGCTTCACCGGAAGAGAGGAGAAGGAGAGGCAAAGCATCCCGACTGGCGGTCAGCGAGCGATACTCTGTCGAAGCCGTGAGCCGCATACTTGCCTCTATCCTGAGAAAAAACATAGCGTAATTTGATTATTCAGCAAA
>DEIL01000220.1:1759-4134 GCA_002352445.1 Desulfobulbaceae bacterium UBA2775
TGTTTTTGTCACACGAGATATCCCGAACTGGAGCACCACTCTACCTCTATCACCTGCTCAAGTGGATGAAACACAGGAAACCGGATCTGGATTTTGACCTATTGGTCGAAGAGCAGAAGCATAGAGAGTTATATAATGACTTCTCCTCCATATGCAAAGTCATCATTTACAAAGAACTAGATTATTACAAGAAACTTAATCTGATACGCAGATCAATCCCGGAATACGACCTTATATATGCTAACTCTATAGCTTCAAGTCGCCTGCTTGAAATAATCAGCAAAAGAGTCAACTCTCCAGTAATCTGTCATGTTCATGAAAGTAGTGATGTTATGAATAATCGACGTATCGACTCGATGAAAGAGATTATAAAAACCGCGGATTACTATGTGGCAGTCTCGAAGTCAGTCTACGAAGGTATAGAGGCTTTCGGAATAGAACGGAAGAAGATCAGGTTGATTCACAATTTCCTAATCCCTTTTACCACTGTTAAGAATCACCAAATACGAAAACAGCTCAACATCCCTAACGATGCATTTGTCGTAGGCACATTGACCGCCAATGCTGATTACAACAAAGCCCCGAGAAGAGCCATAGAAGTTGCAAAAAGAATCACAAATAAAGATATATATTTTGTTTTTTCCGGTCTTGATAAAAATAGTAGAAAACACACAATGATCAGGAGAGAGTTATCAGAACACGGACTAGAAAAAAATTTTATATTTATCGAGCCTGTGGATAACCCAATCGATTATATCAACATGTTTGATATGTACTTTATTTCATCCATGGTTGAATCATTTTCATTAACAATGCTTGAAGCAGGAGCAATGAAAACCCCGGTATTGTCATTTGATGACAATGAAGGCCCATGTGAGATTCTACACAACGATGTTACGGGACTTCTCGTAGGAAGCACGAAAGAGGCTGCAGAAGTGATTGAAAGAAGCGTTACTGATACCGCCAGACTAGAGATAATCAGCGATAATTTCTGCCGGGAGATAGGGAAACATTTTGAGATAAACCATATTGGAGAGAAAGTACATGATGTGATCCTGAACATCGCATCAGGAAAACCTGTCAACAAATAGTCCAATACGCGCTGACCACCATAAAACCATGAATACAACTCATGTTGAGACCCCGCAGTTCCAGAAATATTTAAAGTAGTTGATTCTGAAACGACGTAAATAGTATACAAATAAATTGTTTTTTTTATGCTTTTTCTCAACCCTCGTAGATAGAATGAATCTTTCTTCGTTTCTCATCAGCACCCGCTCAAAGGGAGTGAAGCCTATCTCACTGACCAGGCGCTCGTATTTTTCCAACTCCACAGATTTGTCATCAACATAAAATAGCTTCTCATAAAGGACATATAGGTACTCCAAGGATTTGTTATATAAATATTTTTTAAATCCAGCATCGTTTTCACGCTTACACAATGCCAAATATGTTGTCACAACTGCTATTAATCCATCAATCAGCTGCGTCGATACTGTAGAAGTAGAACTCGAGCCGATTCTACGACGATAGACCACTAAAACATCATTAATATGCTTAACTCTTTGTGCATCATAGTATACTCGAGGCAGCGCCTCATCATCCTCAGC
The DNA here is from genome assembly GCA_002352445.1 of Desulfobulbaceae bacterium UBA2775. Classification (GTDB taxonomy): domain Bacteria; phylum Desulfobacterota; class Desulfobulbia; order Desulfobulbales; family Desulfocapsaceae; genus Desulfomarina. The sequence continues at coordinate 3,370 of DEIL01000220.1, forward strand.
TACTATTCCTGGAATAAATGCAAAGTCCAGAGATTCAAGATACTCCATCCTGTACAATCGCAGCCAAAGCATCACACCACCCATTCTAGGGTGTTGCAAATACATCTTTCCGTTAACGATAGTATTGTCTTCGATATCACGGATATATTCTTTCTCCTCCATCCCTATCGTTCGGTGATTAAAACTTAATATATCAATATCATCGACTATACAAGCCACATACATGCGCTCCAGCGCATTCTTGTCTGCCAGATAATCATCGCTATCCATAAAATAAACATATTCCCCAACGGCCCTATTTAACCCTCTATTCCTAGCGGCGCTCTGACCTTGATTTTTGGTTTGGTTAATAATTTGTATTCTTGGATCTCGAGCTGCATATCTAGTCAAAATCAACAAAGATTTATCGATACTACAATCATTAACACATATGATCTCAATATCTTGTAATGTTTGCACAATAAGAGAATTTAAACACTCTTCCAGATAATGCTCGATGTTGTAAACTGGGATAACCACACTAATTTTCATTTACGATTACCTGCCAGTGCTTTTTCAACCAAATTACAGAAGAAAAATATCGCCTTTTTTATGTAAATCCAAACAAATTTCCTTTTCAAGGCTCCAGTTATGGCCCGTCCACCCCTCCCAACTGAAGCCAACTAATACTTTTTTCAGGCCTTTTAATTCCTCAGTAGAAAGCATCATATGTAGAAAACAAAACCCTGAACTCGGATCAACCATATTGCCGCCATTTGCCGGAGA
>DEIL01000311.1:0-23071 GCA_002352445.1 Desulfobulbaceae bacterium UBA2775
CAGGTTTGCGCATTTTTAATTATGATAAACTCGTAAAAAGGTCGATTACCGCTATAGATGGCTAAGTTAAAAAGTCTGATATACAAGGCGCAGTGTTTTAATCAGTGCCGAGGCCATACATCTGGTATGCCTCGGTGCTGATAAAAACCTGCAACGCCGTAGATCGGACTTTTTACGACGCCATCAGGTATAACAATTAGATAATTTCTTATAATTTGAATTGGAGCTTGTTATGTCCCGAAAGATTTACCAGGAGCCCCTTGTTGGTCGCTATACCAGCGTTGAAATGCAAAATCTTTTTTCAGAAGAAAAGAAATTTACCACCTGGCGTAGATGCTGGGTCGCCCTTGCTGAAGCACAGTACGAATTAGGGCTTACTGATATAGTAACCAGAGAAATGGTTTTGGAGTTACGTGACAATATAGAAAATATTGACTATCAGGTCGCTGCAGACAAAGAAAAGGAAATCCGGCATGACGTTATGGCCCATGTCTATGAATATGGTCTTAGATGCCCTAAGGCTGCCGGAATTATTCACCTTGGTGCAACTTCGCAATTTGTTGTGTGCAATACTGACCTTATCATACAGAAGGAAGCATTTGGATTGGTCCGTAAATCGATTCTTCAGGTTATAAAGAATCTTTCAGAGTTCTGTGAGCGCTACAAAGCGCTCCCTACCTTGGGTTTTACTCATTATCAGCCGGCACAACCGACTACTGTAGGAAAAAGAAACACTCTCTATTTGCAAGATCTGATAATTGATCTCCAATATGTTGACCATTTTCTTGCTCAAATGAAAGCTCGCGGAGCAAAAGGCACTGTAGGGACTCAGGCTACTTTTCTTGAATTATTTAAAGGTGATCATGGAAAAGTTATCCAGCTTGATCAACTTGTATCCAGGAAACTTGGCTTTTCAGATTTTTTCCCGGTGACCGGGCAGACCTACACTCGCAAGCAGGACATGAAACTTGCTGAAACACTCGCGGGAATTGGAGCTACTTCCCATAAATTTGCTGTTGATCTCAGACTGCTGTCAAACCTCAAAGTTCAGGAAGAGCCATTTGCAAAAAAACAGACCGGCTCCTCCGCCATGGCTTATAAAAGAAATCCTATGAGGTCGGAGCGCTTGACCGGCCTTGCGCGCAAGCTAATGGGGCTTCCCCAGAATTTTTCTGCGACATACAGTAATCAGTGGTTTGAAAGGACACTGGATGATTCGGCAGTTCGGCGCATGGATATTCCACAATGTTTTCTGCTAACCGACGCAATATTAAAGTTATTTATAAATATTACTTCAGATATGGTTGTTTATCCGAACCAAATCAAACGTCACATGAAAGCAGAAATCCCATTTATGGCGACTGAAAAGATTCTTATGGAAGCAGTTGAAAAAGGCGAAAGTCGACAAGAGATGCATGAGGTAATCAAAGAGCACTCTTTTGCAGCCGGCAAAGTTGTAAAAGAAGATGGTGGAGAGAATGACCTTCTATTGCGTCTTGCAGGAGATGAGCGAGTCCCCTTCTCTTTGGCTGAAATTGAAAACATAGTCGGTGATTTTTCTCAGTTTACCGGGAGGGCTAAGGAGCAGACGGAGGAATTTCTTACTGATGTTGTAGCCCCCCTGCTTTATAAAAATGCATCCTCCATTGGCCATATTGATGCTGCTCTTTCGGTGTAATGACTAATGATGGCGTCAAAAAAAAACTTCACCTGCTTCGTTGTTGCAAATTATCTATCATTACGACGTACCCTAGTACGCCGAAATGATAGATAATTTACACGCCTCGCATATGAAGTTTTTTTACCTAGCCATCTAACATTGAGAGTTTTTACGAGATTGTCATTTATGAAATGTTTAGATGAACTCATCTTACGGATTTCTCCAGGTAAATTTCATTATTTAAAATTTATCCTTGAAGGCTATGATAATATGGCTACTCTTTCCAGTCTAGACAGCAGAGAAGGTTTCGTTATAATCAGGTATCCTGAGAAATTGACCAAAGATCTGTTTGATCTTTTATCCTCTATTGCCATCAAATTATCCTGATAGTTTAGCGACACTCCTCCTTATCTCGGCTACATTATTTACAAGCTTCGTTGTGAAACTCATGCCATGTGTATTAGATAGATGCAGTACCTGAATATTATGGATAGAAAAGTTTTTTACATAAAAACGTTTGGCTGCCAGATGAACGTGAGAGATTCCGAGATTATGGCACAATCTCTTGCTGTTCATGGCTATATTGAAGGAATGGACATTGAGGGAGCCGACCTGATCATCCTTAATACCTGTTCTATCCGGGCAAAAGCCGAGCAAAAGGTTATGAGCATGCTCGGTTACCTGCGGAAAAATAAAAAGAACAAACCCCATCTTAAGATTTGTGTTGCCGGCTGCGTCGCTCAGCAAGAAGGGAGAAAAATAATTTCAAAAATGGGCCATGTGGATCTTATTATTGGAACACAGAATATATATGATATCGGTGAATTGTTAGAAAAAGCAGCCAAAGAAGGCCCCCAGGTAGCAACCAACCTGGATGAAAAGTATGATATTCCCAACCTTATCCCCCACCTTTCCCCTTTAACTCCAGGTTCCAGCGCTAACACTGTCCCCTTTCGTAAGTTTGTGACTATCATGCAAGGGTGTAACAACTACTGCACCTACTGTGTTGTTCCTCATACTAGGGGGAGGGAAAGATCACGTAATTCAAGTGATATAATAGATGAAGTTAAGGTGTTGGTTGATAATGGGGTCAAGGAGATCACCCTTCTCGGGCAGAATGTAAACTCATATGGAAAAACGAATTCAGTCAACCCCTTAACTGAAAGTTACTCTTTTGCCCAGTTGCTTCGCCAGGTGTCAGAAATAAAGGGGTTAAGGCGATTACGGTTTACAACCTCCAACCCTAAAGACCTCGATGATGAGCTTATTCATTGTTTTAAAGATGTCAAAAATCTATGCCCGCAATTTCATCTTCCTGTGCAGGCCGGATCAGATTCCGTTCTTCAGAGAATGAACCGAAAATACACTATGCAGCAATATCTAGAACTGGTTGACAAGCTTCGTCGCTGTTGCCCGGAAATCGCCTTAACAACTGATATCATCGTTGGTTTCCCGGGAGAAAGTGATCAAGACTTTGAAGGCACAATGAACCTGCTTGAAAATGTGCAGTTTCACGGCTCATTTTCATTCAAATATTCTGATAGACCCGGTACTCGCGCGATCAATTTTACAGAAAAAGTTGATGAATCAGTAAAGTCGGAACGACTTGCCCGTTTCCAGGCAAGGCAGGATGAGATAAGTCTGAGCCGCAACAGAGAATATATCGGTCAGATAAAAGCAGTTATGGTGGAGGATTCCAGCGAGAAAGGCGTGAAGAGCCGCACTGACACAAATCATATAGTACATCTTCCCGTATCAGCCAGACTGAAGTCAGGTGACTTTCTCGATGTCACCATAATTCATGCCGGCCAACACTCACTCAGGGGGAAAGTGTAGAGTTACGAATTACCTTCAGAATCATCCCGTGGGTCAATACCGTCATTTTCCTGGACAAGTCCAGGAAGCTGTAAATTCCGTTTCACCAGTTGTATCCTTGGCCCTGTTGCCGATACGACTCTCCGCACGACCCTGTTGGAAACCCTCTTTCCCCGCGCAGACACACCTTTTATCAGGTATTCGTCAAATACGACATCCAGTATATTGGTGCGGGCTCTTGAGGAGGGCATCAGATTTACTCTGGCAAACTTTTCTTCGCCAAAACTCATCAGGAGGATTTTTGATCTTTTATGTTCGGGAAATAATCTGTATTCCTTATCAAGTATAAATTTAGGGCTGTTAAATCGTTTAACATAGGCAACATTTCCGATACCGTCTCTGTAAATTATATTAAAAACAGTATCCCTTTTTACTATTCCAAACCACTGCAGATCGTGGCCGACAAACAGTTTGTCTGTAACAGGAATTACTTTATAAAGACCATTGGTCTGAATGAGGATCAGCCTGTCATATTCTGAACAGGTAACCGATTGATCATCCTTTTCGTCTTCAGCTTTGATAAGGTGGCCCATAAACCCGGATTTACGATTATAACCAACTACAAGATTAGATAAGGCCACCTTCCTGATAACCAGTTCGGAAAAACTCCTTATCTCCGTTTGTCTGGGATAGTCGGCCCCATATTTATTAAGAAGGTTATCGAGAAAAGATATGGTAAATCCCACCATATCTTTAAGGGATATTTTTATGCCTTTTATCTCCTTTCTGATTCCTCTAATCTCTTTTTGCTGCCGGTTAATATCGTACCTTGAAATACGTTTAATTCGTATTTCAAGTAATTTTTCGATATCTTCCCTGGTAACCGGTCGGATCAATTGATCAGCAAAATCGGCCAGACCGGATTCAATAGTCTTTATCACCGCATTAAAACTGGTCTTTTCTTCAATTCTTTTATAGAGGCGTTCTTCTATAAAAATTTGTTCCAGAAGCCTGGCGTGCAATTTCTCCTCCAGGCGGTTGAGGTCAATTTCAAGACCTCTCTGCAAATCATTTTTGAGTTTATAGGTGTTGTGCTTCACCACTTCACTGACGGTGGAAGTCTCCGGTGTTCTGTTGTTTATAAGTGTTAAATTAGGTGTAATGGAGACTTCACAGTCGGTGAATGCGTAAAGGGCCTTTATGGTATCCTTGGCATAGACACCCCGGGCAAGTTTAATTTCAATCTCAACCTCTTCAGCGGTGAAATCATTAATTGATACAATTTTTATTTTCCCTGCTTTTGCCGCTTTTTCGATTGAATCGGTCAGGGATTGAGTGGTCGTGGTATAGGGTATCTCTTTAATAAGGATTGTTTTTTCATTGTATTCTTCTATACGAGCCCTGCATCGAATTTTGCCATTCCCATCATCATAATTACTTACATCAAGGAACCCTTTCTGCAAAAAATCGGGATAAAGGGTGAATTCCTCACCTGTCAGTACTTTTTTTTGTGCATCAAGCAGTTCACAAAAATTATGGGGCATAATCTTCGTCGCCATACCGACGGCAATACCTTCTGCACCCTGGAGAAGCAGTAATGGAATTTTTGCCGGCAAGGTGACCGGTTCAATCATTCTGCCATCATATGATTCAACATATTCTGTAAGATCTTTATTAAAGAGGATTTCTTTAGCCAGAGGGGAAAGTCTGCATTCAATATATCTTGCGGCAGATGCCTTGTCCCCTGTGAAAATATTGCCGTAATTTCCCTGTTGAGTAATCAGATAGCCTTTATTGGAGAGATTGACCAGTGCTGCGAAAATTGACTGGTCGCCGTGGGGGTGAAGTTTCATTGTCTCCCCTACAACATTGGCGACCTTGTGGAAGCGCCCGTCCTCCTTATTAAAAAGTGTCTGGAGAATACGTCGTTGAACCGGCTTTAGACCATCATCAATGGTTGGTATCGCCCTTTCCCGAATAACATATGAAGTATATTCGAGAAAATTTCTATCAAACAATTGATGTAATGTTCCGGCGGTTGATTCCATAGTCTATAGTTAAATTATATTTTATGACACCATCATTCCTAGGAGGCTGTCCGAGAATGCATTTCCCCTCAACTCTTCGTTATTTTCAAAAAAATAATGCTCGTAATATCAATTATATAACTGTGCTTATTTTTTCGAAAAACCTCGATTTGAGAAAAAATGCTTATTCTCGGACAGCCTCCTAGTCTTAAGACTTCTAAGATTTTATATGAAAATCATCTGCTATCTGGAAGGAAAGGGATTCGGAGGGGTGTTGCCATAACAGGTAAGTGAGCATGCGAGACTCCGATCCACAGCTTGCGAGGACGTTTGGCAACACCCCTCCGAATCCCGACTACACAGATTTCATGTATCATTCTTCAAAAACTAAATTATCCATAATATAGTCCCGCCTGTCCGGAGTGTTCTTTCCCATATAAAAAGAGAGTACCTTTGTCACCTCACTCAGCGAATCGAGAGTTACCTGTTTCAGACGGATATCAGGCCCAATGAACTGTTTGAACTCTTTAGGGGAAATTTCTCCAAGCCCTTTAAATCTGGTTGTTTCAACGATGCGCTTATTTTTTCCTTTTCCCTGCAACTTCCTGGTCGCCTGTTTTTTTTCTTTTTCCGAATAGCAATATATTGTTTCAGACTTTGTACGCACACGATATATCGGTGTCTCAAGAATATAAATGAACCCAAGTTTTACTAACGGCTCGAAATAGTGAAGGAAAAAGGTAAGAAGGAGATTTCGTATATGCAGCCCATCGACGTCCGCATCTGTGGCAAGTATTACCTGGTCAAAACGTAGGTCACCAATTGAATCTTCAATATCAAGGGACCTCATTAGGGAGTACATTTCATCATTCTTATAGAGCACCGCAAGTTTTTGCCCGAGAACATTCTTTGGTTTTCCCTTGAGTGAAAAAACAGCCTGGGTCAGCGGATCTCTTGAGGAAACGATTGACCCCGCAGCGGATTGGCCCTCGGTGATAAACAGCATGTTGGCCTGCCCTTCCCTGGATGGTTTCTTTTTAGAAGGGTGGTACTTACAATCCTTAAGCTGTGGAATTTTAAGGGCAACTTTTTTTGCCTTGGCTCTCGCCTCTTTTCGAACACTCTGCAATTCTTTTCTGACTTTTTCGTTTCTCAGAATTTTCTCTATCAGTGCATCAGCGGATTCAGTATCTTTATAAAGTGAACTTGAGACAGCGTCTTTCACCTTGTTTACAATCAGGGAACGAATTTCAGTATTTCCCAATTTATTCTTTGTCTGGGATTCAAACACAGGATCTTTGATCTTGATGGCAAGGGTTCCAACGATACCATCCCGAACATCTGTATTTACAAATTTTCTATTCGAATATTCATTAATCCCTTTAAGTATACCTTCTCTAAATGCGGAGAGATGTGTGCCACCTTCACTGGTGTATGTGCCATTGACAAAGGTAAAGTAACTGTCCCCAAAGGAATCCGTGTGGGCAAAAGCAAATTCCAGGGTGGGTTCTTTATAATAGATCGGTCGATACAGGTTGGCTCCATCAAGCTCTTTATCAAGCAAATCGAGTAATCCGTTGGCCGAATAAAAAAGCTTCTTGTCAAGGTAGAGTTTGAGGCCGGCATTCAGATAGGCATAACGCCACATCCTTTTTTCAACAAACGATAAATCGAACTGGAACTCAGGGAACATTCCTCTGGAGGGCAAAAACTCAATATATGTCCCGTTTTTGCTCTTTTCCTCACCCTTCTCTTCTTGAATAAGATTTCCGTTAGTGAATTCTGCCCTGGCAAATTCACCATCACGATATGCGGTTACGGAAAATTCATCAGACAATGCATTCACTGCCTTGGTACCGACACCATTAAGTCCCACTGAAAACTGAAATACGTCGGTATTATACTTGGCTCCCGTATTAATAATCGAAACACAATCGACGAGTTTACCAAGAGGAATCCCCCTGCCGAAATCACGCACGGATACCCGGCCATCTTCATCGATTGAAATGTTGATTCGTTTCCCAGCCCCCATTATAAATTCATCGATGGCGTTATCGACAATCTCTTTCAAGAGAATGTAGATGCCGTCATCATGGTTCGAACCGTCTCCCAGTCGTCCTATATACATACCCGGCCGTTTCCGGATATGTTCAAGGGAACTCAGAGTCTTGATTTTACTTTCGTCGTAGTTATGTGCAGGTGCCTTCATAAATAATATAATCAAATAGTGTGAATTGGGAATTTCTCAGGCATACTATTGTATTTTTATTGAATACGCAATACCGTTCAAATCGATCATCCTCTCACATCATCCTGATACGTTCACAGTCGGGGCACACCCATGTTGGCCCATTGCTTAATCCCCATTTATTCTCCTCAAAACACTCTTTACAAATCTGAAAACCGCAGGGACAGCTCCAGCAGAATTCCTGTTTTTGTTTACAACATTGGCAGCGATATTCGCCTATTTTTCTTCTCCTGTAGCCTTTCTTTTTTTCCACCTGATCCTTCATCAAACAACCTCGCTTTTCACCCACTCCATATATTCCTCACTGACATGAGTAACTGCCTGGCTGACGATTTCAGGAAGATCATAAGGGTGAACTTCTTTTAATCTTGCCTCAACCTTAGCATAAAGTGAGCCAGTTGTTTTCAGGGACAGGCTGAATTCTATGGAGTCAGCAATGCTGTCATCCCAGTGATAATAACTCGATATCGGGCCGGAAAGCTGAGCACAGGCGACAAGCCTCTCACCCAGGAGCAGCCTGGCCACCTCAGCACCATCTTCTTTTTGTTCAAAAGTTGTTGAAATAATAATAAGAGAATCCATAGTGTACACTTATCCAGGTTATCAGGGTTCGAAAGCTTGTCGATTATGGAAATTATGATATAAGGTGTTCCAAATACTTTTCTTTTGTTTTCTATTATAATATCTTTATCTGAAAGTCATGTGCTATCCGAATCCCGACTTCATTACTTTCATAACAGCGAAGCGGTGTCATCGTTGTAAAAGCATTTCATGGTTGTTGATCAGCAATTCAAGGCAGCCTTTAATTGAATGAAAATTACTCTCGATTTATATCACAGGTGGAAAAATGTTTTTTGTAATTGATGTTGGAAATTCTCATACAGTAACCGGTCTGTACAGTGAAAACAAACTTGCAGCACATTGGCGTTTTAAATCAGACAGAAAAAGCACTGCTGATGAACTGGCTGTAAGTTATGATGCCCTTTTTACCATGGCTGGGATTGATAAGACCAGAATTAAAGGAATAATTTTGGCCAGCGTAGTCCCCACCCTGGAGACAGCCTGGAAAAACTGCTGCAGAAAACATTTTACCGGCTGCCTTGAACAGGATATTTTTGTAGTAGCAGTAGATGAAATCAGAGATCTTATCACCGTGAAACTTGATAATCCGGGAGAGGTGGGAGCGGATCGGTTAGTAAATGGGATTGCCGCCTGGGGCATTTTTCAATGCAAACTGATCGTTATAGATTTTGGTACTGCCATAACATTTGACTGCATTACTGAAAAGTGTGAATACCTTGGAGGATCCATCCTGCCGGGAATTGCTATTTCCCTCGAGGCCCTGGCTAATAAAACTGCTAAACTACCCCATATCGATGTTGCAGTCCCCCCCCTATCTATTATCGGTAAAACCACTGTGCAGGCGATGAAGAGCGGCATATTGTATGGCTACGGTGCCATGATAGACGGCCTTGTAAATGGCATCCGTGCTGAAATGACCCGGTCAGGAGAGGCAATCAAAGTGGTTGCAACTGGTGGAATGGCAGGCATCATCGAACCCTTCACTACGGCCATTGATTTGATAGACCCCATGTTAACACTAAAGGGTCTGGAAATAATCTATAACAAGAAAATAAACCGATGACTCTCAACCCTTTATACCCTGTACCGCTGAAAAAAGATGATACTCTTGCTGTGATTGCTCCAGCAGGACAATTGAGAGATATACCTGATTTTGCAAAAGGTATCGCCATCCTTAAAGATATGGGCTTTCAGGTGAAATTCCCCAGGAACCTCTGGCCGGGAGCTGGTTACCTGGCGGACAGTGATGAAAACCGCGCACTTGAATTCAACAAACTGTTCTCTGATCCCCAGGTCAATGGATTTATCATGATGCGTGGAGGATATGGATGCCTCAGGATGATAGATAGGATTGACCTGAAGCAGATTGTGCGCAGCCCGAAAATAATTGTTGGATATTCCGATATAACCATTTTACAAAATTATCTCTATGAACAGACAGGATTGGTAAGTCTTCATGGGCCAGTTGTAACCTCACTGTCTAATGGTACCAATTCTTCTCTTGAAAGCCTTTACCATTGCCTCACCGGGAATTGGCATACGGCTATCACACCACAAAAAATCGAGATACTGCAAGATGGGCCAAGTGCTTCCGGGCAGTTAGTTGGCGGGAATCTTGCCAGCCTGGTTACCCTTCTTGGAACACTATATGATTTCAACTGGGACAAAAAGATAGTTTTACTGGAAGATATTGATGAAGCTCCATACCGTATTGATCGTATGCTGACGCAACTATTTATGGCTGGAAAACTGGACAATATTTCAGGACTTATTCTGGGAGATTTCTCTGTCTCATCATATCAGGATGATATTGAAAAGCTGCGATACAGGGAACAGGTATGGTCCAGAGTGGCAGAGCTTTGTGGTCATGCGACTTACCCCATTTGGGCAAATTTTCCATTTGGCCATTGTCCTGAAAATATAACTCTTCCCCTGGGAGCAATGGCGAAAATGGACAGGGAGAAAACGAGTTTGCTCTTCACATACACAGAACAACCCGACTAGTCAGAAAACTTTCAGTCTCGCTGGATAAGTGCCTTGGTGCTGGTGTTAACCAATTGAGTTAATTAGCACTTAGTGTTCCTTGTTTTTTATTACAGCTTTTAGAGAGTAAGGCACTAATTATCTCCGCATGCTATTTGACTTGAATTGCTATTAATGCTATAGAGAGGCTTATAGTAGCCTTAAAGTTAACAACCTCGCAATATTTAAAATTGTTACATTCTCATTAACTTACACAAAAACAAAGAACGATATGACTCATGCTGCTTTGCTAAAAAAACGTCTCTGTATACTCTTTGCCTTGGGAACTGCCTGCCTGCTTTTCTCTTCAAATGGACTCTCTGCTGAATATGTGGGTGTAAAAAAAGATAATGTAAACGTACGAACCGGTCCAAGTACTGATAATCCTGTGTCAATGGAGCTATTTGCAGGCTATCCTTTGAAGGTAATAAAAAAACAGGGTGACTGGTACAAAGTATCTGACTTTGAAAATGACTCCGGCTGGATACACAAAAGCCTGGTGACAAGGGGTGATACCGTCATCATTAACGCAAAGAAAAGTGTTAACATGCGGTCAGGTCCTTCCACAAAAAGCTCAATTGTCGCCGACATTGAACGTGGTGTTGTGTTAACCAAGATATCTCAAAAAGGGAAATGGACCCAGGTGAGACACAGCAGCGGCACAGTTGGATGGGTTTATAATCCGCTGATCTGGCCATAAAGTATGATGGCGTCCTGAAAACGTGTTTACTTTTTTACCTTTTCCAGGATCGTTGCAATAGTTTCATCCAGAGCGAGGGGAAGTCTCACTTTCTGTTTTGCCCTATTGGTAAAGAGAAAGAACCCTCGTTCCAAGCCGTGATAGAGCAAATCCCTCGTGATCTCTACGTCTTTTCTGCAGTACTGTTGGATCAGGTCTATTTTTCCTTCTTTATACCATTTCAGAGCCTGTAAACCGTCAGCTGTCTTTTGTATTCCGAGAGTGGCTTCAGCAAGTCTGTTCAAGCTGAGTCTGTATCCCAGACAGCTATGCACCTCCTGCAGCAGATCCAGGGTTGGTAATTTGTCCAGGTTGACATTTGAATAACCGGACAGCACCTTGTTATCAAACCGTCTGTTGTTAAACCCCACGACGAGATCCAAACTCTTCAGATGCTCGATAAGAGCATGGATTTCATGTTCCAGGTAGGTTATGCAGTCGTCCAGTTGAGAATCGTAAATAACACCAACAGAAACACCCATATTTTCACATTTATTCCATCCCCCAACTTCTTCAGCGGAACGAATGGTCTCTAGATCAAAGACACCGAATCGGGGTGGAAGTGCATCAACTCCCCGACCCTTATTTCGTTCAACAGTAAAGTTTGTCACTTTTTCATTTCTTTTTTTTATGGAAACCGGTTGCTCAAGATTATCCTGCTTTAACGGAGTGTTCAGAATCTCTTCAAAAAGCGCAAAACATGCTCTTTTATCAATAGGACGGTTACCGGAACCACATTTTGGTGAATGCACGCAGGAAGGGCAACCGGTATCACAACCACAACGGCCGACAGTTTCTCTCCCTTGCTCAAGAAGCTGATCCGCCTTTAAAAAGGCCTCTTTTGCCAGTCCCACACCACCCGGGTAGCCGTCATAGATAAAGACAGAGGCGCGTTCAGTCTGTTCATGCAGGGGACAGGAGATTCCTCCTATATCGTTGCGATCACACAATACAAGAAGTGGAAAGAGGGCAATCAGTGCATGCTCCATGGCATGGATTGCTCCCATAAAATGATATTTATTCTTTTCAAGTAAGGTTCTTATCTCTTCCGGTAAATCAAGCCACATTCCCTCAGTTTCAATTGTCTGCTCCGGTAAATCAAGTGGATTTGTAGAAATCAATTTGTGGGTCAGACTGCTTCGCTTCTGAAAGCCGGTGATCTTTTCGGTAACCTTGAGCCTGCCAAAAGAAACATCAATGCCATAACTCTTTTTTTTATCAATCAGCTCCAGTATCTCTGTTCGTTTCTCCGACATTGGGCGGGTAAAATAGTTCGGTTTATCCTGCCGAACCACAGCTTCTTTTGCGATAAGGTCAAGTCGCTCAACGACCCAGGTTGTACCCCTGTGAATATATACGGCCTCCGGATGACATTCCTTCAATGCCCTGCCGCTATCTATCTCTCCTATTATTTCACCACTCTCATTACTGATGATTGCAATTTGATTGCCACCTCCTCTCAAACTGACAAACCGCTGGGGCTGCTTTCTCGTTGAAAGCCAGGTTCCACCAGATTCCGTCTCCAGCAGGATACCCTTTAGGGTAAGAGCTGCTATTTGCTGTTGAATGACCTTATTTTTAAGAAGAGGTTCATTACTGTCAAGGGAAAGCTCTGCCGCACAGCAATGCAGGTGCTGATCCATAATCACCATGTTTTCCGGATTGAGTACGGCACTTTCAGGGGATCTTCTAAAAAAGTCTTCCGGCTGTCTCATAAAATGCTGATCCAGAGCATCTTCCTGTGCGACCATAACGATTGCAGACTTTCTTATACCCCGCCCCACCCGTCCACCTCGTTGCCAGGTAGCCATAATAGATCCCGGATATCCCACTAGAATGCAGAGATCCAGGTCTCCTATATCGATACCGAGTTCAAGTGCTGATGTTGAGATGACTCCTAACAAATTCCCGGAAAAAAGCTGCTTTTCAATTTCCCGCCGCTCTTCAGGCAGAAACCCTGCTCTGTACGAACTTAACTTGGATGCCAGATCTCCAAGCCTGGGAGAGGTCCAGAGGTTTATCAGTTCAGTCATTTTCCTTGACTGAGTATAAACTATTGTTCGTAAACCCCTTTTTACAGCAGCTTCCAGCAACTGGCTTGCGGTATAGGCCGCACTGTCCCATGGATTCAGCATCAGCATATTTTTTTCGGCCTGGGGGGCACCGCTCTTTTCAATAACCCGTACAGGGCTATTAAGTAACAACCTGCCGAGTTCATCAGGGTTTCCTATAGTTGCAGAGAGCAATATAAACGTTGGATGCGATCCAAAGTGTGAAGCGATTCTCCGCAGTCTTCGTATCACCCAGGCCATGTGGGAGCCGAAAATACCACGATAGCTATGTACTTCATCGATCACTATATAGCGTAATTTTTTAAAGAGTTGAGCCCAGCTGTCATGGTATGGCAATATCGAAAGATGAACCATTTCAGGATTTGTAAGTATAACCGGAGGAGGGTTTTTCCTTATTTTGCTTCTCATATATGGTGAGGTATCACCATCAAAAAGTGCTGCTATATCTTTGTGCTGTTTTGTTACAGAGGCAGGTAATGAAGAGAACAGATTATCCAGAATGTTAAACTGATCCCGGGCAAGGGCTTTCAATGGAAAGAGGTAGAGAGAATGTCCAGGATCGTCAGTAAACAGATCATTGAGAACCGGCAGGTTATAAATCATACTCTTACCTGATGCCGTTGGGGTGGCAACAAGAACATTTTCCCCATCCAGGATTGAGCATATAGCTTTTTGCTGATGGGAGTAGAGATTATCAATTCCTGTCTCTCTCAATTGCCTGAGTATTGACAGGTTGAGTTTGGGGGGATGAGTGGCAAATCTAGGCTCTACAGCAGAGATTACCTTATGATATACCACCTGGGAGCCAAATTTTGAGGAACCTTTTAAAGATGATAAATATTCCGAGACATCTGGTGTCATTTGCTTTCAATTAATAATGGCTGAGGTAGAGTGAGGTTTTAAAAATGTTGCGTAAATACAGTAGAAAGTATATTTTGCACAGCGTTGAGCAGGCAACTAAGACTGTTTTTCCCATGGATATTTTAATATGCCCTCTATCGCTACTATAGGTCCTATCGGCTCAGATTGTTACCAGGCAGCCCATCAATATGCCCCTGATGCGAATTTGATCCTCTTTCACAAACTTTCAGATATCATCAATGCTTTTAGTGAAGGAGAGGTAGATTACGCCCTCATCCCGGTCTATAATACGCGAGAGGGAGAAATAAAGGAATATTTCAGACTTGTATCAAAAATGGATGAGGGCTTTTGGATTGATAACGTAGTCCTTCCCATACACCTTTCTTTAGGAATCCTTTCAACCAGGAAAAAAAACCGCCCCGAGATATCCACTCTTGTTGGCCGCGGATCTGTTTTCAGACAGTGTGAAGAGTATATCGAAGATCACTTCCCGGATGCAACCTTAATGGCAGTGCAGGATATTGACCAGGCCATGAGGACAATAATAAAGGAACGAAGGCTCGATCACGCAGTCATCGATTCTGAGGAACTAGTTAAAAAATATGGTTTTGAGCTTGTTGCCCGAGAGGTTGTACCCCATAACAAAACACGATTCGCTGTTATTGGAAAAAAAATAGCCCCCGTAACAGGCTATGATGCCACCGCCATAATTACCCGACCATTAAAGGACCGGGTCGGTATGCTTGCAGATATCCTCGGAGAATTCACCAGACGGGGTATTAACATCCTCGATCTTCAATCTGAAAATGATATTAAAACACAAAAACTGCGGATCTATGTTGAGGTTGAAGGACATATAAAAGACCCTAACATAGAAGGTGCTCTCAGCACTATTGAATCCAGCGTCATTCAGGAAGAATCTGCTCTAAAGACTCTTGGATCTTTTCCCCGCGTTGATATGCGGGTAAAAAAGATTAAAGGTTTTGGGTTTATCGGAAGTGGGGAGATGTCTGGATGGTTCGCTGACAGACTTGGAAATGAAGGCTATGCAACGTACATTACCGGTCGCTCGTCATCAGTCACTCCCCTTCACATGATTGACATGGTCGATGTAGTTATTGTTTGTGTTCCGATCTCTGCTACCACTGAGATAATTAAACAGTACGGTCCGTTACTAAAAGATGGTCAGGCTCTTATCATCCTTGCCGGTGAATCTGAAAATATCATTAGGACAGCACTTGAATCGACGAGCCAGGGGGTGGAAGTGATGTTTGTGCATAACCTCTGGGGTCCTCAGGCAATGACTATGAAAGATAAAAACGCTGCCATTGTCAGAACATCAAGAAGTGGCAGTTTCTGTAGTGAATTTGAAGCATTTCTCTATAAACATGGCGCAGATATTTATCATGATAATGCAAAAAAACATGATCTGCTCATGGGAGTTGGCCAGAAATTGCCAACAGCTATTTCTGTCGCTCTAGCCATGACCCTGAATCAACATTCGATCAGCTACGATGATATCGGCAGTCACTCTACCCTCACCTCTCTTTATGGTATTCTGGCAATGGCGCGTGTTCATAATCAGAACCCTATGACCTATGCGGAGATCATGGCAACAACTGGAGACGGGAAGAAAATTGTTCGCAGCTTTGCAGAAAACTTTGAAATCATAACTGCATTAGCAGAACATGGGGAGATTGCTAAATTATTTGAAATAATGGAAGAAAACAAGAAATCAATGACACCATCATTTCTTCAATCACGTATGAAGCAGGCAAAGGCTGTTGATGAAGTTATGAGCAGGCCAAGCATGAAGTAGAATTGATTTTTTAGCATTACTGCAAATAGTACGTGAAAAAATGTTTCAAGGTTGATTTTTAATATCATGAGAAATATTATAGGACAACAGCGGTAATATTTCTATGATTTTATATATTTAGAAGGAGTAGAATTATGTCGGATCGAGATTTGGATTATTTGGATGAGATTAAAATTTGTCCTCACTGCAAGACACAGCTGTCTTGCTGTGAAGCACCTCAAATACATGTAGGCGACGGTCTCGGCTGGGGGTCGGATGTTTTATTTATTTGTCTTAATGACTACTGTTCACTGTTCCTGAAGGGCTGGGAACATGTGGGAGAACAATATGGACACCACGCCTCTTATAGATATATGGAATTGCCGGGAAGTAAAGAAAGCAATGTGATGATGGTGGGAAATAAAGACGCTTTTAAAGGCAGCCTTGTCGATAAAGAGGCAATAAGAAATCAAAATAAACGATACAAGAAAGAGAAGGAAGCAGTTGAAGAGCTTAAAACCTGTGTCGAAAAAAGCAACCTCAGTCCAGTTTTAACGTTGCTTCTGGATGAGTCAGCCTTGAAAGGTAACAAGGCATCAGCTCTTGAATATCTTACAAAATTAAATGACCTTTCCTGCATTGATGCCCTTAGAAACCATACCTTCAGAGATGGCACTTTTGAACAAAAAATAAATATGCGTATCAAAATGCTGCTTGATGCAAACTTTAAAAAAGAATGTCCTTACTGTTCCGAAATCATTAAGGCCCAGGCCAAAAAATGTATGCATTGTAAAGAGAATCTTTAACGTAACCTGAATAGATCAAAAAATTATTAGTACCTTACTCCTGAACTTCTATCATAAAAAACAAGAAGCCAGGGAGTATATTTTTGAAATTATGTTGTACCATTTACTTTCAAGGTGCTTATCCAGCGAGACTGAAATTCTTCCGACTAGTCGGATAAGATCCCTGAAAGTTACCTGGAATCGTAAAATTTAACTCTTGCAAAAACGTGTCTATCCGGGTATAAAAGACACGTTTTTCTGACAAAAGAAAACATGCGGTGAATGTAGCTCAGTAGGTTAGAGCATCTGGTTGTGGCCCAGAAGGTCGGGAGTTCGATCCTCCTCATTCACCCCATTTTCATTTTGAAGGGGTGATTCTGTAGATTTTGAGAATCACCCCTTTTTCTTTCCACCGTCACAATTCCTGCATCCGGACATAATAATTATGCTACAATACGCTAAAATAGATACTCCTGAAATAGTATCCACCCTGTTTATCAAATCATCTGAGCCACTAGCTGAATGCCCTGAAAATGCAAAAAATATTGAATTTGTTATGGAGGACCAGACAAGGTTGCTCTGCAGGTTGTATCCAGCCGGCAAAGAGGCCCCTACCCTACTCTTTTTTCCCACGGGGCGACAATCCATCAACAAATATAACGCAATTGCGGAAAATTATGTCCAGTATGGTGTAAATTTGCTGGTTGTTTCGTATCGTGGGTGTGGTAAAAGCGAGGGGAATGCTGGAATTGGTTCTATGATCGGTGATCTGCCTTTTATTCTGCGAAAAACAGTTAACCAGCTGCAGGAGGAAAAATTCAAGGGACCACTCTTTGTTATGGGCGAATCTGTCGGATCAGCATTTGCCATTGAAGCTGCACATGTTTGTTCTGACGACATAAAAGGTGTAATCATAGAAAGCGGCTTCTGCGATACCATCCCCTTTTTAGTTGGCTCAGGACTTGATTTAAGAAAAATTGGTATATCAGAAACCGATGGTTTTAACAACAAAGACAAGATTGAAGACATTAAACTTCCAACTCTGATCCTGCATGGCGCAAGAGACACCGTAGTGCCTCCTGCACAGGCCGAGACTCTGCAGGCCAGTTCCGGTGCCAGAGTTAAGCAATTTTATATTATACCCGGTGCCGATCATGACACAGTGGTCAAAATCGGAGGTGCGCTCTACTTTCAGACAATAAAGACCTTTATAGATACAGTAAGTGGTGTAAATACCTGGCGGCAAAGACGTCGGGGTATTAAAAAATGAAAGGGAATCAAACTGAATGAAACGAGAAGACTACCTGTCCTGGGACGAATACTTTATGGCAATTGCCCTGCTGTCAGCTCAGAGAAGCAAAGATCCTAACACCCAGGTAGGTGCGTGTATTGCCAATGAGCAAAACAAGATAGTTGGTGTCGGTTATAACGGGTTACCATGGGGCTGTTCTGACGATGAATTCCCCTGGGATCGTCAGGGAAGCTTTCTTGACACAAAATACCCCTATGTGTGCCATGCGGAACTGAATGCTGTCCTCAATTCAGTTTCCACCAATTTGAGAAGATGCCGCATCTACGTAGGATTATTTCCCTGCAATGAATGTACAAAAGTAATTATTCAGGCAGGAATAGGAGAAATTATTTACCTGTCAGATAAATACAAGGACACAGACCAGATAAGGGCCTCAAAAATTATGTTGGATAAATCCCCAAATATTTTCTACAGGCAGTTCAAATCTGAACTTAAAAATATCAATATAAGTTTTCTACTGCCTGATCTCTGATCCATCATTTCACTCTTTTCAATCCAGTTTTTGTAGTCTTGTGCAGACGTCCAGGCAGCACCGTAGATGAATCATCACCCCCCATATCTATTGCTTTTAAAAAACGTTCTTCTCCTTCCATAGTAAATAATTCCTGTCCTGTCATCTGTGGAGTCCTCAGGGTCCATGCTGTCTTCTGCAACGGTATTGCAAGGAATGTCAGATGGAGGTGCCACCACTCGTCTTTTCTGGAATAATCTCTTTTAATGTCAGCAACATAGGCATATAGCAGCATTTGCGGTTCTTTAGCTGCAATAAGAACAATATCACCTATTTCCGTGGTATCCTTAAAGGGTAGTATTTTTTTAAGTTCAACAACAATGTCTTTCATTAGAGTTCCTTTAATAGTGCACGGCGGCTGAAACCTGTCAATTTTCAACTTTGGTCATTGAATCGATCACCACAGAATCTTCAGTAAAATAACTTCGAGTGGCGGTTCTATCAAACATCGACAGCCCATCTAAAAGGGGATCAATGATATCTCTAAGTATGATTTTGACCTTCGATGCTGTATCCCTGTCCTCAATTGCCATCATCGCACCTGCAAGTTTTAACAGTGATTTGGTTATGGTGATTAATTCCACATTATCTGTATAGCTGATATAATTATTTGATCTGGTAAGTCCCAGATCAATCTCGAGAAACTGTGGATCTTTTAATAGGTTATTTCCATTCTGCAGGCTGTCAATGACCTGTTTTACCAGATAGTTGCTATTTCCAATGAAGAGATAGTTGTCCAGAAAACCATAGAGAGGTTGCAGCCCTTCCTGTGGTGAACCGGCCCAGGAATAGAATGATGTTGAACCGTAATTATTCATTTTCACAGGTACGTTATATCCTGCAACAAGTTTTTCCAGCGCTTCTGCCACCCTTTCCGGTTCTTCAACTTTAAATAACATAATTCCATAGGGAATTGACAAAGAGTTACCCTCCTGGCCGGAAGTTATAATGTAGCTGAGTTCTGTGCCGAATAATCTAAAGAACTCATTGCTGGTCATCCCGGCCTGATCCTCCAGGATTTCAGCAAATTTAACCAGTTTAATATCCTGTTCGCCAACTCTCTTGCTGTAGAGTTGGTAAAGCAGTTCAAAATCTATTGTATTTGTCCAGTAAAATACAAGTGGATTGACTGGAGAAAATCTAAGCGTATCACAGATTGCCGGTGCGGTTTGGAGCTGTTTTTCAACAGTACTGCTTACCATCTCCTGATTATAGAGAACCATGATCCTGTCACTGATAAGAGACTGGTTTTTCCATGCACCATAAGAAAAACCAGCGAATCCTGCTGTGGCAGTCAGCTCTTTTTCTATAATATCCCTTCCTGAAAATTCATGCTGCAGTAAATCATTATTGATAAAATCCCTGCTGTTACCTAGAGCCAGGAACATGAATTGATCAGGTTGAGAATAATGACTTCTCAACCTGGAATAATCCTCATATTCCGCCAGGGACGGCAATTCATTATCGAATGTGTCAATGCATTTTCGCAATTGCCCTTCTTCAAAACTCATCAGGATAAAACCATCTATGGTTACGGTGGAAAGGATATCAGTATCAATAGAGATTCGTTTTATATGGTATTTCCCATATTGATGAGCTGAGATACTGATATTTTTACTGTAGACTGCGTAACGTTCAGCTATCATATGCATGAATTCGGCCTTATACCCTGGCTCTGTAATCAGTACTGTATTAGCTTTGATAAAATCAATTAAATTGAGATGCATTGTGGATTTCAATGGCTGTAACAGTGCAAGAGCCACCTGTTTCCCAAAAAGTTCTCTGATAATTTCACTATCCCAGTTGTTTCTGATTAAAATATCGGTTTTTTGAATTGCAGTTAGTTGATCATCTGTCAATTTCAGATCATTCCCAATTATCAAAAAATCAATTGATTGAATTATCTTTCCAAGTTTTGAGTGTTTCAAATCATCAACAAAGTTTTCAACATCTTTTTGTTCCATGTACAATAGTGCAGTATCTGGTATCACCGCAGCTATATCTCCAGCCGGTAGCGGTTGAAGTTTCCAAACCAGAAAAAAGATTGCCAAAACCATTATTGTGGAAACCACGAGAAATTTTTTCATTGTCATATTGTAGTCTCAAAGCTCATTTTTCTCAGTATAAATCACATCATAATGCAGGTTAATTATCGATTCGGCGATACTGAACCGCCTCTGCGATATGACCTGACTTTATCGATGGTAATTGATCCATGTCTGCGATTGTGCGCGCAATTTTCAATATCCTATGGTAGGCTCTTGCGGATAATCCCAATCGGGTCACACTTTTTTCCAACAATACTGAAGACAGTTTATCAAGCTTACAATATTGTTCTACTAATTTCGAACTCATCTGAGCATTACAGTAAACTTTCGGATATTCTGCAAATCTCTCTTCCTGGATAACCCTCGTTTTATCTACACGAGCTTTTATTTCATTTGAAGATTCTCCAGGAATAGAACTACTCATTTCTTTATAATCCAACGCCGCAACTTCAAGATGGAGATCAATTCTATCAAGCAATGGGCCTGATATTCTATTTTTATATTTTTGGACCTGTACACTTGTGCAATTACAACTGTTTTGTTTGTCACCATAAAAGCCGCATGGACATGGGTTCATAGCAGCAAGAAGCATAAACCGTGCTGAGAAAGTGAGTCCCATTTTTGCCCGTACAATTGAAACAATCCCTTCCTCCAACGGCTGTCTCAGCAGTTCAAGAACATGTTTTTTGAACTCCGGTAACTCATCTAAAAACAGCACTCCATTATGAGCCAGAGACACCTCTCCAGGTTGAGGTATACTCCCTCCACCAATGAGACCTGCATCAGAAATTGTATGATGAGGTGCTCTGAAAGGACGTGAGGCGAACACAACATTTTGTCGGTTAATCTTACCGGCAATCGAATAAATTTTTGTTGTTTCTATAATCTCATCCATGGTCATTTCCGGCAGAATGGTCGGAAATCTTTTTGCCAGCATTGTCTTTCCCGATCCAGGAGGCCCTTTGAGAAGGACATTATGTCCTCCCGATCCGGCTATCTCCAGTGCTCTTTTTACATGGTTCTGCCCCCTGATCTCAGAAAAATCGATGGAATATCCTGACTGCCGGGCCAGGGCATCGGGTGCTAATGGAGGAACCGGTGGAATAGTCAGCAATCCTGTTAGAAACTCTACAACCTGTGGAAGTGAGGAAACTGTGATTACCTCGATACCCGGTGGCGCCACCTGGGCCTCTTCGATGTTTTCTTCCGGGATAATCACTCCCTGCATTCCATAATCTTTTGCCGCAAGAATCATGGAAAGGATGCCATTTACTCTACGAACTCCACCATCCAATGAAAGCTCCCCTACAATACAATACTCGCCATCAATAGACTTCTTTAACGTTTCTGTAGCCTGAAGAATACCTACTGCAATAGGCAGATCAAAACCCGATCCTTCCTTCTTTATATCGGCAGGCGCGAGATTCACAGTGACACGTCTATTTGGAAATTCATAACCGCAGTTCTTAATGGCTGCCTTCACCCTGTCTTTGCTTTCACGAACAGAACTGTCAGGCAGTCCAACGGTTGAAAACATTGGCAATCCAAGGGCAATATCAACCTCAACCTGAATTAACCAGCCATCGATGCCAATAACTGAGCAGCTTGGAACCTTAGCGAGCATAATAACTTGCCATCTCAGGGCTGTAAGACCCGTTTTTTTCTTTATAAACGTAAAAAGGCGCCATGACCTCAACCCCACTTCCGCCATTTTTCAAACATTTTACCAGTACAAGTTCTGCACTTTTTGCTGGTTGAGGGTAGCTGTATACAAACATGATTTTTTTAGGTTCAAGCTTGTGTTTTTTACTCAGCAAAAGCAGATCACCAAGATTTTGTGCCGGATATATAAAATATGTCGCCCCCCTGTTTTTAACCGCAGCTGCGGCAGCAGAGATGAAATCATCAAGCGTTACCGAGATTTGATGTCGAGCCAAAAGTGCTTCCCGATTTTTGTTTATTCTTCCTGTGCCGGACTGATAAAAAGGAGGATTACAGATGACCTTGGAAAAAGATTGCCGATCAACAGTTTGAAAAAGAGTTTTAACATCACCTTTGATAACATGACAGAATTCATCAAATCCATTCATAGCGATGTTGCGTTTTGCAAGAGTTACAAGTGAACTTTGTTTCTCTACGCCCGTGATTGAATCTAAAATAGCTTTCCACCGGTAACCCATTATGAGACTGATGATACCGCACCCCGTACCCAGATCAAGAATGATATCACCCTTATCTGGATGAATAAAGTGTGCAAGAATCACCGAATCTACGGAAAAGCGGTAGCCTTCTTTATGCTGCAGACAGACTAGTTCCCCATCAAAAAGTGTATCATGGGTGACTGCAGGATCTTTATGGTTTACGGAAGACACGATAAGTTATTCCCGACCCTGTTAACAAGACATCCAAATAAAAGCGCTCTATAATAGTTTACTTTTAAAAAACCATAAAAATCCTACAATATAAACAAAAGTCAGACGAGTGTGCTCTACAAATAATTCGAAAATACCAGACTATCATCTTTCTTCTTGCCCTATTCCGGCAGTTTATATAACTTCATCAAAGAGGAAACATAATAATAAAAATTATGA